>CABQND010000022.1 GCA_902465495.1 uncultured Eubacteriales bacterium
TTCACATAAAATTTTTTATAATTTTTTACCGCATTTTTTGCAAAAAAGAGCATCGTGAGAAACTTGTTCACCGCATGCGGGGCAGGTGCTGTACAGGGTAGCGCCGCATTGTTCGCAGAATTTTGCGTCCGACGGGCAAGGTGTTCCGCATTTCGGGCAAGTAACAGATTCGGGTTTTTCCCGAACAGCTTCTGCAATGGCAGAAATACCGGGTTGCGCCTGTTTTGCAGCGTCATTGAAAACCGGCACAGATTCGTTTTTGGCGTACTGCATGATCTCTTTGCGGAAACCAAACATCAGCATCCACAAGCCCACTACCAAAATAGGGAAGCCGACAAAACAACACCAAAAGAGTGTCGGCGTTGTTGCATTGTTCATTGCAATGAAGAAACTGGCAAAACCCGTAATGGCAAATGCAAAGCCTATAATCGTTAAGATAATCCCCAAAATTTTGAAAATACGCTTCACTTTACGATGGTTTGATTCGTTTTGGTTCATGGTAAACTCCTTTTTAATTATCGAATATGAATTTTTGTACAGCGAACATTACCGGAAAGTACTTCACGGATAGTATATTTACCATTGGCAATTAACACACATGTACCCTGTGCCGCAGCCTCTTTTATATATTCAAGTTTCGCTTTTGCACCGTTTGCGCCTTTGCGCGACGCTCCTTCGCAGTATTTTTTATAGTGCTCGATGTTTTCGACAAGTTCGTAAGCATCTTTGCCGGAAATTTCTTCGATGAGGGAAGACGGATCATTCGGATCGGTATAGATACCATCGACGCTGGTCAGGATGAGCAGTGTTTGCGCTTTTACCAGGCAGGCGACTAGGGAAGCCGTTTCGTCATTATCAATGCATTCATGCACTTCTGTTTGTGAGCGTGAAAGGGCCATGATCTCCATACGTCGGTTTTCGGACTGTGAAACTGCGTCGTTGTAGTTGATGATGGGTATCGCATTTTGTTCTTTGCATCGCAGAAGCAGTTTTTTGATGTGCTCGCGTTTGACCGGATCGTTGAAATGGTGATGCTCGACGAGGATCTGTCGCACGGAATATTTACTGTCCACGTATTGGCGGTAGGTCTGCATAAGAATTGCCTGGCCTTGCGCGGCATAATCAGTTTTTGAATCTTCGGTGTCGGGCAGTTCTCGACCGGCGCGCATCATAAAATCTAAGCGACCGATTTCAGTTGCACCGCTCGAGATCCAGATATAGCCGGGTTTGAGTTCGCGGGACAGGCGTGCAACGCGGGTATAATCGATCATGTTGTCCTGTTTGTCGATGAGTGCCATCGAACCGATCTTTCCTACAAGTTCTACATCGAATTTCATAAGTCTCCGAGGGGTTCCCCGCATAAAAGCTCTATTTGCTTCACATACTGAGGGCACAATGAATTTACGTAATTATTATATAACTTCACAGGGGAAAAATCAATCGAATTTCGTAAAAAAAGATAAGACGCGATTTTTGCACGCTTTGGCGGTGTGTTTTGCTGTGTTTGCTCTCAGCTGTATTTTGTGTGGTTGTGAGGTGAACAGCTTGTCTTCATTGCGCTCTTTTGCGCAACCTTATTTGGGAGAGTATCATTGTGAATATGCGCAGCATGGCGATAAAAATGTTTTGTCTTCTTTTCGTTCCATCATTGTTACGCTTGAAGAAGGTGGAACGTTTTCGCTCACGGCAACTCCCAAGATCGGTAAGAAGATCAAAGTGCAAGGAAACTGTGAATACGATGAAAGTACGGATATGCTAATTTTTCGCGCAAAATTTCGCGGTAAAGAATATCGTAAAGACGTATTATTAAGCGCGGGCAAGTTTACCATTGAGCACACCGTTGCGGGAAAACCTTTGGTGATGCGTTTTAGTATCGGGGTGGGATGAGTGTCCCAATTTTGCGGAGCGTACGGAGGAAAGAGGATCAAACTCCCCGGGCGGCAAAATACGGGCGGCTGGCAGTCGGTCAGCGTGTAGGGGGATTTGGTGTAAATGAGCAAATAGAATTCATATAAGCCTTGGGGCCTTCGCATTTGCATGGGGTGATATTCTTTTACGTTATGTCCGACGGCTCGAAATTGAAACATGACTTTTCTCCAAATGGGATTTTTTACGAAATAATTGTAAAATATATTTCGTTTTAAATAATTACCGCCGTGCGCTTAAATAATGCACGGCGGTAAAATTATAAAAAGAAGCCGCCCCGCAGTGACAGGACGGCTTGATTTTTTGAAAATTACACTTTATTGAGCGAGCGGAATGCTTTTTCGACAACATTATCGGCAGTAAAGCCAAACATTTCGAACAATTTGTTTGCGGGAGCGCTTGCGCCGAAGGTAGACATGCCAATGATCTCACCGCAATCGCCCGCGTATTTATACCAAGAATACGGGGAACCCGCTTCCACACATACGCGCGCTTTGACTTCGGGCGGAAGGACTTCGTCTTTGTAAGCTTGCGGCTGTTTTTCAAATTCTTCCATGCAAGGCATGGATACGACGCGCGCGTCGACGCCTTTGGTTTTGAGAATATCTTTTGCTTTCATGCACTGCTCAACTTCCGAGCCGCTGGCGATGAGAAGTACGTCCGGTACCTTTTTCTCGCTGTCAGCGAGGATGTAGCCGCCTTTGAGCGCTTCCAGTCCCGAATTTTCGTATTGCGGGAGATTCTGACGGGTGAGAACGAGGCAGGTCGGTGCGTTCCCCGTAAGAGCAGAGATCCATGCGGCAGTCGTTTCTTTGCCGTCGGCAGGGCGGAACACTTTCATGTTCGGCATAGAGCGCAAGCCGATGAGTTGTTCAACGGGCTCGTGTGTGGGACCGTCTTCACCGACGCCGATGGAATCATGTGTAAGAATATAGGTCACGGGCAGGTGCATGAGAGCGGAAAGGCGCATTGCATTCTTCATATAATCGGTGAAAATGAAGAAGGTTGCACAGTATGCACGCAAACCGCCGTGCAGTTGCATGCCGTTCGTGATTGCTGCCATTGCATGTTCACGGATTCCGAAATGGATGTTGGAGCCGCTCTTGTCCGCAGCAGAGAATGCCGCGTACTTTTTCATATTGGATTTATTGGAAGGAGCGAGGTCAGCAGAACCGCCGATGAGATTGGGAATGCGCTCGGCAAGTTTGTTGAGAACAGTCGAAGAAGTGCCGCGCGTCGCGTCTGCTTTGGGGAAATCGAACAGGTCGGCATCATTTTTGAGGTCGGGCAGTTCGTTGCTCATATACTGTTTATAAAGTGCCGCGAGTTCGGGGTACGCCGCTTCGTACTCTTTGAAAAGGCGTTTCCATTTACCCTGGCGAGCAACGCCTTTGCGTCCGATCGCGTTGCAGTACTCGGCAACTTCCTGCGGTACTTCGAAAGGTTCGTATTCCCAGCCCAAGTTTTCTTTGAGCTTTTTAAGATTTTCAGCGCCGAGCGGAGCGCCGTGGCAATCTGCGGAGCCCGCGAGCGGGGAGCCGTATCCGATGATCGATTTGCAGATGATCAGGGAAGGTTTTTCCGTTTCTGCTTTGGCTTTGCGGACGGCGCGTTTGATCGCTTCCATATCATTTGCGTCGTCAACTTTCAGGACTTGCCAGCCCTGCGCTTTAAAGCGCATACCGACATCCTCGGTGAAAGTGACGTCTGTATCGCCTTCGATAGTGATATCGTTGTCGTCATAGAAAAGGATGAGTTTGCCGAGTTTGTGTGTTCCTGCAAAGGAGCAAGCCTCGTAGGAAATTCCCTCTTCAAGACATCCGTCGCCGCAAAGAGCATACGTATAGTGATCGACGATAGGGAAGCCTTCGCGGTTGAAGATGGCGGCAAGGTGCGCTTCGGCGAGCGCCATGCCGACAGCATTGCCGATGCCCTGTCCGAGGGGGCCGGTCGTTGTTTCCACGCCGGGGGTATGGCCGTATTCGGGGTGTCCGGGCGTCTTATAACCGAGCTGGCGGAAATTCTTGATATCTTCCATGGAAATATCGTATCCGAACAGATACAGCAGGGAATAGAGCAGCATTGAGCCATGGCCTGCGGACAGAATAAAACGGTCACGGTTGTCCCATTTCGGGTCTTTCGGGTTAAATTTCAAAAAGTCAGCGAAGATGGTGTAACCGATAGGCGCGCTGCCGAGGGGCAGACCGGGGTGTCCGGAATTCGCCTTTTGAATGGCTTCTGCGGAGAGCACGCGGATTGTGTTGACCGCTTGTTCACGAACGTTCATACAAAAATCTCCTTTTCTATGATCTCAAAATTATTTATTTATAAATTCGTACAGTTTATGAAGATCGACGAGTGTGTCGAAGGGTTTTAAAATCGAAGCGAGATTTTCAGCGATGATTTTGCAGCCGCCGGTTGAATCGCTTTCGATATTCACGGGCAGGATGGGTTCATGCAGACTCATGCGCACGAGCGCCCAGCCGTTGCCGTGAGTTTTGTCAAAGTTGATGCGTACGCCTTCAAAATTGTCGGGCGCCAAAGACAGGCCTTCGATTGCGGTGATGCGGCCGGTAATGTCCTGAATAGCATCAGCTCCGTATTTTTTGAAATCTTTTTTGCCTTCGTCGGTGAAGCCGAGGCGTATTTCCGCAGCTTCCTTAGGCTCGGGCAGATCCTCGATCAGCGAAGCAATATCTTTTCCTTGCGCAGAAAGTTCGGCAAGTTTTATAAGAAGACGGGTGACGAGATATGCGCCGTCATCCAGAAAATAATTTTCTTTGAGGGCGGCATGTCCGCTCGTTTCGATGGCAAGGGGAGCGTTTTTCCCCGCGTCGCATAATTCTTTCGCTTTGTCGATGACGTTTTTGTATCCGCGTTTGTAGCGGCAATGAATTCCGCCGTGCGCCGTGATGAATTTTGCCAGTCCGTCGCTGGTCACGGAGTCGGTTACGATGACGGAACCCGGCTCCTCTTCAAGCAGAATAGCGGAAATAAGCGCGATCAGGCGGTTGCGATTGATCTCTTCTCCGTCCGAACCGACAGCGCCCGCGCGATCCACATCGGTGTCAAAGATGATACCGAAATCCGCACCTGTTGCCTTGACTCGTTCACAGACCGAACGCATTGCCTCTTTATTTTCCGGATTGGGGATGTGATTGGGGAAGGAACCGTCGGGATCAAGAAACTGACTGCCCGAAGTATCCGCACCAAGAGGTGCAAGAACGCGTTCGGCATAAAAACCTCCTGCGCCGTTGCCTGCATCCACAACGATCTTTTTACCTGCGAGCGGTTGTTCTTTGCCGGTGCGTTCGCGTACGAGCCGCACGAGGTTTTCCGAATAACGGCCGAGGTAGGAAATATCCTTTTTTAAACCGGAGCCGTGCAAGGTTTTGCCATCGGCAGCCAGCTGTAAGATCTGCGTGATGTCGCTTCCTTCCAGTCCTCCCGACGGCAGAAAAAATTTTAAGCCGTTTTTATTATAGGGCAGGTGGGATGCTGTGATCATGATCGAAGCGTCCGCACCGAAATCGGGTTCCTGCAAGAGCATGAACATGGACGGGGTCGAGGAAAGTCCCGTAAAAATCGCATTGCAGCCGCTTTCGCAGATCGCGCGGAGCACGCAGTCGGAGATACGCTTTGCGGATAGGCGCGAGTCATGCCCGACGGCAATGGTCAGTTTGTCTTTGTGTGTTGAAGTTGCAAGACGGAAACAAAATGCTTTGACGATACCTTCGACTGCTTCGTCGGTGAGGTTGACGGGCTCGCCCGCTACACCTTCGAGCGCCGTTCCGCGTACGTCCGTTCCGCTTTTGAGTTCCAGCCAGTTTTTCAGTTCCATTGCAGCCTCCGAAAATTAGTTCACGCCCTTTATTATACTTCATCGGCTGTTTTTTTTCAAGTTATTTTTATAGAAAGGTATGTGTTTGCTTCTGCTTTTTTCGCGAAAAATTGGCAAATTTTTTATATCCCGAAAAAAAAGCCGCGGGCGGTCCGATCTGTTTTACAAAACGGCCGAGTTATGGTATAATAAACAAAAGCGTATGCTTTCATAATTTGACAAAGAGAGGAAAACATGAAAAAATTCATCGTATCCACCGATTCGACTGCTGATTTGTATGCCGATTACATGGATGCACACGACATCCGCCACGTCAGCCTGACGTATACCATCGAAAAGGACGGAAAATTTACCGACGGATTGGATGCCTTTACAGACTATTCGCAATACGTCGATTTTTATAATCAGTTGCGCGGCGGCGCATTTTCGCGTACGTCCATGCTCAATTATGAGAGCCATTACCAGCATTTTCTTGCTCTTGCGAAGGAAGGGGCGAAGGATGTACTGCATTTTACTATTTCCACGGGTCTTTCGCCGACGGTGACGGTCGCGCGCAAGGCGGCGGAAGATGTGAAAAAGGACTATCCTGCTTTTAATCTCGTAGCGGTCGATTCGCTCGCGGCAACGATCGGGCAGGGCACTCTCGTGCGCGAGGCGGTGCGTTTGCGTGACGAAGGCAAGACAGTGGATGAAGCGAACGAATATGTTTTGGCAGTACGCAGTCATATGCAATATTATATTATTGCGAATGACTTATACTATTTAAAGAGGGGCGGCAGGGTATCAACGCTTGCTGCGGTTGCCGGATCTGTTTTGCAGGTGAAGCCTGTTTTGTCGTTTACGGGCGAAGGGAAGCTTTCGGTTGTAGAAAAAGTGCGCGGAATGAAAAAAGCGTTCGCCAATGCGCTTGCAAAGATGGAAAAATTCAATCCGGTAGAAGAAAACCGCGTGATTTGGATCGTGCATACCGATGCGGAAGCGCAGGCAAACGAGCTTGCGGATATGATCGAGGCGCGTTGGAATTTCCGTCCCGACATTTCCATTATGGGACCGGTCATTGGCTCACATGTGGGGCCGGGCGCTGTTGCGGTCATGTGGAAGTCGGCACAGGAGCGCAACGACTGATTGAGTTTTTAAAGCGCAAAGCGCGTCGGACATGCTTCGGCGCGCTGATCATGTAAAAAGAAAGACAGCGGGGAGCAAGCGATGCCCTCCGCTGTTTGCCTGCTTGTAATAACGAAAAACGGAGAAAATTATGCAGAATTTTATCATATCGAGCGATTCGACTTGCGACCTGTATGCGGAATATCTGCACGAACATGATATCCGCATGGTCAGCTTGACATATACAGTGGAAAAAGACGGAGTGCTGACCGAAAACATTGACGCTTTTACGGATTATTCGCAGTACGTCGGTTTTTATGAACAATTGCGGAAAGGCGCGTTTTCGCGTACGTCCATGTTGAACTTTGAGAGCCACAAGCGGCACTTTGAACAGATCGTAAAGAGCGGGGCAAAGGAAATCGTACATTTCAGCCTTTCGAGCGGGCTTTCGCCGACGGCGGGTGTGGCGGCGGATGCTGCGAAAGCCGTCATGGAACAAAATCCCGAATGCAGGATCGAAGTCGTTGATTCGCTTGCGGCAACGATCGGATGCGGCACATTGGTCAAAGAGGCGGTACGATTGCGTTTGGCGGGAGAAAGTTTTGAAGATACGGTCGCATATGTCCGTGATATGCCGTTGCATATCCAGTACGCCGTTATCGCAAACGATCTCTATTATTTAAAGCGCGGCGGGAGAGTGTCGGCGGTTGCTGCGGCGGCCGGGACGCTTTTAAAAATCAAACCCGTACTTTCGTTTACGCGCGACGGTAAACTGACCGTTGTGGACAAGTGCAAGGGCATGAAAAAGGCATTTGCGTACGCGCTTGCAAAGATGGAAAAATTCAATCCTGTGGAAGAAAACCGTATGATCTGGATCGTTCATACCGATGCAGAGGCGCAGGCGCAAGAGCTCGCGGATATGATCGAAGCGCGCTGGAAGTTTCGACCGGATGTGACGATCATGGGACCGGTCATCGGTTCGCATGTGGGACCGGGTTCGGTTTCGGTTATTTGGAGAACGGCACAGTTGCGGCAAGATTGAGGATGCGATATGAAAAACGCAGGAATTGCGTTTTCCGCGATAAAATTATGCGCGGCGGGCAAAAAATCATTGTCTGAAAGAAAAAATTGTGGTATACTCAAAAGAAAATATCTGACATTATTTATATTATAGGAAAGAGGTCAATCATGGCAAAGGATAATCAGTTCGTCAATCAGATCGCCGACATTGAAACGGATTTTCCCCGTTGGTATACGGACGTTGTGCTTAAAACCAAGCTGGTGGATTACGGTCCTGTCAAGGGCACGATGGTCATCCGCCCGTACGGATATGCGATTTGGGAAAACATCCAGAAAGAACTCGATGCGCGTTTTAAAGCGACGGGGCATCAGAACGCCTATTTCCCGCTTTTGATACCGTATAGTTTCATGACGCGCGAAGCGGAACACGTGGAAGGTTTTGCTCCCGAGGTAGCGGTTGTGACTGTGGGCGGCGGGGAAGAGCTCGCTGAGCCGTTGGTCATTCGCCCGACGAGTGAGACGATCATTGGCGAAATGTATTCCAAATGGCTGCAATCGTATCGCGACCTGCCTATTTTGATCAACCAGTGGGCGAACGTCGTGCGCTGGGAAAAGACGACGCGGCCTTTCCTTCGTACCAGTGAATTTTTGTGGCAGGAAGGGCATACCGTCCATGCAACCGAAGAGGAAGCGATGGAAGAGACCATGAAGATGCTGGGCGTTTACAAGGAATTTGCGGAGACTTGCCTTGCAATTCCCGTATTTACCGGCAGAAAGACGGAAAAGGAAAAGTTTGCCGGCGCGGTGGCGACCTTCGGTATGGAAGCGATGATGCACGACGGCAAGAGCTTGCAGGCGGGCACTTCGCATTATCTGGGACAAAATTTTGCCAAAGCGTTTGATATTCAGTTCCTCGACAAGGACGGAACGCATAAATACGGATACACCACTTCTTGGGGAGTGTCTACCCGTCTGATCGGTGCGCTGATCATGGCACACGGCGACGCGCGCGGGCTGATCATACCGCCCGTAGTTGCGCCTGTGCAAACGATCCTTATTCCTATTGCGGCGAAAAAGGAAGGGGTTCTCGAAGCGGTCGCGGACCTGAAAAGCAAACTGATGGCGGCCGGTATTCGCGCCGAAACGGACGCTTCGGACAACAGCCCCGGCTGGAAGTTCAATGAATGGGAGATGAAGGGCGTGCCTCTGCGTATCGAATTGGGGCCGCGTGATATTGAGTCCGGCAAGTTTGTGTTGGTGCGCAGAGATACGCATGAAAAGATCGAAGCACCGTTGGAAAACGCCGCGGAAACAGTGAAGAAACTGCTTGCCGAAATACAGGCGAATCTTTTGGCGATGGCGAAAAAGCGTAAAGAGGAGCGCGTCGTGACCGCGACGGACATCGACGGTTTGCTGAAAGGTGTTGAAGGCGGTAATTTCGTGAAGGCGGGTTGGTGCGGTTGCCGCGAATGCGAAGATAAGATCAAAGAACAGACGGCGGCGAGTTCACGTGTCATCGTGGAAGGTGAAACGGCGGATACATGCGTATGCTGTGGTAAAAAGGCGAAGCATGTCGTGCTGTTTGCGCGCGCATATTGATACTTCGAATCACAAATACAATATCATAGATAAAAAGGGCTTGTCTGCGGCGAAGTATCGCTGGCGGCAAGCCCTTTCTTTCATTTGACAAAATATTGTGAGGCGCGCTATAATAATTTTATATCAACGGGCATGGAGCAAAAGCTATGCAAGCAAAAAAGAGAGTTGTCGTCGGAATGAGCGGCGGTGTGGATAGTTCGGTGGCGGCCTTGCTTCTAAAAGAACAAGGATACGATGTTATCGGGCTTTATATGGTAAACTGGGAAGAAGAGGGTGAAAACGGTTGCTGCACAGCCGAGCAGGATTATGAAGACGTAAAGCGGGTGTGCAACAAGATCGGGATTCCGTATTTCACCGTCAATTTTGCAAAGCAGTATTATGAGCGGGTGTTTGAATATTTTTTAAAAGAATACGAGCGAGGCAGGACACCGAATCCGGATGTTTTGTGCAACCGTGAGATCAAGTTTGGACCTTTTCGCGAGCATGCACTTTCTTTGGGTGCAGATTACATTGCGACGGGGCATTATTGTGATATCGCGCATGAAGGAGATAAACATTTTCTTCTCAAAGCCGCTGATCAAAATAAGGATCAGACTTATTTTTTAAACCAGGTCACACAGGAACAACTGGCGCGGGTATTGTTCCCGCTCGGGAAATTGCAAAAGCCGCAAGTGCGGGCGTTGGCGGAAAGCATGGGGCTTTCTACGGCGAAGAAGAAGGACAGTACAGGGATTTGTTTTATCGGTGAACGCAATTTCCGTAATTTCTTGAAGACGTATCTTCCTGCGCGCCCGGGAAAAATTCTGACGGAGAGCGGAGAAGAAGTCGGGGAGCATATCGGTTTAATGTATTACACGCTCGGGCAGCGTCGGGGGCTGGATTTAGGCGGAAGAAAAGGGGATGTTGACGGGCGATGGTTCGTGATCGGGAAAGACTTGAAAAACAATGTGTTGTATGTTTCGCACGGCGATGAGAGTGCTCTTTATACGCGCAGTTGCCGTGTGTCGGGAATGAACTGGATCCCTGAACCTCCTGCGGAAGAGGAGTTTTCCTGTATGGCAAAATTTCGGTACAGGCAGACGGAACAGGGCGTACGTGTAAAGAGAACGGGAAACGATACTTTGGAGATAATGTTCGACGAACCGCAGCGGGCAGTGACGCCCGGGCAGTATGCCGTATTGTACCGCGGTGACAAATGTATCGGCGGCGGAGTGATCGAATGAGGCTTTGTCCGAAGATCGATGCAAAGTAAGGAATGAAGTTATCAGGCCTACGATTTTAATGTGTGAAAGGCGAAACGCGGAGAAGCGTTTCGCCTTTTCATATTGACAAGTACGGGATTTTGTGTTATTGTAGAATTAGATAAAATAAAAAAAGACAGTGCAGGAAAGCAGCTATGAATTCACAGATGTATGAAGAAATGAATCCGTATGTAATTTTTTGTAAAGCTGTACGCCGTGAGAATTGTCCGCAGGCGGGAACGAGCTATAAAAAGAGGCGGGTTCGATGGTACGAATTAGAATTCATCGTTGATGGAAGCGGTTATATAGAAACGAACGGCATGCGCTTGCAGGCGGAATCCGGGTCACTGTTTTTTCGTAAACCGGGAGATGTGGTACAAGGTTTTTTGCCATATTATGGATATATGATCATTTTTGACATGTTCTATGCGCGGGAAAAAGAGGAAGCATATCTTGACCCTGATTTCAAGGGGTATAATGCGCTGGAACGAGAAGCGAAGGCAGAAGGCGCAGGAGAAAGTTTTGCAGAAATACCTTGTTATATCACAGGATTAAAACTCGCGGACTATGAAGAACGATTTGAGGAAATTTTTCACCAGTATACTTTGAGCGGTCGGCAGGATCAGATTTTTCTGAAAGCTATGTTGTATGGAATACTTATGAAGGTTTTGCGCGACTTTGAAATTCTTCGTTATATGCAAAATCCAAGTCGTTCGGTAAAAGGAAATTACAAAAAAGTGCTCAAAGTTAAAAATTATATTCTGGACAATGTATCGACGCACTTTACATTGACAGATCTTGCGCGATTGAGTGATTTGAGTCCCAACTTTCTCTGTAAAATATTTAAGAGTGTAATGGGGGTGAATTTATTCGAATATATCAACGCGCAGAAGCTTGATCTTGTAAAGAAGCAGTTGATCGATACGGACAGGTCGATAAAAGATATTTATTTTGATTGCGGGTTTGAAAATGAATCGTATTTTTATCGCTTATTTAAGAGGAGCGTGGGTAAAAGTCCGCAGCAGTTTCGAGAGGATTATAATCGGCTCAATCGCAATCTTATGCTGGATGAAATGAATGAGTAAATTTTTATTTTTTGGCCTTTGAAGCATTCGGCATATATGGTTGTATGAGATTTAGCCGTCGATAAAAATCGGCGCCGTAAAAACGGATGCCCGGCCGGCATCTGTTTTTACGGTATTTTTTTATACCTTATTTTTTCTCACTTCTTTCCGATAGATTTTAAAATAAATAATATAGTACAGTATAAAATAATTCTGGATATTGATTTCAGTCAAGGAAATGGTATAATCAAATTAGTTAATTTGCAAGACAGGTAAGGAGAGAATCGTGAATGAAAGGTATTATTTTCGATTTAGACGGTGTTATATGCAGTACGGATCGTTTTCATTTTGATGCTTGGCGAACCGTGATGACAAGAGTGGGAATTACGATCGGAGAGGATGTGAACAGCAGAATACGCGGCGTAAGCCGTATGGAAGGACTGAATCGAATCCTCGGAGATCGGGTCTCGGAGTTTTCTCAGGAGCAAAAAGAGGAGCTTGCGCGGGAGAAAAACGAATTATACATAACATTGCTGGATGGGATGTCGGAAAAAGATGTATCATCGGAGGTACTGGATACTTTGTATAAATTGCGGAAGATGGGATTGAAGATGGCAATCGGGTCTTCCAGTAAAAATGCGAAGCTTGTATTGCAAAAGATCGGGTTAGGAGATTTTTTTGATGCGGTTTCGGATGGGAACGGCATACAAAAGGCAAAGCCGGATCCGGAAGTGTTTTTGCGGGCGGCGGCAATGATCGGTTTGACACCGTCGCAATGCTTGGTAGTGGAGGATGCTTTTACGGGCATCGATGCGGCGCAGCGGGGCGGATTTATGTCCGCCGGCATCGGAGACGCTGCGAGGTATGCAAAAGCCGATTATAGATTGGAACATTTCGGTGATCTGATTCGGATTGCCGAGAGTCAGAAAAAGGAGTTAAAAGAGACCATATGAGAAAGATTCATAAAAATATTCCCGTGCTTTTTGAACCGTACGATTATAAAGTAGTAGAAACGCATTACAGCGAAGAAAATAATAAAAACAATGAATCCATATTCAATGTTGCCAACGGGTATATCGGATTGCGCGGATTTTTTGAAGAGGGATTTTACGGTGATCCCGCCAACACGGATCCGACGACGATGATCAACGGTGTTTACGAATATTTTGATTATCATCATGTTTGGCAGCGGCCCGGTTTTCCTTCGCGGTATCATGCGATCATCAACCAGGTCAATCCGATCGATATCAAAATCTATGTCGGGGATGAATTATGCACGCTCGGCGGAAATGTTACGGGATACAGCCGAACGCTGGATATGCGTGACGGTACGATCGTACGGGAATTTACCTATCATACGCAGGCGGGGGAAAGCGTGCTGCTGCGTTTTCACCGTTTTGCGTCGCAGGCGGACAAACACCTTCTGATGATCAAGGCGGAAGTGATCGCGCAGACGGATGCCGAAATTCGCATTGTGAGCGGGGTCGAACAGCAAAAGAGAGGCGGCGGCGCGACGAAAGAAGAGATCGGCGCGAGTGTCGGAAACGTATATACGTTCGAAGATGCGAAGCGGAATAAAAATACAAAATATGTCACGTACAAGACGAATGTAAGCGGATTCGAGATCATCTGTGCGATAAGCGAAAAGGTCACGCCTTCGGTCAAACCTGTCAAGAGCAACAAAAAGCACAGAGTATCCGATACCTATTCGTTTACGGCAAAGAAAGGGGAACATATTGTTCTGGAACGGGCCGTTGTGTATGCAACCATGCGGGATTTTCCTGATTTTAAAGAAGAGGCGATCCGCCGTTCTCAGGAAGCTTTGAAAGAGGGATATGCGGCAGAACTTAAAAAGAACAAAGCAATTTGGGACAAGTTCTGGGATGCAACGGATGTGAACATTGATGACGATGCGCTGATTCAGCAAGGCATTCGATACGGAATGTTCAACATGTATCAATCGACGGGAAAAGACGGCATTACGAATGTTTCGGCAAACGGAATTACGGGTACGGCGTACAGCGGACATTATTTTTGGGATACCGAAATTTTTATGATGCCGATGTTCCTCTATACCAATCCGGAGATCGTGAAAAAGCTGATCGAATATCGCTACAATACGCTGGACGGTTCACGCAAGCGTGCGCGGGAAATGGAGCATCCGGGCGCGTTGATCGCATGGAATACCATTAACGGTGAGGAGTGCGGGCATGTTTTTGAGGCGGCGACGGCACACTATCATATCAATGCGGATATCGGGTATTCGATCTACAAATATTTTGAAGCGACACAGGATGAAGAATTTTTGCTGGATAAGTGCGCGGAAATTTTGTTTGAGACGGCGCTGTGCCTTTCGCATCGCGGGAACTTTATCGAGCGGAAAGGGAATAAGTTTTGTTTCAACGTGGTTTGCGGGCCGGATGAGTACAATCCTGTTGTGGACAACAATTTGTTCACGAACATGATGGTACGCAAACATTTTTATTTCAGTCTGGAAGTTGCTGACAGACTGCGGAAAAAACGGCCTGAAAAATTTAAAGAACTTACCGAAAAATGCAAGATCGACGAAGAAGAGTTTGCACGCTGGAAACGTGCGGCGGACAACATGTATTTCGCGTATGATTACGAGAACGATATGTATATGCAGGATGACAGTATTCTGTATAAAGATCCGATCGACATTGAAAGCATCCCGCCCGAAAGGCTGCCGCTTCTTTTCACGATGCATCCTTTGAATTTGTGGCGGTTTAAAGTGTGCAAGCAGGCGGATATCGTGCTTTTAACATTCCTTCTGCATGAAGAGTTTACGCCTCAAATGCGCAAAAAGATCTATGACGTATATGAACCGCTCACGATACATGACAGTTCGCTCTCGTCCAACACATACTCGATCGTTGCGTGTGATATCGGCTACTACGGCGAGGCATACGATTATCTGAAACAGGCGGCCCGCATGGACCTGGACAACGTGAACAAAAATACGTATTTCGGCCTTCATGCAGCGTGTATGGGCAGTTGCTGGATGATGCTTGTCAACGGATATGCCGGCTTGCGCGTGTATGACGAAAAGATGCATTTTAAACCGTATTGCGATGCAAAGTGGAACAGTTACTCATTTAAATTGCGTTTCCGTGACAGTGTTTTGCATATCAGCGTAAAAAAAGATAAGACAAGTTATCGTGTGCTTTCGGGGGCTCCGCTGGAAATTTACCACAAAGATCAGCTTATTACAGTCGAAACGGAAGAAGTCGTTTTGGAAAACTGATAAAAAATTGCTTTGACGGAAAGGATTTTACAGAGGCGCAAAATGAAAAAATTTTATGCGGGATTTGAAATTGAATCAATAGAAGAACCCATAGGGTTCCGGCTCGGGAAAGATTGTTTTGATCGCGGTACGGAGATTCGCTCACTGGATGCGATCCGCAAGAGCCTGATGCAGCCGGATTGTGCCGGCCCTCGCGATGTCTATGCGATCATGATGGATGTCGGGAAAAAAGCGGACGAAGCAGATCTGATCGCGCGCAATCTTTTGTACGGTGCGGTATGTTATTCGAAGGGCAGGCTTGGCAGGGAACCCGTTCGCAGTCAGGGGCATATCCATAAGATCTCTCCCAAAAGCGGAATGTCAACGCCGGAGGTATATGAGATCTGGGAAGGAAAGGCAATCGTGTATATGCAGGAAAACGGCGGCGACAATCCGGGCAAGTGTTATGCGGTGGAAGGAGAAGCCGGTGACGTAATTATTGTTCCTCCTTACTGGACGCACGCCACAGTCAATGCCGACCCGACACGCAACATGAGTTTCGGCGCATGGTGTGACCGCGATTACGGTTTTGTGTATGATCAGGTGCGTTCGCACGGCGGGATCGCTTGGTTTCCTGTGTTTGAGGGGGATACACTGACATGGATCCCGAATCCTGCGTATCGCAAGAGCGAACTGATCGTCAAGCGTCCGCAAAAATACGAGGCATTGGGCTTAGACGGAACGACGCCGATTTATTCGCAGTACGAGAAGGATCATTCCAGATTTGATTTTGTCCCGTATCCGCAGAAGGCAAGTGACGTTTGGAAAAATTTCATTCCGTAAAGAAAAGAGGAGCAGAATATGATTGACATAGAAGAAAGTCCCTTGCGTTATGATCTCACAAGGGGAACATTTTCGGGGGATGAAGCGCACGTTTTGCATTCGCAAAAACACTTAAAAGCATTGTGCGGAGTATTTGCGGACGAAAAAGCGCGATCGGCAATGGATTCCGAAACGGTTGTATATTTTGTCGAGATGCACGATGCGGAAAAAAACGGAACTGCGGGCGGATTATTATTCGGTACAAGTTTTGTAAACCCCGGCAAAGTCGGAGATGAATATTTTATGACGCAGGGGCATTTCCATGAAAAGCGGGAATGCGCAGAATATTATTGGTGTATCCGTGGAGAAGGGCTTCTTCTGTTACAGAGCGAGGACGGCTGCGTGCGTGCGGAGAAAATGAGCGCGGGCACATTGCATTATATTCCGGGCAGGACGGCGCACCGATTGGTCAATACGGGAAAGGACGTGCTTGCGGTTGGGGCGTGCTGGCCGAGCGACGCGGGGCATGACTATGCGATCGCAAAGACGGGATTTCGTGCTGTCGTAAAAGAAGTCAACGGCAAAGTAAAGATAATTCCAAAAGATTAGCGGAATATTGAGGGGAGAGGATTGGCAATGAGATCGAATTATGATAAATATCCCGCTGTTGCAGTGCGCGGAGTGAAAAACTGCGCATGGCAAGGGGCGGACAATATCCGCAGCGAACTTTTGCAGGCGATCGCACGCAAGGGCAGAGAAAAGATCGTTGTGTGCGTGGACTGTTATCACGGCGTATGGGAAGACGAATTACTTAAAGAACTGAAATTCATGTTGCGTCCGGCGCTTGTGGTCAAGTCTGAACATGCCGCAAAAGATTCGGAAACGATCGAAAAGATGATCGAGCGAAATTTGACCGATGATCGTGTGTTCGGTGCAATGACGGTGCGCAACATGCCCGAATTTTTCAGTGAGGAAAAGATTGCCGACGTGCGGGGACGCATCGGTGAAATCAAAAGCGGAGTTGTGCTTGTGATCGGTGTGGGTGCGGCATTGCTTTGCGATCCGGATATTCTCATTTATGCAGACATGCCGCGCTGGGAACTTCAACAGCGATATCGCAGCAAAAGGTTGGGAAACTGGCTTTGCGATAACGAAAACGAAGATACGCTTCGCAAGTACAAACGCGGTTTTTTTGTGGAATGGCGGGTCGCGGACAGGCATAAAAACAGTTTGTTCAAACGGATCGATTACTTTTTGGATACGACGCAGAAAGAGTACAAAATGATGGCGGGCGATGCAGTGCGCGAAGGGTTGCGACAGACAGCACACAGGCCGTTTCGCGTGGTACCGTTTTTTGATCCGGGAGTCTGGGGCGGACAGTGGATGAAAAAGGTATGCAATTTGCCGCGCGAAGAAAAAAATTACGCTTGGTGCTTTGATTGTGTGCCGGAAGAAAACAGCCTTATGTTGCAGGCGGACGGGGTCACGATCGAGATTCCTTCCATAAATTTGGTTTTTCAGCAGCCGATAGCACTGCTCGGTGATAAAGTGCATGCGCGGTTCGGTGCGGAATTCCCGATTCGATTTGATTTTCTGGATACGATGGAAGGTCAGAATCTTTCTTTGCAAGTGCATCCGCTCACAGAATATATTCAAAACACATTCGGAATGCATTACACGCAGGATGAAAGCTATTATATTTTGGATGCAAACGATGATGCGAAAGTGTATTTGGGCGTCAAAAACGGAGTGGATCCCGATGAAATGGTCAGTGCTTTGAAAGAGGCGCAGACGACAGCGCAGTTTGACGACAAAAAATATGTAAACTGTTTTCCTGCCAAAAAGCACGATCATTTTTTGATCCCTGCGGGCACGGTACATTGCTCGGGGGCGAATACAATGGTGCTGGAAATCAGCGCAACGCCTTTTATTTTTACGTTTAAATTGTGGGATTGGAACCGTTTGGGGTTGGACGGAAAGCCGCGTCCCGTGCACATCGCACATGGGGAGAAAAACATCCAGTTTTCCCGTAATACCGATTGGGTAAAGAAAAATCTGATCAATCGCGTCGAAGTTTTGGAAGAAGGGGACGGATATCGTGAGGAGCGTACCGGATTGCACGAGCGGGAGTTCATCGAAACGCGTCGGCTATGGTTTGAGAAGCCTGTATGTCGTGATACAGAGGACGGGGTCCAAGTGCTCAATTTGGTCGAAGGAAGCGAAGCGACCGTACGGAGCCCTTCTGGCGCATTTGAGCCTTTCAGGGTTCATTATGCAGAAACGTTTATTATTCCGGCATCGGTCGGCAAATTTGAACTTGTACCTGAAAATGGGGAACGCTGCGGAGTGATCCGTGCATATGTGCGCACGTGAGTAGCTTTTTAAGAAATACAAATATTGAAAGGAAAATCGGAAAGAGCCGTAAGAAGAATGAGCGAGGAGGAGAAAATGACGGAAGCTGTACTGTTGCAGACACCTGAAAAGGAGCGGGACTTTGTCCGCATCAAAAATGCAGTGTTGTTTTTTGGCGGCATCGTATTTTTGTTGATATTCTTGTTCGTGCCCCTCGTTTCCAAGAACGATGAGGGCGCGGGCATTAACGCGGGATTAAGCGGCGCGCAGGCGATCGGCTTGCTTTTCCACGGGTTTACATACAGTCATTACGAACCGGGTATCGGCAGTTTTGATATTGCATTTCCTCCTTCCGTGTTTGTGCTCTTGATGATCGCGATGGTACTGGGGCTGGGGATTTCGGTTTGTGCGGCAATCGGTTGGTTGCGCGGAAAAGATTGGAAAGTAACGGGTTTGTTCTGCGTTGCTTCGGCAGTGTGGTGTGCATTTTTGTATGCTTTTCTTCTTTCACCCGTCAAGATCCATGTACAGGATTTCTTTGCGCAGGACTGTTTGTTTTATCAGATTTTTGCAGTGGAAAGCGGTATTCTGCTACTGATCGTGGCAGGAGCATTGTTAACGGCCGTTAGCTTCGGGATAAATGAGCAAAACGTATCCCAGATGAAAAAATATGCAGTGTTTTATCTGATGGCAGTGTTTCCGCTTGCTTTTATGTTTGTGTTTTTCCTGTATCCCATTCTTTTACAGACGCTGATGGCATTTAAGGATTACAAACTGAGCACAGGCATGAACAGTGACTGGGTCGGATTTGATCATTTTATCACCATCTTTACTTCGGAAGACATGCTCTATGTGATCGCAAATACGATCTATATCAGCTTGGTAAAACTGGTGATCAGCATTGTTCTTCCGCTCATACTGGCGTTGATCCTTTTTGATCTGCGTTCCAAAAAATTCCGCGGCGTTGCACAAACCATTATTTACATTCCGCATTTTTTCAGTTGGGTAGTGGTGTATGCAATTTCGTATGCGTTTTTAAGCCCGGAAGGCGTTTTGAATTCTCTTTCAAAACTGTTCGGCGGATCGGCGACAAGTTATCTTACGACGCCTTCTATGGTCGTCCCAATTCAGGCGATCGTATTTGGCTGGAAGGAGATCGGCTGGGGCACGATCATCTATTTTGCGGCGCTTTCCGGAGTGGACATATCTTTGTATGATGCGGCAAAAGTAGACGGCGCGGGACCGCTTCGCAGACTTTGGAATATATCCATACCGAGCATTTTAAATGTAATTGTGTTTACGATGATCCTTGCGCTCGGCAATGTTTTAAAAAGCGCGGGAGGGGAGCAGCTTCTTTTGTATGAACATCCTTCCATTTACAGGCAGTTGCTGGTCATCGATACATGGATTTACTGGGAAGGTTTGACCGGAACGGGAAATCAGCTGGGGCTTGGCGCGGCGATGGCGTTCTTTCAATCATTTATCGGCATCGTTTTGGTCTTGATCTGCAACTGGATGTCCAAAAAATTTACGGGCAGAGCAATTTGGTGAGGTGGCAGACATGAACAATATCCGCATGAAACAGCACAGAAAAATTCGCGGGAAGAAAAACTGGGGAGAAATTACTTATCAGGTCGTATGTACCGTGATTGTGGCGGTATTTGCGCTGATGTGTCTGTATCCTCTTTTATATGTCGTAGGGATCTCGTTCACGACGCAGCAGGAATGGGCGGAAACGGGCGGTAAAATTTTCCTGTTCCCGAGTCATCCTTCCTTTGCCGCTTATACGCGGGTATTTAAGAGCGGCAGTGATGTATTGCGTGCGTTGTGGGTATCCGTTCAGCGCACGGTGCTCGGAACGGTGGGAGGGGTGATCGTTGCCGCGGTACTTGGGTATGTGCTTTCGAGAAAAAATCTTCCGGGCAAAGGGATCATCACCTTTTTAGTGCTGATCACGATCTTTTTCAGCATCAGTTCTATTCCGAATTTTATTGTTGTGCGGGATCTGAATTTGTTGAACAGTCTTTGGTCGCTCGTGCTTCCTGCACTTTTGAACACGTGGTACGCACTCATCTTCAAACAATTTTTTGAAGGCATTCCCGAAGAGGTGGAAGAGGCGGCGCATATTGACGGAGTTTCGGAATTCCAGTTGTTTTATAAGATCGTTCTTCCTATGTCGGGTCCTGTATTGGCAGCCATCGCGCTGTTTACGATGGTTGCTCACTGGAATGCTTATTTTGACGTGATGTTGTACAACCGTGAAGATAAGAGCTGGTGGACGTTGCAATATTACGTCAAAACTCAGTTTGACAATTCTGCACAGGCGGATCAGGGCGATCTCGGGAATTGGGAGAACATTGTAGGCACGAAAGATGATGTTGCGCTCATCGCAAAGCAGATGGCGCTCACTGTCGTATCCCTTTTGCCGGTTTTGATAGCGTATCCGTTTTTCCAAAAATATTTCACGAAAGGCGTATACATGGGGGCAATTAAATAGTGTGTTTTTAGGTAATTTCGGCTGAATGAGCCGTTTTGATAATGCATTTCAAGGAGGAAACAATGAAAAAAATTATCGTATGTATACTTGTGGCAATGATGCTGTTCTCGCTGTTCGGTTGTGGTACGCAGGGAGGAGAGCAAGGGGATGTGATCTCGGTCAAACTTCTCACGACGGGATGGACAAACACGCCGACGGATGAAAATGACCCTTATCGCAAGTGGATCAAGGACAACTATAAACTCGACGTCGATTTGCAAGCAACGGCAGATTTTGGCAGTGCGGCGCTTATTGCTTTTGCCGATACGCAAAAGCCGGATATTGTTTCCCTTCCTGATTTGTCGCAGCTGAAAAATTTCCGCCAGCAAGGAGTGCTTTTGGATGACTGGACGCCGTACCTGGATAAAATGCCGAATGTAAAAGCGTTTATGGAAAGGGAGGATCAGCAGCTGCTCAAAGGTTTGTTTACGGAAGACGGGAAGATCACGGCGATTTGGACGAATCCGAACGCAGTAACATGGTCTTTGAAGATCCGTGAGGATTGGGCGGATGAATATCGGCAGGAAACGCAGCCGGGACCGGACAATTATTATCCGGCGGGAGCGACGGCGAGCACGGATCCTGAAACGGGTGAGAGTGTGCCTTGGTATCCGTATACTTCCGAAGATCTGCTGAATTTTGCGCGCTGGATCAAGGTTACCAAGAACTCCGATCCGAAAAATCTGGATTATTTTGGTTTTTCGACCTGTGGCGGCGACGGAGGATTGGGTATCATGGAATCATGGCTGCCGTTGATGTGGGGATACAACTACATGCCTCCGCACGGTTTCTATGTGGATGAAACGACAAATCAGGCAAATTTCGGGGTAGTGGACGGCACATTTGAATACACACTGAATTATTTAAAGACAATGGTCGATGAAGAGCTGATCGATCCGAACTGGGAGACGCAGAAGCAGGCAAATGATGTGCGGACAAAGGGCGGTAAGATCGGAATTACATGGTATCCGGGCATGATCAATGAAATGACTGCAAACTATACCGATCAGAATACGGATGACTGGTGGGAGGTTTATGACGTGCCGATGGGAATCGGTGCGGATGAGGACGGCCCGACCGATCCCGGTATGATGATCAACGACAGTCTTGCGAGCCACATTATCACTGTTTCCAAGCAGGCGGCTCTCAACACCGAAAAGATGGATCGGATCTGTAAACTTCTAAATGATTTGGTTTCATATGTAGACAATACCAAAGAAGGTGCTGACAAGTATGTGCGCGGCAGTGCGTATGATGCTTTGCGGTGGGGTGTCGGCGTGGATGCCGATTCGGCGTTCCAGAGCGTGGAAGGAACGGATATTCTCTACGTTTGTGTTAAGACCGGAAACACCTATCGCGAATCGCAGGCGGGTGTAGGCGCATGGGACTGGGGGGCATGGTTCTCTTCTACCAATGACGGTGTCGTAAGCGGCGAAGGTAAAACGATCAGCAATATTGTTAAAAAGCAAGTTGATTTCGACGCGCGTTCGGCACAATATGAATATAAGACCCAGGTCGGATCTTTCCTTACGCTTGATCAGTCTGTGGTACAGACGATGCTTCGCGAAACACGCGCGTATATGTTCAATTATGCAAAGAGCCGCACGAACGAAACGATCGAAGAGTTTAAAGCGCGTTGGAGGTCGCAACTTGGCGGGGATAAACTTTTACAAGACGCGACGCAGCAGTTTATCGAACTGGGCTTTATAAAATAAATAAACAAAAAGAGAGGAGGAAAAAATGAGTATAGGAATAAGAAAATTGATTGCGGCCTTGCTTGCGGCAATGATGGCAGTTTCACTGTTAGGAGCGTTGCTGCTGGCGATATCGGTAAAGGGGTTTGCCGATACAGAATCGGAAGGCTATGCAACCGATTTGGATTTTACCATCGATGCAAACGAGCGCCTGTCCGATTTTGACAGTTACTATTGGGAGTATGATGTAAACAATCCCATTTACTGCAATCCCGGCAATCCGTTCGGAAACGGATATTACCAGGCAGAAATGGATCACGCGGATGTGTGGGCATTTACGGACAGAGGATTGGCAAGCAAAAACAATATGAGCTATTCGATCGATTGGCTCAATAACAACAGCTGGCTGGACAACTGGGCATCATTGCTTACAAAAGAGACGCAGACCTATTTTACGATCGAAACGACACTTTCTTTTTCGGAAGCAAAATATAATGCGGGCAACGCACTTTTCCCCGGATACGGCGGTGTGCAGTTTAATATTGCGGACACGGCGCAGGCAGCGGTGTTTTTGAACGGTGTCGCCGTGTATATCGATGCAAACAGCGGCGACTTGATCTATCGCAACAGCGGGGCAGGGCATACTCCCGAGCATACCGATGCATATGATCCTGCCGATTATGGCGATCAGCCGTACGATAGACTTGCCGATCAAAAACTCAAAGTAGAAGTATCCGGTACAGGTTTTAAAGCATACGTCAACGAGGTTTTGCGACTTGATGTCCCGAATGCGACGCTGGAAGCAGAACTTTCTCCCATTCGCGAAGGGCGCGTAGGGTTGGTCGGCGTTGCCGTGGACACTTATTTCAAAGATTTAAAGATAACGCCTTCCGAAGGGACACCGCAGGAATATAATTTTGTCGTAAGCGATGCGTTCGATGGTTTTGATGCGTATTTCTATAATTACAGTTCGGGCTATAACCCTTCCGATCCGTATGCACAGGTCGAGATGCCTGCGTCCAGACTTTGGGGAAAGACGCAAAACGGCATGTCCCGCCTGACGGCGGCGGATAAGCTCGCGCCGGACACGGATGGGAGCTGGAAGGATATGAACAACCTCAACTCTTTGATTTATACCGAAAAGACCTATCGTTATTTTGAAGCGGAAACGGATATTTCCTTTGCTTCGGCGGCGGCGACGGGGATGGCCGGTTTGCAGTTCGGGGCTGATCGTTTTGATCGTCCTGTTTATTGGACGCGCGGCATGGCGGCGTATTTAAGCAGTGCCGACGGCTCGGTGACGTTGCGTTCGCATTTGGGCGACACAGCCAACGGAGAGATCCGCGCGCAGGATGCGTATGATCCCGCCGATTACGGTGATCAGGCGTTTGACAAGAATGTATTGCACAATCTGCGTGTGAAAGTTACAAAAGATCGTGTGCAGGTATATGTCGACAGTGTATTGCGTATCGACTATGCGATCGACTCGGTCGCGGGGTATGAAATCGGTATGAGCAATGTCGGACTGTATGCAGACAGCCGCACTTCTTTCTTCAAAAACATGAAGATCAACGCGCTGAATGCAGACGGTGAAGTGGTGGTATTGCCCGAAAGCATATCCATCGGTGATATTTCCTCGCCTGAAACGGGAAAATCGTATGCGTTGACGCCGACCGTCTTGCCCGCCGACGCGGATAAAGAAGTGATTTGCGAAGTCAGCGGGAATGCTCTGTATAAAAACGGATCGATCACCTTTTTACAAGCGGGTGAGGTTACGGTGACGATGCGATCGGCAGTCGAACCGAGTGTGGTTGCGAGCAAAACATTTACGGTAGCGGAAGGCAAGGGCGCGGTTTCTTACGATCTGTCGCAGGATGCGGCAAAATTGATTCCGTACTTTAAAAACGACAATTCGCTTTCGGCGGTTTCGGGAGTTGCGGAGACGCTCGATCGGCACTGGAACGTGAGTGAAAACGGGGTAACGCGCAAGGCGGCAGACGGAGACAGTCAGGGGCTGGATTCCAACTACGCGATGCTGTATCTTCCCGGCATTTATAAAAATTTTGAATTGACGTTTACCATGAATGACAACGGTACGTCAAGCGGCTGGGCGGGCGTGATGTTCGGAAAAGAAACGTACGGATCTTCTCAGTACAGCAACGGAAATGCCGTAAATTTCCCCATTCAGTTTTCGGGATATTCCTGTCACGGTACGCAGATCGGTACAGCGGCGGATGCTGGGAACGAACAGGCAAATTATCCTTTGTATGAGCATAACGGCGATAACTTGATCCGTATCAGTGTGTTCGGCACGACTTTCCGTCTGTACTTTAATGATATGCTTACGCCTGTGATCGATAAGACGGTGGAGGAATCGCAGGAAGGATTTATTGCACTGTATGCGAATCTGGAAGGCGGTGCGCAGACAGGCGCTTCGTTCAAGGATATTGTCATCACGAATTTGGACGAGAGCGGCGAGGCTGTCGATTACGAAAAGGCAAGCGCGATCGTCTGGGAAGATCAAGAGACGTCGTTTGCGGCAGGCACGGCGACCGAGCTTACGGCAACGGCGGACGGGACGCAGGAATTTGTCAATTATACATCGAGCGACGACAGCGTCGTGCGCATTGTCAACGGCAATATCGCGTTCTTTGTGAAAGAAGGTACGGCGGTCATTGCGGCTTATCATGCGGACGGCGTGACTGGGGAAACAAAGACGTTTACCGTGACGGCGCGCAGCGTAGACGGTTCGATCGCATATGATTTCGGGGACGAAGAAGTTCTTGCGAATTTGGAACCTTATTATCAGGCGGGAGAGGATCAGGGATCGGCTGTTCCCGAAGAACTTTCCGCGCACTGGAAGGTTGAAAACGGTGTGCTGACCCGCGTCAATGATTTAGGCGGTGTTGTTTCCGTCGCTTGGTCCGAATTGTATCTGGATCGCACTTTTGAAAATTTTGAGATCAGTTTCAATATAAAAGCCGGTTACGAAAATGCGGGCTGGGCAGGCGTGATGTTCGGTAAGACGGGGAAAAATTCTTCCTTCTTCTTTGACGGCGACGGCGCATATGTATCCGTACAGGATGCGAGTGCGAAATTCTGGGGTACGACGGTTGGAAATCATACGGATGCAGGAAATTCTGCGATTGCGGCATCGTACGATCCTTATGGTTGGAACACATATAAACTCAAAGTATTCGGCGGCGTCGGCAGCCGTACGGCACAACTTTTTATCAATGATATGGAAACCCCGCTCATCGAGAATGTGAAGTCGGTCAGTCCGAAAGACGGGTATGTCTGTCTCTTTGCGACGGGAGCGGAGATCTCGTTCAAGGACGTGCATGTACGGTATTTGGATGAAACCGGAACGGTGATCCCGTATGTCGGGCTGGAAGGAATTGCGATCTCCAACAAAGTACAGACTGCAACGGTTGGCGACAGACTCACATTAAATGTGACATTAGATCCTGAAAACGCGACGGTGGGAGATCTTAATTTTGAGACGAGTGATCGTTCGGTAGCCATTGTCAATGAAAAGGGTGAAGTGAGCTTCATCAATGCGGGCGAAGCGACGATCACGGTCATATCCAAGGATGATCCGCAGATCAAGGATTCCATGACGGTCACGGTAAATGCTGCTTCGGGTGGAGAAGATCCGGGAACGGATCCCGGCACGGATCCGGGTACGGATAAGGAACCGAGCGAGGATAAAGAGGGCGGCTGTTCATCGTCTGTGGGTATTTCGGTCATAATACCTGCGGGAATTTGCTTGACGATGGCGTTCGCGGCGATACGCAAACGGAGGTCTGAATGAAACGAGTCATAAGCACTTTGCTTGCAATGGCGCTCGCGTGTGCGCTGCTGGGAATTTTTCCCGGCTGCGCGCGCGACGCCAATAAAAAATATCGTGAGCAAGAAGCGCGTGCATTGGAACCGATTCAGTACACGCAAAGTTTGGCGGAGCAAAAGACGGATGATTCGATCATCATACTCGTGCTTCCGCCCGATACTTCCCTGGAAACGGGCGAAGAAATCACAGTAAAAACACAGATGGATGCATCGTACGTGCTCCCGCATAAAGAGTATTCGGTCTCCGCGTATTTTTATTATATGGTGGACTGGGGTGACGGTACGTGGAGTTACAACGGGCCAGCCATGCAGGATGACGCAGGATATCGTTCAACGGTCGAACATACGCATGTGTATAAAACGGCAGGCACGTACACGATACGCACGGCGGCATATAATCTGGCTACCAATACGGTAATCGGATGGAGCGGCGGGCAGAATGTGACTGTGCAGGGGAATGCTTGCGATCATGAAGGCATGATCACAAAGGCAACGCCTTTTTCGTCGGGAGCGGCGGATAAGGCGCACGGCGAAGAGGCGATTCTCGACGGCGATCCCGAAACGTACTTTATGAGTGAGTACGGACAAAGCGACAGCCTGTACGAAGAAAAGTACGTCGGGCTGATGTTTGACAAAAATTATACCCTCGATAAAGTGGAAGTGCAGATCCCGCAGGATGCAGACGTGATTGCGTCCAATATAGCGATCGAATACACGACCAATTTCGGTAAGACATGGCAGGCTTTGCCGCGATACTATTATCTTTACGATTACGCACAGGGTTACAACATCATTATGAACATGCCCAATCCGAAAGGGGCGACGTTTGTTTTTGAATTTGATACGATCTGTGCAAACGGGATACGTTTTTCGGCAAAGATGTGGCCTATCTATCCCGAAAATTATGGCGCCCGAAATGCGGAAGAGATCGAAAAAAAGCTGTATGTTTCCGAAATCCGCGCATACGGGAGCGAGCGGATGCTTTTTTACTCATCGATGGACGACAGCTTTAATGCAGACGTAAATAATTTCTGGACAATTTACGGCACGGCACAGACCGAGCCTCTGGTGTTCGGATCCGAATACGGTGAGATTCCGAACACAACGCCTTTCCGTGCAGGCATGGCGATGATCGCCACCACAGAATGGATGGAATGGAACGCGCAGAAATGGGCGTGGGTAGACAACGACAAAATCAACAATGCAATGCTTGAAACGCTCAAAGAGATTCGCTACGGTGATGACGGATGGAGCGGTGTGGAAGGTTTTATCTGGTCAACGACCGATCAGCAAAAACATTTCAATGAACAAAACCATTATGATGACAATCAGATCTTCATCATGGCGTGCAAACAGTATCTTTTCTCGGGCAATTTCAACAACCTGCGTGACATCAACAACGAACCCATCAATTTCTTTGAATTGACCAACCGTCAAGGACAGACGATGTGGGACAGACTGACCAAAGCCATGGACTATAACTTAGAGGCTTTGGAAGGGAAAACGGGACTTTTGACCATTCTCGATCCTGAAAACCAGGGAACGCCGCAGTCAAATGCGTCTACGTACTGGGATGCATTTTTGTGCGACGGATATCTTTCGGCGTATTGCAACATTCTGTTCTATCAATCCTTGCTGGATATGGCGGATATTTATGATTTCCGCGCCGAACAGATGGGAATCCCCGATACCGAAGGCAAAGCGATATATTATAGGGAATTGGCGGCGCTTGTAAAGGAAAAGTTCAATAAGACGTTCTGGGACCCCGTAAAAGGTCGGTATATCGGTTCGATTGACGTAAATGGGAATAAGCATGATTTCGGATTTACGTATGTCAATTTTTATGCCTGCCGTTACGGAATTGCGGATGAAGATAAGGCGGCGACTCTCTTTGAATGGATCAACGGTGAGCGCATTGTAGAAGGGGATACCAGCACCGGCGAAGACATCTATGCGTATAAAGCGGCGGCGCGCGTAAACACCGTCGACATTGCATCTGTCGGGCCTCCGTATTATTGGTGGGATCATAACGGGTTGATTTCCTGCCGTCCGGGCGAATGGGGCGGCTGGGGACAGCAGCAGAACGGCGGATATATTTTCTACACTGCGCATTACGATCTGATGGCACGCATCAATTATTTGGGTGCAGACAATGCGTTTGAACGTTTTAAAGCGATCATCGAGGAGTTCCGTATCGATGAACTGCGCCGTTATCCGTTCTATGAAGGCAAAGACGGGTTCAGCGAAGGCATTATCGGCGAATATCCTGAAAGCGGCCTGGTTCCGCTCACGTTCCTGACCGGTTTTATGGGGGTAACTCTGACCAAAGACGGGTTGAACATTGCTGCCAATTTGCCTACGGAAATGGAGTATGCAGGTTGCCGCGAGTATAATTTCGGCGGAAGGAAATATTCCATCCGCGTGGACAAGTCTGTAACGGCTCCGGTTGTTGAAAAGTATGATGATGTGTACTTTGTGACCGTTCCTGCGGGCGGGGATTATACAATAACGCCGGATAACCGGCTGATCAAAAATTCGTAAAGGAGCAAGAGCATGAACCGATTTAAGAAAATTTACGGCTTTGCGCTTCTGCTTGCCTTTATTTTGGCGGCTGTGTTGCCGTTTGGCGCTGTTTGGGCACAGGAAGAGCAGTCCGCGGAGGAAGAAACCTGGGATTACGAACAGGATTTTACCGATGTCGATTCGATCAACAGCGATTTTAATGCCTATTATCTTACAGCGTTTATGGGCACGCTTACGGCGGAAACGGTCAAAGATGAAAGTGACGGTTACAGTCATTTTGTTGCAGAGGGCGGCGTATTGCGGCGTGAAAATGATATCGGCTTGGAATACAATGCGGACAGCATTGCAATGCTGTATTTCAGCAAGCAAAAGTATGCAAATTTTAAAATGCAGATCGATATGCGGCAGGGCGATGCGACGACATTCTGGACCGGATTTTGTATGCGGACGCCTACTCTTGGCAAGCATCATTTTGAAGAGGGAGAATCTTTTTACGTTGAGTGGAACGGAAACGTCAAGACATGGGGAAACGGCTTCCACGGCGGACCGTTCCAGTGCGGCGTGATCCCTGCGTACAGTCAGACGGAATGGTATACCTATGTCGTTACTGTCGACGGAAATAATATGACGATCGACGCACGGCCGAGCGGTGCGCCCGAGAGAGAAGCGACTTCGATCACCGTGCGCATTCCATGGAATTTTTATCAGGAGGGATATGTTTCCCTGCTTTCAATCAACAATAATTCCATGTTCCGCAATTTTAAGATAAAAGCACTTCCGGATACGGAGAACATCGGTACCGATGTTCCTGCCGATCAGCAAAAGCCTGCGGCATCGGGAGACGACAGTCTGGACAATATGATATCCAATTCCGATCAGAGCGGGCCTGTACAAGATGTTCCAGCCCCTGAGCCGATCCAAGACGGAAAAGGTTGGATCTGCATCATTGTCGGTGTCTGTGCGGCATTCGCTGTCGGAGGTGCGGTTGTATTTTTTGTGATGCGTAAAGGCAAAAAGAAGAAAACGTCTGTCCAAAAAAATGACGAAGAGGAGCGGACACAATGAAAAAATTTCCGTATCCGGTAATCTTGGATACTGATATCGGCGACGATATCGACGATACGTGGGCGCTGTATTATATGCTCGCTTCGCATGCATTTGATATACGTTTAATCGTCGTTTCCAATTATGATACGGCGTACAAGGCAAATCTTGTGGCTCGCTTATTGGAAAAGGCGGGACGAACGGATATTCCGATTGCTGTTGCAAAGGCGACCTCCTTGCCTGCAGGGTATGTACGCGGGCAAGGGGGCTGGCTGGGCGATTATGCGGCCGAAAGCTATTCGGGTATTCTTTATCGAGAAGGGTATTTAGACCGCATTCATGAAACGCTTGTAAACGCGCGCGGAAAGGTTTGCTTTTTTGCGCTGGGCACCAATCGGACGCTTGCCGATTATCTGACAATATATCCGCAGGATAAGCCGATGCTGCAAGTATATGCTATGGCGGGTGCTCTTTATAAAAGTTACGAAGGATTGACGGAAGTTGTGCCGGAATTTAACGTGGCAAGCGATCTGATTGCTTCGAAGATCGTTTATGAAAGCGGGGTTGATTATACAATGCTTCCGCTGGACGTATGTGCAGACCTTCGGTTGCAAGGCGCAGAATATGAACGTTTTTTAAAGAGCGAATCAAGCTATGCCGCAGTGATCCGCGAAAATTATAAGGCCTGGCTCAAAGATGCGATTTTTGAAAACAAAAACACATTGGAAGCGGGAAGCAGTATTCTTTTTGATATAGTCGTTCCTTGGTATGCCCTGCATCCGGAAAAATTTCGCGTGGAAACTTTGCCCGTTTATGTGGACGAAAAAGGGTTGACCAAAACAGGCAAAGGCATGCCGATACATTGCGCGTTGGAACTTTGCGAAAAAGAAGCATTATTCCGCGAAACAGTTGATTTGCTTTGTGCAAAACTTTGAATAAAGCAACGATCGTTGGTCTTTGAGATTGTAAAAACGTACAAAGAAAGCCGTTTTTCTTCTGAAAAGCGGCTTTATCTTATCGTAGCAAGCAGGCAAAGCGTACAAATAATATTTTTTATTCGCTTGACGATGTGACGGATAATCTGATAAAATAGACAAGAGTTAAGCGAGGCGCGACGACACGTATGCCAATGGCAGGTGGAGGCGTTTTTGAATACAGAAGGGGATCCAACATGAAAAAAGTGATTGTAGCGGGCAGTTTAAATATGGACATGTGCATCAACGCTCCATACTGCCCAAAGGGCGGTGAAACGCTTACCGGCGGCGGGTTTATGACCAATGCAGGAGGGAAAGGAGCAAATCAAGCGACGGCAGCGGGGAAACTCGGGGCGCGTGTTTCAATGTGCGGATGCGTCGGGGAGGATGCGTTCGGAGATCAGTTGATTGAAAGTTTGCGCGCAGCGAATGTAGATACGCAATTTGTTCGGAGGCAAAAGGAAGTCTGTACGGGGATTGCTGTCATCTTAGTGACAGGTGGAGAGAACCGTATTATTCTGGATAAAGGAGCAAATGCCTGCTTGTGCGAAGCAGATATCGATCGTGCATTGGATAATGCGGAAGCGGGTGATATTTATTTGACGCAATTGGAAAATCCCGTTTCCGTGATCGGCTATGGTTTGCGTCGAGCTAAGGAAAAAGGCTTATATACCATTTTGAATCCGGCGCCTGCGGATCCTGCCGCTGCGGAATTTTTCCGCTACGCCGATCTGATTACTCCCAACGAAAGTGAATTGGAAATTTTGGGTGGCAAAGAAAAGATCTTTGCCGCGGGTGTACATACGATTGTTACGACTTTGGGCAGTCGTGGTTATGAAATTGCCGATACGTCATCGGCAAAAATATACCCTTGCTTACGTGTAAGGGCGGTAGATACGACAGCTGCGGGCGATACGGTTTGCGGCGGGTTGGCGACAGAGCTTGCACGTGGTGCTTCTTTGGAGGCTGCAATGGCATTTGCGAGTAAAGCGGCAAGCATTGCCTGTACCCGCAAAGGAGCGGCGCAATCTGTTCCTACGCGAGAGGAAGTCGAATCGTTTCGTTTAGATTGATTTTGGATGTTCAAAGAAATAGGTCATAAATTATAAACAGACAGGCGCCGCCTTGCTAA
>CABQND010000023.1 GCA_902465495.1 uncultured Eubacteriales bacterium
CGCACTTTTATTGTACTCATGTAAAATTACACCTTTAATTGTTATCAAATCCGATCAGATCTCCGACATGGCTGTTTCCGTCCACGTTGCCTTCGTTGACACAATCGGTCACCGTCGAACCTGCACCGAGATACCCGCCGATCCCGCCGACATTCGTCTTTGCCCAAACATCTCCGTAATTTGTACAGCCGCTGATCGAAGAAGTCGTCGTGATCCAACCGCAAATGCCTCCGAATCCTTTTCCTTCTCCCTCGGCGTCTTCCAAAAGTCTGACCGAACCGTAATTGTTGCAATCCTGTACAGTCGCTTTATACGAACTGCCGATGATTCCGCCGCCAGACAACGCCGTATAGACATCGCCGTAATTGTCGCAAGACTCGATCGTTCCGCCGTATTCTCCTACAATACCGCCGGCCTTCGAAACCGTTGCCGTGATCGTGCCGTAATTTACGCATCCGCTCACGAGCTGGGTATTGTACCCCGCGATGCCGCCGACACTGCCCGTGCCCGTAATATTGCCGTAGTTTTTACAGTCGGTAACCGACATTCCCGCAGAATAGCAATGCCCGACAATGCCGCCGACCATTCCGCCCTCTGCAGTGCTCGTAATATCTCCGTAGTTTACGCAGCGCTCAACCGTCGAAGCTGTTGACATGCCGATGATACCGCCGACGTTCGCGTTATCCCCCGAAATAGCGCCGTAGTTCACGCAATCATTCATCGAAGAAGATTTAAAAGACCCTGCAATTCCACCGACATTTGCCGTAGATCCCGCCGTAGTCGTGATATTTCCGTAGTAACTGCATCCGGAAATCGTACTTGTCTTTTCAGCAACGCCCACGATACCTCCGACCACGCCCGATTTGTCTGCACAAATAATATTTACATAGCTGCGAATATTGCCGATCGTTCCGCCTTGGACGTAATACACCAGCCCGCCGATGCGGTTTTTGGCAGAGATCGTTCCGTGAATGGTCAGATCGTGGATATTTCCTTTTGAGGCGGCGATCAGTCCGACTGCATACAACCCCGTATTATCGTAAGACATGTTTGCGATCGTATATCCGTCGCCGTCGAAATTGCCGTAGAACCATCTATAAGTAGTGGACGTACCGCCGTTAAAACAGATCGGCGTCCAAGGCAGATTATTCAGATCAATGCTTGCCGTCAGGCGGTAATACTGATCCTGCCCGTAAGAGACGTTACGCGACAGTTCGGACAGATAGGCAAGCTGTGCGCCCGTCGCGATGAGGTACGGGTCTTCCGCTGTGCCCGAACCGCCGGCAAACCCATCCGCAACACTGCCGTCCCACACGTCGCACGCAGAATATGTCACGGTATAGGAAACATCTCCTTCCATCACGCCCGAAACAAAGAACTGATCGGGCAGATACCCCTCTTTTTCAGGCGTTGCGGTCTGCTCTTTTCCGTATCTTGTGCCGTACGCCAGCGAAAGTTCAAGCGGTTCGCCCGCTGCACCGCCGTCGCGGAGATTGTAGTCGATCCGCAGCGTGTAATTGCGCAGAGTTTCATTGAATATTGCAAAGTATTCGGTATCCTGCGCTACTTTTTCGGCGGAAAGATCGACGATTTCCCCGTCCTCCGTCAATGACCAGCCCGCAAATTCGTAGGTATATTGCACGGTTTCTTCACGTACCGGCGTTTCTCCGCTGAATACAGGCGTTTCATTATATTTAAAATACGTTTCTTCCTTTGCGATCCCGTCGACATAGAACGCAACCAGATATTCGCGCTCCGCTGCCGTAAAAACTGCATAGTAAACGATGTCGCGATCGACGATCTGCGAAGAAAGTTCTATAATCTCACCGTCCTCGCTCAAAGACCAGCCCGCAAATGTGTAATTGTACTGCGGGTCGCTTTCCTTGACAGGTGTACCCTCATAGAAAGGCACACTCCCTTTATCCGCCTTATAAGAGGTTTCCGTACCGTCAATGCTGAACGTCACCGTAAATTGCTTTTTCACCTCTTCAAATACAGCATAGAACGTCAGTTCCCTTTCCACGGTAATTTCGGAAAGATCGACAAGTTCACCGCCTTCGGTAAGAGACCAACCTTTGAAACGATACTCATAATCTCCCGTCGAAGGCTTGGAAGGCGTCCCCGCATAGGCAGGTACAGTTCCATAATCGGCGGCAACGGTGTTATCCGCCCCGTCAATGACCCAATGCACATTGTATTGGCGCAAAACAGGCGTGAATATTGCCGTATAAGTCGCTTCGCCCGTGACCGCAGGAAGTGTATCTTCGGTGGAATAATCCGCCTGCCCGTCGTTCCAGCCCGCAAACACATAATCATACTGTGCCGTCGAAGCCTTTACGGGCGTTTGCCCTTCATACGCGGGTACGGTCCCGTATTCGAGAGTTTCAGACGAAAGCTCCGTTCCGTCATTTACGAATTTGACGGCATAACGGTTGACCGTTGACGAGAACACCGCATAAAAAGTCACTTCTGAGGTAATTTTCATCTCCTCGGCGTCAAGCACCTCCCCTCCTTCGGTGCGTGCCCAGCCTGCAAATGCATAGGTATACTGCGCCGTATTTTCTTTGGAAGGTGTTTCGCCGCCATAAACCGCCTTTGTTCCGTATGCGAGGTATCCTTCCGTCAACGCGCCTTCGACGTTCCACGTCACTTTGTATTCGTTCTTATCCGTTTTGAAAACGGCGGTATACTCCGTTTCCCCCGTCAGAACAGGAAGCGCTTCATCCTTTGCGTAACTGTTTGTGCCGTCCGTCCAGCCGTCGAACAGGAAGGTATACTCGGCTGTCGCCGCCTTCTGAGGCTCCTCGCCGCGGTATTCGACGGCACTGCCGTATTCCAGCGTCTTTTCTTCCAAAGTCACTCCCTCGCAGACGAAGCACACGGCATATTGGTTTTTGACCGCGTTGTAAGCCGCCGTATATTCCGCATTCGCCGTCACTGCGGGAAACGCATCCAAAATTACGCCGTCCGCACCTTTCCAGCCGGCAAACGTGTAGGTAAATTCCGCCGTTGCGGCGCGCGAAGGCGCGTTTCCTTCATAGGCAGGCACCTCGCCTTCGGCAAGCGACTGTTCATACAGCACCGTGCCGTCCCAATCTTGGAACGTTACCGTATAGGTTGATTTTGTTTCCGCGCAAGACGCCGCCCCCAGCAAAAACAGCGCCGTCATGATGCACAGAAGACATGTACTCCAAATTTTTTTCATTGATTCCTCCTTATTTTTCGCAATCTCCGCAAAAAGGTCATGCCGATTTTACTTTTCCGAAACTTTGATTGGATTCAGATGTGCTGGTCGATGTGAGCTGTCCGCAGATCTGCCCGACCGATGAATTCCCCGCGATCGTGCCGTAGTTCGTACAGCCGCTTACCGCGCCGTACCCGTAATTGCTGCCTGCGATCCCGCCGACATATGCGCCGCTGCCGAGTGCGGATGCGTCGACCCGTCCGTAGTTTACGGACTGCGCGATCACTGCCCCGTTGCAAGCGCCGATGACTCCGCCCGTATACGAACCGTTCGCAAAGACGTGTCCGTAATTCGTACAATCTGCCACTTCGGGCTTATATTGCGTGTCGGAAACCGTCTTCATGTCCGCACGCCCGACGATGCCGCCGATGACCGAATTTGTTCCCGTATACCTGCTTGTAATGCGCGCATAGTTTTTGCAATTTTCAATGCGGCTTGCAAACGGCTGAGCGCGCAATGTATCGACCTGCAAGGAACCTGCAATACCGCCCACAGAAGAAGATTCGCTCGTCACTTCACCGTAATTTTCGCAATCGGCGATGCGGTACAGAGAATACCCTACAATGCCGCCCGCATTGGATTTTGTCGCATAGACCATGCCGCGATTTTCAAATGTCTGCACCTTGCCGCTGCTGTATCCCGCGATGCCCCCGACATACTGCGCGCCGCGCACGATGCCTTCGTTATACCCGTTTTGCGCGTCCGTTTCCTTTGCATAGCCGAACACACCGCCCGTATAGGAAGCGCCGAACACGGGCGCATAGTTGCTCACGTTTTCCATCGACGAGCCTTCGCCGCCCGCATACCCGACGACGCCGCCCGTATTGGATTTTGTCGAACTGACAAAACCGTAGTTTTTGCAATCGATCACCACTCCGCCCTCGACCTTTCCGACGACGCCGCCGACACTGCCCGTGCCCGCCGAAACGCGCACGGCGCCGTAGTTGACACAGCCGCGCAACGTGCCCGTAACACAGCCCGCCACGCCGCCGAAACGGTAACAACCGCTGTTTCCGTTATCGAAGATCTGCGCGTAATTGATACAGTTTTCGGCATTCCCCGCGCCGAAACCGAACACGCCGCCGACATTTCCGAAGCCGTATACCTGACCATAGGTCGTACAGCCTGTAATTTCGCCCTGATTGTTCCCCGCGAGTATTGCCGTATATTTTGCAACAGAGCGCACCGTCCCTTCCACAATTAAGCCACGGATCGTGCCGCTCACCGTCGAAAACAGACCATGTCCCGAATTTGCGTTGGTATTGGCAAGAGTGCTCTCGTATTGCAGATGAATGATCGCATGCCCGTTTCCGTCAAAATTGCCCGCAAACGGGAGAGAATACGAACCGATCGCCTTCCACGCAAGCCCGTTCAGGTCGATGTCGTTGTTGAGGACAAAATATTTCCCCGCAAAATTCTGCGTAGCCGATTCGATCGCCAAGCGGTACAGTTGCGCTCCGCTCACGATCAAATACGGATCTTCCGCCGTTCCGGTCCCCTCTGTGACGGGGGCATCCGTTCCGTCCCACACATCGAATTGCGCATACACAACTTCAAGCGCAGTGTCCTGTTCCATGAAACCCGTGCACAGCGCAATACGCGGCGCAAGGCCCGCAAATGTCGGAGACGCAACACTGAAAATTTCTCCGTAGGCATAATTCGCCGTATAATTGCCTAGCTCGTTTGTTCCGTCAGTATAACGAATGCTGAGCGTGAATTCACGCGCGCTCTTTTCATAGACGGCGACAAACTCCATGTCTTCGGAAATTGCGGGAAGAGAAGAATATTCCAATCCCTCACATTCCCAATGATCGAAACGATAATCAAAGCGATCGTCGCTCTCGCGGGAAGGCAAAACCTGTGAGGAATCGGGAATGCTTCCGTATTCTGTTTTCTGTTCGGCAAGCAGTGCGCCGTCATAATCGAGGAAACGGACAGTAAATGTCATATATACCGCTTTGAACACTGCGGTATAGGTACATGCCTGCGTCGCCGCGGGAAGAGTTTCGCCCGCGGCATAAAATTCGTCTCCGCATTGCCATCCCGTAAACTCGTATGTACAAAATTCTGTCCCCTTTTTATAGGGAGTGCCGTAAAAGGCGGGCACAGAGCCGACGGGCACGGGCACGGCAAGGACTTCTCCCTCCACATCGAAAGAAATAATATAACCGTCTTCCGTTTCAACGATTGCAGTATAGCGCTGATCGCCGTACACGGGGGCAAACTCTTTATCCCAACCGACGATCGAAACGAGCATACCGTCAAGGACAAACTCCGTTTCACCGCCATATGCGGGAATTTCTCCGAACGCCACTTCCTGTGTGATGATCTGCCCGCAGACGGAAAATTCCACCGTAAAAGTCTGCACCTTGGACAAGAAAGAAGCACGGATCACCGTATTTTCATACACCGCGGGAAGCGCGTCTTCGTAGACGGTGCCCGCGATCTCCCAGCCCGCAAAAACATATTCCGTGCCTTCCGAACCTGTGCGCGTCGGCGTCACTCCCGTATAAACGGGCGAACTTCCCTTTTCGACGGTGACAACCTGCAATAAATTCTCCTCGGCGTCTACAAAATTGACCGTCACGGTCTGCGCGGACGGTGCGTTTTGTTCCGCTTTTTGACAACCGACGAGGACAGCGGCACACACAGAAACAATCAGCAAAGCCGTAAACAACAAGATTCTTTTCAGTTTCATACCGCACCTCCCGCCTCGATGCGCACATTGCGCGCCGTCAGCCCGAGATTAAAGGAAAAAATCCCGAGCACCAAAGGTTCGCCTTTGAACACGTCCGCCGATAGAGATGTGATCTTTGTACCGTTTGCATACAGATCGACCGAATTGCCCTGCCGCACGATTTTCATTGCGACAAATTGTCCGTCCGTGTATCGGAGCCCGTCGACGGGATACTCCTTCGACCCGCTCCATTCAAAATCATTCTCTGCTTTCGTCACAATACCTACGTCGTTGCAAGTGAGATTATTTTCGCCGCAAACATAAAAGAAGCGGCTCGTTTGAGAATTTGCGAGCAACAATCCGAATTTCGGATATGCGTCGTTATTGTAGAGCGCATCGACCGTGATCTCCGCCTCAAAAGTAAAATCTCCTTCCTGAACGGTACGGCTGTATAAAAGGCTCGTTCCGCCGCTTTTCAGCGTCAGCTCCGACCCGAACTGCCAGTCACCTTGCGCGACGAACTGTCCGCAATCTCCCCATTCTCCGTTACCGATCTCCGTATATTTTCCGTACGCGGCAAGGATCGCGCGGCGCACGACGCGGTACCCTTCGTAAGAAAGTTTTGACGGCGCGGAATACAGGCACATATTGCGTACCCCGTTCGGACAAAACTGGGCATAAACATCTATGTACTCGACATTCTCCCGCGCAGACGCATAAGCTTGAACCATGCTGTTGAATGCCTCCGCTTCCCGTGCGTCGCAAGAATCGGAAAGCGTCGGAAGCACGGAAAGAATGCGCAAAGTCATGTCGGGTGCCCCTTCCCCGAATTTTTCGATCAGCGACCGCAAAGCGGAAAATGCGCCGATCACACCTTGCTCCGCCACGTCATCGTACGAACAGCAGAAAATGACCTCTTTTGCGCCGCGTTCCATGATCAGATCGACATTTTCCGTCCAATACGTCAAAGTACTGCCGCGGCGCGCAATGCTGATCGAATCGCCGAGCGCCTCCGTATCCGCACCGAAATCCGACCACGCGTCCGCCGCAAGCAAGTCGGCTCCCGCAAACAAATATTCGGTCGGCGCCGTATTTTTCAAGAAAGTGCCGTCCCCGCTCACCACGGGATGCGTTCCGACATTCTCCCAACTGCAATTCATTCCCGAATAGGATACCCAATTGGTCGTCAGCGCGGAAACGGTATTGCGAAGCGCAGGCGCCACGGTGAGATTTCCGTATGCCTCGCCGCGCGTCAGCGAGAGCGCCGAATACGGAATGAACACTTCCGCTTCATATCCCACAAACCCGTGGGTATCGAGATCGCACAGGGTGCTTTGCACTTTTACGCCCGTCGCGCTCGCCGAAACCCATGCTCCGTCTTCGTATTTTTGAAACCAATACTCACCTTTTGCACTTACAAGCACGCGGCGATTATATTTCCCGTATCCGCCCTTATCGCCGTTTCGTCCCAAAATGAACTCAACGTTATCGCCGTAAGCGATACTCGAAAGATATTCGTCTACGTTATAAACAATGTTGTCTTCCACCACGGCGCGGACGGTAAATCCGCTGTCTCCATAAGAAGCATACCAGTGCGAACGCGCCGTCTGATACGCCGAAGTAGCCTCGACAATGAGCCCGCCTTCTGCAATGGGCGATGCAAATACGCCCTCCACGGTCACATCGCAATCGGGCATCGAAAAACGGTCGCCCTCGATCGCTTCGCCGTTGACAACGTAGTATAAAAGTTCGCTGTTATACGAAGGTACGTTGCGCAGTATCACTTCCTCACCCGCATTCGCGGAAAGAAGGTCGCATGCGAGCGCCCCCTCTTCTTTCGAGATCAAAGTGATCGTGTGCGCGCCTTCACCGTCGGCAACCAACGCATATGTGAGCGTGACGTCGCGGGCGGGCATGATAAAACAGTCCCCTTCAATGGCCTCGCCGTCTACATATGCACGAGCAACGGAATACCCGTCTTTTGCAGAGCGCACGGTAATTTTTTCGCCTGCATCCGCACGCTCGCGTGAAACGATGCGCCCGTAATCGCCTTCCACCGTAATGGAATATTCTCCGCCCGAAGAGGCGCATGCACTCAGCCCGAATACAAGCAAAAGGCAGACAAGCAGGCACCCGATCGAAATTCTTTTTCTTTTCATGATTCACACCTCTCCCCGAACATGCCCCGTTCAATCGGAATAATACAGCGTTGACAAAATATCGGTATTGCCGTAAAAATCATAGACGAACTGATTCTGATAGTTATAGAGTTTGTCGTGGATCGTACTGTAATAATTGACGTATATTTTTTGTTCGCGCTCGTCAAACCCGAAAAGCCCGACAAGCGAATCCAAACCGCTGTTCATTACAATGGTCTGCGCATTTACCATAAACGCGCTCACCACGTTGCCGTTTTCTCCGACATACTCGCGCACGATGATGTCCTCATTCCCCACATGTCCGCACAGAACCATGAATATATTCGGATACTTGCTCAGCCATTTTTCCCACATTTCATCGGCATTGTTGATACTCGTTTTGCCGTTCCAGCCGTAGGATGCGGGACTTGCCGACTCCTCTGCGTACAGCATCTTGCCGAACCCCGTCAAAAATCCGTGGGTCGATACGATGACGCGGCGGTCGGGATACTGTTCGGTTATGCGGCACGCCCAATCGAGCGTATCGTCCGAAGGCCCGAAATCGATGGAGAACATCAGGTATTTCACGCCCGCAAATTCAAACAAATAATACGAGTTGACGACATTGTCGGGATCTTGACTTCCGCCCCAATACGGGAATGCGCTGATCTTTTCGATCGGGAAAGCCTTGTTCAGTTCACCGAGAGAATGATCGGTCTTGCACTCGTTGTCATAATCGTGGTTGCCCGGCACAATGATGTACGGGATCTCGTCATCCAACCGCATAAACTGTTTTTTGACGGCGTTATACTGACGATCCCAGTCCTTGCCGTTGGTGATGCCGTCCGTGATATCGCCCACGGTGATCGCCGCCGCGATCTTGCGCGTCTCTTTTTCGGCAAGCAGGTAATCGAACAGCGCGGGAAGCGCTTTCTGATAGTGATTGGTGATCATCTGCATATCGGGAATGACAGCAAGGGTATAATCGCAAACGGGATACAATTCATCCTCATAATAGTAATCGTTGCTGCCCAGCCGCGCATCGTTGCAATACAGCGACGTATCTTCCTGCACTGTCTTTGTCGGGTCTAACCTGACGTTGAACAGCAGATCGTCCCGCGTCCCGAACCGAATGGCATTGCCGTTATCCCGATCGCGCGCGATCTCCGCCTCATTGAGCGCATCCGAATAAAGCGTGACCTGGCGGATCCTCCCGTAAAAGGATTTATTGATATTGGTTTGGTTATTGAAATCGCTCCCGATGCACGGCTCGCGGTAAAACTCGAGGTTGCTCGAACCCGCGCCGCCCGATACTGTTTGCACCGGTTTACCGTCAATGTAGCAATCAAAACTGCCCGATGACGGGCGGCGCACCACGCTTACAAACGTCCATTCTCCCGTGCGCACGTCCGTTTTGTCAAACACAATGTATCGCTCATAATTGTTCCAGTTCACGGTCAGCTGTCCTTCGGCGTTGACCGCATATTCAACGGAAGGCGTATCGGAAACCGAACCGTTTCCGAAGATCACGCCGATCTCCCCTTCCGCATCCTCTTCGACCTTGATCCAGCTCTCAAACGTATTGGGATCTTCGATCAGAGGCTCATCCAAAATATATTTAATGATACCGCTGCGAAAATCCACGCCGTGCGCCGCCGTCACGGAATCCGCCACCGGGACCTGCATCACTGCGGCTCCCAGCAATACGGTCAGTGCCGCCGCGACCAATCTCAACTTCATACTTTCCTCCTTTTGCGCACGAGCGCCACTGTCCCGACAATAGCGCCGCCGCCTGCAATACCGCCCGCCGCGGCAATTACGGGCACCGAAACGCTGTTTACCTCTTCAAGAGCTTTTGTTGCGGCAATCAATTCATCACACAACGCATCCACCTGCGCTTGTTCCGTTTCCTCGCCCGTACGCATCGCGCGCGTCAGCACGTCATAAAAAGTCAGCCACGAACTCTTGGTAAAATCTTTTTGCGAATATCCGCGAATGCGTTCCTGCGCATTATCGATCGCGCTTTGCAGAGCGGAAAGGTCTGCCTTTTTGTCAGACGATGAAAGAAAAGATCGCACTTCTTCCAGCGCCGCATCCATAGCTTCACCGCTGTGGTATGCCGTCACCGACTGCGCCGCATAGAATGCACGCGACAGCGCGCGCTGAGCTTCGTCGGTAAATTGCTCCCGTTCGTTCTCATATTGGGAATGAAGTTTTAAAAGCTCGGCCTCATATGAAGCAAAATCGCCCGCCGTCGCATTTACCGACGCGACCTGCCCGACAAACACTTCATCGATGACAAAGGGCGAACTCCCCTCGTTGACGAAAGTCAGCGAACGCAACCCCTCGGCGAGAGTAAGCGCAACGTACAGATCACAACGAACCATGCCCCCTTCCTCGCTCCAAGCTACGCTGAGCGCGCCGTCTTCCGATTCGCCGCCCTTTCCCGCAGTCAGCGAAAAATGCTTGCCGCTCCTGCCTGAGCAATACAAACCTACCGCTCCTTCCTTTCCTTCCATCAGAAATGATACGTGATATACGTTCGTTTGTTTTGAAAAATTCGTCTGCACGGAAAAACTTTCGCCCGCTTCCGCACGAATTGCACCGTTTAATGAATTTTTCGCGACCTTGCGCGCAGGTGTTCCGAAAGCGGAATTGAATACAATATCCTGCTCTGCCTGCATTTCGTCCGCCGCCATGCCCTCGAACGTGCCGCGCAGGTGCAAGCGCGAATCCCCTTCCGATTTGCCGATGTTTACATTGTCGATGTCCGCAAAGGTATTTGTCGAAAAGGAGGCATTCCCGTCATGCCCGTCAAATTGAAACATGAGATAGGGAGATGCGCTCGTCTTTGCCTGCCACACGCCGCTGTATGTATGCCAACTCTCATCCCCGCGTTTATTCACGATCAGATCGCCAAGGCGAATGACTCCTCCGTTATTGTCCGACGTCGCGCCCTTCACGGTAAGGGTAAAGATCGCGTCGTTTTCCCTCAGCCCCGCCAAAACCGGATCGTCGATATAAAGACGATAATCGAAAGAATACCAGATCTGTCCGCTGCCGGGGAGAGAAGTCACTGCAGAACCTGTATCCGCATCGTAAAAATAGCTCACAAAGCGGCTGCCCGTAACGCCGCTTTTACCGTTAAAATTGCCCAGCCGAACAAAGGTGTTGTCCGAATAGCTGTCATACACGGCATATACGTCACCTTCCCCCGCATTCACGCTCGTCGAACCGCGGTACGTTCCCGAACTCCCCGCGCGCGCCAGCATTGCGGACGCCTGCCCGAAATCAAAATTCCAGCGACGAGCATCGCTGTATTCGGTATTCACCGAATACACCATCGAATCCGAATTGAGCATATATTGCTTTTTTGCCTCTATACCTTCCGTCGCAGGGTCAAAAGAATAAATAGGCGAAGACCCTTCATCCGCTTCGGCAAATTCAAAATCGCCCAAGGAAAATACATTTTCCCCCGCAACATTCACTGCAATATCGTCAATGTCAAAATATCCTGCGCCCTCTGCATCCGTATAATGAAAGGTAAGACAAATACTGTTTTGCTCCGTCGCGGCAGAAAGCCAATCAAAAGATAGCTCGTTCCATGAAAAATCGTCCGACGCATTGGTTTTCAGCTCCGCATACGTAAAAATCTTGCGCTGACTGCCCTGCGACAGGCTGAACACGGGATCATCTTCGCGATAAGTGCCTTCTTCTTCACAAAGCCTGTATCGGAAAGAAATTGTTGCATCGCCCGCGTTTTTATCCGGCCGCAGATTTACAGCCGTAAAATCTGCAAGTCCGTATCCGTCAAAATCTGTCATGCGCAGAAACATGTTCGAGCCCGATGTCTTTTTCTCCAAACAATAATACAGGGAGGACGCTCCGCTGTTTAGAACGGACGAAGATTGCCATACTCCCGTCAAGTTCGTAAACTGCTCTACTTGTTCTCCCCGATAGATCTGCGTAAATTCTGCTGCTTTCACATTCGGTTTTGGCGTAAAGGCCGCAAAGCCAAGCGCTATCAACCCTGCCAAAGCCCCAATACTGATCTTTTTCATAGCCGCTCCCGTTGATAATAGATAAATTCCCAGTAAACCAATAATTATCCAAAAAAATCAGGAAAATTGTCAATTTTTTTCCTATTATTTTCATTATAACACAAGATTTTGGGCTTGTAAATACAATAGTTCTATCAAATTTAACACCTCATAGGTTGATAAATTATCAACCTATTCTTGACAAACAAGAAAAATGGCTTTATAATAAAAATATGGAAAAGATAATATCCAGTGAAAAAGAGCTTCTTTACTCCCTTTCCGATCAGGCAAACGACGTACAAGTCGAAAAAATCTGCAAAGCACTCAGCTCCCCCATTCGTCTGCAAATCGTAAAGCAGATCATCGAAACCCCGCAGACTATCACGCAACTTGCAAAGCGCAATGATTTAACAAATTCCACGATTATTTTTCATCTTAAAATCCTTGCCGATGCAAACATCATAAACATCCGTTACGCCCCCGGCATAAAAGGGTTTGCGCAAGTATGTTTTATCAATTTTCGCGAAATCATTTTCGCGAAAGGTGCCAAACCGGCACCGCACACCGCAATCCATGAACAAAGCATGGGGGTAGGCAGATTTGTCGATGCACAATTTAAGACCGTCGGTTTCGCCACCAAAGATCAACTCTTTCATCTCAGCCCCGACGATGCCTTTTCCAACATACGTTTTGACGCAGAGCTTCTTTGGACAACGGGCGGACGCGTAACCTATGCGTTCGGGAAACGCTTTATGTTCGGGCAAAAAGTGACTGAACTTCGCTTTTCAATGGAAATTTGCTCGGAAACTTCTTACTATAAAAACAACTGGAAAAGTGATATCTCTTTCGCCGTAAACGGCAAGGAAATAGCAACATATACCTCGCCCGGCGATTACGGCGGCGTACGAGGAAAACTCAACCCTGACTGGTGGCCGAATAACCTTACCCAATACGGTACCCTCATCACACTTTCTATCACGGATGAAGGAACTTTTTTAAACAACACCCCCATATCCAAGGTCGCCTTGCGCGATCTTGCTTTGGATGAAGGAAACAGTATTCTGTTTTCCATTTATAATAAGCCGGATGCAAAATATTACGGCGGATTCAATCTGTTCGGCCAGCATTTCGGCAACCATGAACAGAGTATTCTGCTCACTGCACAAACACAACCGCTATAATTATAGAACCCTTAACAAAAAAGCGCGCTCCCTGCACGGGGGAGCGCGATTTTTATTGGATTTTTAAAAATTGCAATTTCAGGATATAAACCTGTTTTCAAAAAATTTCCAGTATTATGCATAAAATTGGAAATTTGAAACAAAGTAAGCAATGACATCCAAAAGGAGGTTTGATATCATGAAGAAAAAAGGATTACTTTGCTTTGCTCTCATTGCAATGCTCGCAGCGGCACTCGCAGCAAACTTTGTCTGCGCTTCCGCACAAACAGACGAATCCGCACCGGACCGGCTCTGCGTCACAGGCTACGCCGAAATACAGGTAAAAGCGGATGAATGCTCATTCGGCGGAAGCATCCATGTCGTTGCCAACGATCTGAGCACTGCGCAAAAAGAATGTGAAAGCGCCGCGCAAAAGATCATGGAAGCATTTGCTCCTTACGGCAACGTAACCGAAGAACACGCGGGTGCAATGCCGCTCGGACGTGAACAAGGCTATTCGGCTACGCGATATTTTACCTTTACGACAAAATCTTTGGATAAACTCAGCGAAATGCGCACAGCACTTGCCAATGCGGGGATCTCCGACCTTGAAGGAACTCGCTATACGTGCTCAGACGATTCTGCCGCACGTGCACAAGCGCTGAAAGCCGCGATCGAAGACGCGCGCAAAAAAGCAGAAACATTGGGCGCCGAAGGCACGCCCGTGCGCATCGAAGAAACGTGCTGTTACCCGCGCCCCTGCGGCGGCACAGAGCCCTGCGTATATTATACTTCGACCGTACGCGCTGTATTTGCAAAAAATACCAAAAACGACTGATACGCTTATAGCAAAACATGCTTCGTAAAACTTTTCCGAATGAACAATTCCCCGCAGGGAAACATCCCTGCGGGGAATTTTCTTTGATCGGATACCAAAAAGATTTTTAAACGGTTTCAAACTGTGAGTTATAAAGATCGGCGTAAAAACCGCCGCGGGCGAGCAATTCTTCGTGCTTGCCCTTCTCGATGATGTCGCCGTCTTTCATGACAAGGATCAGGTCCGCATTTCGTATTGTAGAAAGCCGATGCGCTATAATAAAGGAAGTCCTGCCGCTCGTCAGTTTATCCATGGCGCGCTGGATGAGCTCCTCCGTACGGGTATCCACAGAACTTGTCGCCTCGTCGAGAATGAGCATGGGCGCGTTTTCGATCATGGCGCGCGCAATTGTGACCAGCTGCTTTTGCCCTGCCGAAAGGTTTGCTTTGTCATCCAGAACGGTATCATAGCCCTTAGGCAAAGTCATAATAAAATGATGCAGCCCTACCGCTTTACAAGCACGCACGACATCTTCCTGCGTCGCGTCCGTCTTGTCATAGACTACATTTTCGCGGATGGTTCCGTCGAACAGCCAGGTATCCTGCAAAACCATACAGAACAGATCATGCACGTTTTCGCGCGTAAGCTCGCTTGTCGGGATGCCGTCAATGCGGATACATCCGCTGTTGAGTTCGTAAAAGCGCATCAAAAGATTGACCATTGTGGTCTTACCTGCGCCCGTAGGCCCCACGATCGCGATCTTCTGCCCGGCTTTTGCCGTTGCCGAAAAGTCATTGATAATGATCCTGTCCGGATCGTATCCGAAACGGACATGTTCAAATTCAACGTCACCGCGCACTTTGTCGGGAGGAAGCACGCGCGTCTTCGCAGTTTCGTCGGCGAGCTCCTCTTCGTCCAAAAATTCAAACACACGCTCACTCGCCGCGGCTGCGGTCTGCATGCTTGTGAATGCCTGTGCCAACTGCGACAAAGGCGAAGTGAACAGCCGTACATACAGGGTGAAAGCAATGACTGTGCCGAACGGGATTTTGCCGTTTGCGACCAACACCGCACCGACTACACAAACCGCGACGTAGCCGAGATTGCCGACAAAAGTCATAAGCGGCATCATCAACCCCGAAAAGAATTGCGATTTCCACGCGCTCTGATACAATTTGTAGTTCACCTGGTTAAAGGTATTTTTTACGGCGTTTTCGGCGTTATATGCTTTGACGACATTATGACCCGAATAGGATTCTTCGATATGTCCGTTGATCTCGCCGAGATACCGCTGTTGCCGCGCAAAATACTTTTGCGATTTGCCCATGATCAAAAACATGAATATGAACCCGATCAGACTTGCCCCGATCGCCGTCAGAGCCATGATCCAGTTTGTCACAAACATCATAATGATGCTGCCAAACAACATCACGACTGCGGTAACAAACGTCACCAAAGACTGGTTGAGCGTCTGCCCGATCATATCGACGTCATTGGTCACGCGGGAAAGCACATCGCCGATGCTGTGCGAATCGAAATAGCGAAGCGGAATGCGGTTGATTTTTTCGGAAATCGCTGTGCGCAAATTTCTTGAATTTTTCTGCGTGACCGTCGCCATAATCAGGCCCTGAATATACGAACACAAAAGGCCTGCCCCATACAGGACGACAAGCAAAATACAGAGCGAAAACACACGGTCTGTATCCATGGGAAAGACGCCCGGTATACCGTTTTGCAAAAAAGAAGCCTGAATGGTATTCGTCAGATCGCTCAGTACATTCGGTCCTACGAGATTGAGCACAACGCCGCCCACAGCGAACAACAATGCGATGACGATCGGCGCAATATAGGGTCGGACAAAGGCAATCAGTTTTGCCATTGCCTTTTTAAAATTCTTAGGTTTTTCTGCAACGCGCGGACCGGGGCCGTGTCCTCCCATCGGACCATGACGGCGGGGTGCGGTATTCTGTTCAGCCATTGTTTTTCACCTCCCCGGAAACTCCGAGCTCTTCTTCCGAAAGCTGGGAATATGCGATCTCGCGGTACACTTCACAATTTTTCATCAATTCTTCGTGTGTGCCTTTGCCGACGACCGCACCATCATCGAGCACAATGATGAGGTCTGCATCGCGGATCGTTCCGATTCGCTGTGCGACGATCAAAGAAGTCGCATCGCCCGTTTCGCGTTTGAGCGCGGAACGAAGTTCTTTATCTGTCCTGTAATCGAGCGCGGAGAACGAATCGTCGAAAATAAATATCTCGGGTTTGCGGCAGACGGCGCGCGCGATCGCAAGCCGCTGTTTCTGTCCGCCCGATACATTGGTGCCGCCCTGTGCGATATGCGCTTTGTATCCGCCCTCCATTTTTTCAACGAACTCCTGCCCCTGCGCAATGCGCACCGCGTCTTTTACGCCCTCTTCGGAAAATTCAAGCCCCGCCTTTTCACCGTATGCCACATTGCTCTCCACTGTTCCCGAAAAAAGAACCGCTCGCTGGGGCACGTACCCGATCTTGTCGTGCAAAGCGCGCAGAGTATACTCTTTCACATTAACGCCATCCACGAGCACCTCTCCTTCCGTTGCGTCATAAAAGCGCGGCACAAGATTGATCGCCGTGGATTTTCCACTGCCCGTCGAACCGATAAACGCCACCGTTTGCCCCGCTTCCGCTTTAAATGAAAGATCATGCAAAACATATTCGGATGCATCGGGATAGCGGAAAGAAACATTTTTAAACTCCACCGTCCCTTTCGGAGCATCGTCCGAAGATGCGGACTGTGTTCCGTCAAGAATACTCGAATCGGTGTCCAAAACTTCACGAATACGGCGAACGGAAACCATCGCACGAGGCAAAATGATAAAGATCATGGTCAGCATCATAAATGCCATAACGACCTGCATCGCATACCCCGAAAATGCAGACATTTGCCCGAACAATTCACTGCGTTCGGCCGTCGTCGGCAACGCTTCGATAAGATACGCTCCCAACCAGTAAATTGCAAGGGTCAGTCCGCTCATGATCATGGTCATCATCGGCATCATGATCGCCATTGCGCGGGAAGTGAACAACTGCGTCTTTGTTAGATCCAGGTTGGCTTTTTCAAATTTTTTCTGCTGATATTCTTCGGCGTTGTAAGCGCGCACGACGCGCACGCCCGTCAGGTTTTCGCGCGTGACGCCGTTCAGATTATCGGTCAGTTTCTGTACAATACGGAATTTGGGAAACACCGCAATCAGAATCACCAGAAGCATCGCGACCATCACCCCGACGGCTACCGCCGTCGCGGCGGACCACTGCCAATTGCGGGACAAAATCTTGCAGATCGCCCAAACCGCAAGGATGGGAGCCTTTACAATGATCTGCATTCCCATGGCTATAAACATTTGTACTTGCTGAATGTCGTTTGTCGTGCGCGTGATAAGCGACGCCGTTGAAAAGCGGTTGATCTCCTCCATGGAATAACTCTCCACTTTATCAAAGACGAGAGAACGCAGACGGAAGGACACCGCCGCCGCAATCCGCGCGACAAAAAATCCGACCAACACCGAACTGAGTGCACTGCCCAGCGCACATCCGAGCATCAGGGCGCCGTTTTTCCAGATCTCGCCGCCCGCTCCCGTGCCCGAAATCGCGAGCGTCGTAATTTTTTCCATATAATCGGGCATGGTCAGATCCAGCCAGACTTGCAGAACAATGAATCCCACACCCAAAAGCGCAAAGACCCATTCCCGCCATTTCAATGTTTTTAAAATCCTGTTCATAAGACCTCTCTGTGTCCGCTTTAAAATATAAAAAAAATTATAGCACGGATGCCGTGCTCTGTCAATTTTCTATATTCGCAGTATGTGAAAAGTATGTTAAATATAAAATGTATCCTCTCAAAAAATAAGTGCCTGCTTCGCATATTGCGCGGCAGGCACCATACTTATTTCCCGAAATTCGGGATCTCGTTTTTCAGAAAATCCTCGTGCAGAAACTATAAAATTACCGTCAAAATACTGACTATTCTTTTTTATCTTATTCCCGCCAATCGATTTCATATCAAAATTCAAACTTCGTATCCCGCGAGAACAGACGGGCAATGCGCTCCATGCACATATTTTTTCCGTCTTCACCGCTTTGCGGATTCTCGGTAAAGCAAATATCATACACCGCATCCGTGATCGGCAGTTCCACGCCGCATTTTTCGCCCAATTTTTTCATTGCCGCCGCCGTCATGACGCCCTCGGCAAGCTTTTCGAATTTCTGACCCTTTACGAGCATCTCCCCGTACATGCGGTTGTGCGAATGGCGCGAAAACAGCGTCGTCTCGTAATCGCCGAGATGCGCCAGCCCGTATGCAGAGAGTTCGTTGCCGCCCAGCGCCTTGATCAGGCGCGCCACCTCGCGCGCGCCGCGCGACATCAGCGGACCTTTGAGTGTGGACACGCCGCCGCCGTCCAAAACGCCTGCCGCGATGCCCATAACGTTTTTCGTCGCCGCACCGATCTCCGTGCCGATAATGTCGTTGCCGTAATAAAAGCGGATCAGCTCGCTCTTGAAATCGTCCGCGAGCGCCTTTTTGAGTGCGACGTTGTGACTGTCGATGACCATACAGTTGGGAATGCCCGCCGTAAAATCCTGGATGTGCCCGGGGCCAACCCACACGGCGATCTTGTCCTGCGAAATGCCCGCATCGATGAGTATTTGCGAGAGGCGTTCCCCCGTTTCGACTTCGATGCCCTTCATGCACAGTACAAAAATTTTATCGGACACGTCGGCACACGCCTTGATCTTCTCGATAAACCCGCGTACGCCCTGCGAAGAAATGGAGATAATGATGATCTCCGCGCGCGAGACCGCCGCGGCAAGATCACAGGTGAGCGTGATGCGCTCATCCAGCGTTACATATTCATTTTTGCCCGTATTTTTAAGTACTTGATAGGAATAATCCTCTTCGGGACCCCATGAATACACTTCCTTTCCCTTTTTTGTGGCGAGATACCAGGCGATGAACGACCCCCAGCGCCCGCAGCCGAGTACGGATATTTTATTCAAACCGCAACCTCCCGATTTTTCTGCGCGATTTCTGTATTCTGCGCTGCCCGCGCCCGCAACGCATTCTCTTAATTTTTCCGCATGCCCAAAGCCGCGCGCAGGCAATCGTCTCCTGCGGACGCGGTTCGTTCGGATAACTCTGCGCAAGCTCGTTTGCGATCTCCTCCGCAAACCCGAACGCCCACAAAACGATTGCGCGGTGCGACGCGCCGCAAAGCTGTTTATTCAACTCCGAAAACAGCGCATCCTGCGGACGAAACAAAATTTTATAATGCCTTTTAAAACGGAATTCGATATCCTCCCGCAAGCACATTTAAACTTCTTTCCTCTCGATAAATGCGCGCGCGAGTGTAATGTCGTCGGTATATTCGATCTCCGACCCCACGGGAATGCCGTGCGCCAACCGCGTACATTTCACGCCCAGCGGCTTTAAAAGTTTTGCGATGTACATCGCCGTCGCGTCCCCTTCCACGTCGGGATTGGTGGCGAGAATGACCTCCTCCACGCCTCCCTCGTTCACGCGCGCGAGAAGTTCGCGGATGCGGATATCGTTCGGTCCCACCCCTTCCATGGGATTGATGACCCCGTGCAGGACATGATACACGCCCTTGTATTCATGCAGTTTTTCCAGCGCGATCACGTCTTTGGGTTCCTTGACCACGCAGATGAGCCGCTTGTCGCGCTCCGCACAAATCGTGCAGACTTCATTTTCGGTAAAATTGCCGCACACCTTGCAGTAACGCACCTTTTTTTTGACATTGATGATCGCGGCGGCAAACTCCTGCGCCTCTGTCTCGGTCATCGAGATCACTTTATACGCATAACGCTGCGCCGATTTTCTGCCCACGCCGGGAAGTTTGGAAAACTCGTTGATCAGCCTGCCGATGGGCTCGATGTATACTTCCATACAAAAATCCGATTCTCCTTTTGCGGCTTACAGCATTCCGCCCAGTCCGCCCATGCCGCCGCCAAACGGACCCATCTTCTCTTTATAAACTTCGTCCGCTTTCTTATACCCGTCATTGATCGCCGCCATGATGAGGTCTTCCAGCATTTCGACGTCCTCGGGATCGACGATTTTTTCGTCCAGCTCAATGCCGTCGATGATCTTTTTCGCGTTCATATAAACGACGACCGCTTCGCCGCCGCTCGTACCGACGATCTCCCATTCGTCCAATAATTTTTCGGTTTCCTGCAACTGCTCCTGCATCTTCTGCGCCTGTTTCATCAGGTTTTGCATATTGCCGCCCATCCCGCCTTTGAATCCTGCCATGATCTTTCTCCTATTTTCACACATCCGCCCGCAGACGGTTTATTTTATTTCAAAATCCGTGTCCGGGAAATTGCGGCGAAGCCGCTCCGTTTCCTCACGAACCGGATCTTTTTTCGCGCCCTTCTGGCGAATATCAAAATCTTGAATGCCGATCGCAGCAAGTGCCGCCGCAACGTTTTTATGGTTTTCTTCGCTATTCAAACGGCGGAAAATGATCTCGCTGTCCGTTTCCAGCACAAAAGTATCCCCCTCGAACGAAGATTCCAGGTCCTGGCACATTGTGAACAGTACGCCGTTTTTGACTGTCTTGCGAAGAGTGCGCATAAAATACCCGAATGCCGCTTTGCGCTTATCGGGATCGAGGACATTCACCCCCGCATCCGCCTGCGCGCGGGACGCCGCTTCCGCCCGCGGTACGGGTTCGTATTTCGGCGCGGGTTCGCTCCCCGCAAAAAATTCTTCGGGAGGTGCCTCGCCGATCTCCGCAAAGGAAGGCGCTTCCTCTTTCACCGCTTTCGCGGGCACGGCGCGCACGACCCCGCCGCGCAGCTGCGCTTCCAGTTTATCCAACCTGCGCGAAAGCGCAAGAATATCGAGGTCCGCTTCGGGCAGACAAGCCTTCGCCACCGCCGTTTCCAAAACAATGCGCGCCGAAGAAGAATACCTCAGGTCCGTCTCCACATCCGCAAAGATCTCACACGCGCGCAAGATCTTCCGCCCTTCCGCATTTTCCGCAATACGCGCGATTTCCGCATACATTTCCGCCGGCAAATTTAAAATGGAATTGCCGTTTTTGCAGGTCTTTGCGACCGTGCATTGGTTGAGGAAATTAAGGATATCTTTGGCAAGCACCCCCACGCCTTTCCCAGCGGCGAGCACGCGTTCTGTTTCGAAAAGTGCGGCGGCGGCATCCTCTTTGAGAATGCTCTCGCCCAGTTTTGCCACTTCGTAAAAATCGGCACTGCCGAGCACTTCGCACACGTCATTGTAGGTAAGTTTGCCGCGGCTGTATGAAATACACATATCCGCTACGGATAGGCTGTCGCGCATACTGCCCGCACCTGCCCGTGCGATCGCCGCGACCGCCTCGTCTTCATACTCCTTGCCGATCTGTTTCAGAACGGATTTGAGATGTTCCTCGATGTCCGACTGCGGAATAAGCTTGAAATCGAACCGCATACAGCGCGAAAGAATGGTCGCGGGCAATTTATGCGGTTCGGTCGTTGCGAGAATGAACACCGCGTGTTTGGGCGGCTCTTCAAGCGTCTTTAAGAGAGCATTGAACGCCGAATCGGAGAGCATATGCACTTCATCGACGATATACACTTTATAGCGCGCCGCGACGGGCGGATACTGCACTTTTTCGCGCAAATCGCGCATCTCGTTGACACCGTTGTTGGACGCGGCATCGATCTCGCAAATATCGAGGTTGGACGGATCGGCAAGCGCCTTGCACACGGCGCATTTTCCGCAGGGCGAACCGTGCACGGGATGCTCACAATTGATCGCTTTGGCAAAGATCTTTGCCGTACTCGTCTTTCCCGTGCCGCGCGGACCGCAAAAAAGATATGCGTGCCCGACTCTGCCCGTTTCGATCTGATTTTCAAGAATTTTGACGATGTGTTCCTGCCGCACAAGCCCGTCCAGCGTGGTCGGACGGAAGGTGCGGTACAAAGCCTGATATCCCATAAATATACTCCTGTTTGCGCTTTCACACGCACTGAACCGCCAAAAAGCCGCGGAATTTCAAAAACGACTTTTCAGCGGCGGAAATGTTTCGCCACTTTCTTTTTTGCGCGCTGAACGGCGTTTTCCGCGCTCTTTTCGCTCATATTCTCACGCGATGCGATCTGCACCACACTCAGTCCTTCCATATACAGCGTGAGCGCGCGGAATTCCGCAGGCGAAAGTTCTTTTTTCAGAAAAGCGAAAAACTCCTCGCGTTCCTCGTCCGAAATCACTGCGGATTCCGGGTTTTCGGCAGAAACGAAATCCTGGCCCTGCCCGTCGGCGCCGATCAGCGAAATATAATTGTTGAGCGGCATATTCTTTTTGCGTGTCGCGCTCTTGACCGCGCTCATGATACGGCGCTGGATACAAAGATACGCAAAATTTTTAAAACTCATGCCGCCTTCACGGTAATCGTTGATCGCCGCATACAAGCCGATCATACCTTCCTGCACGAGATCTTCTGCGTCGCCGCCCTCCAAAAAATAACTGCGCGCGACGCCGCGCACCGAATTTTTATATCTTTCCAACAGCGTTTCCGCCGCGCCTTTTTCCCCGCTTTGCGCCGCAAGCGCAAGCATTTCATCCGAAAATCCGGCAAACGGTCCGCTCATTTTTTCACCTTCTCTGCCGCAGCGCCTCATATGCGGCAATTCCCAGTGCCACGGACGCATTCAGCGAATTGACCTGCCCGCACAGCGGCAACGATACGATCTTGTCGCATTTTTTGCGGGTGAGCAAAGATATCCCGCTGTCTTCTCCGCCCACGACTAGCGCTATGTCGCCGCGAAGATCGACCGAATAGATATCCTCTCCGTCCGCTTCCAGCCCGTATACCCAAAATCCGTTCTCTTTGAGTTTGTCCACGGCATAGTTCACGCCCGGCACGCGCGCCACTTTCAGATGCTCGGCGGCGCCTTCGGAAATACGCACGACCGCACCCGTTACCTGTGCGCTCTTATTTTTGGGAATGATGACGCCGTCCGCTCCCGCGCATTCCGCCACGCGCAGGATGCTGCCGAGATTGTGCACATCCTCCACACCGTCGCAGACGATCACGAATCGTGCGCCCTCTTTCTTTGCAAGAAGATCGGAAAGATCGGCGTATTCGTAATCGGACACGAACGCGATCACGCCCTGGTGCCTGCCCGTTTCGCTCTCCCGATCCAGCGCCCTGCCGTCCGCAAACTGCACGCGAATGTTCTTCTCGCGCGCCATTGCAAAAATTCTGCCCGCGCTCTTTTCCGCTCCTCGCTGCATGAGTATTTTATCGACCGTCTTTTCCGTCTTTAAAAGCTCCAAAACGGCGTTCCTTCCTTCCACTTTCATTGCGTATCCTCCGCGATGAGCTCGTCTATGCGCGCATAATCTCCCACAAGATATAAAAAGCCGATCACCGCTTCGATACCCGTAGAAATGTTATATTCCGCCACCGATGCGTTCTTGCTCTTTGTCGGTTTTTTCGCATTTCTGCCGCGCAGAAAAATCTCGCGCTCTTCATCGGTGAACCGTCCCTCGATTCGCTCGCAAAGCTGCGCCTGTCCCTTTGCCGAAACACGCGCGGCGGCAAGTTTTTGCAGAGTGCCTGTCTTGTAATCGGAGGTGCACACGAGCTCCTCGCGAACAAACAGGGAATAGGCGGCGTCGCCCACAAATGCGAGCACGACGGCGTTCATTGCGCGGGCACGTTCCCGCGGCAGGGTTTCATTGAATTTGACCATAGCGCAATTATACCACACCGCGCACAAAATTACAAGAATTTACCGCGCAATATTTGTTTTCGCTTGCAATGCGGCCGTTCTTAATCATAAGCACAAATTTGTGCAAATAATGATTTTCATAATATTTTACTCTATAATATATATTAAAAATAATACAGTGAGGAAAACCCATGAAAAAACTCCTTTCTCTGTTACTTGTGTTTATTCTGGCGCTGACGGCGGCTATGTTCGCAGCTTGCGCGCAAAATGCCGAAGATGGCGGCGCGCAAAACGGCGGCGCGCAAAACGGCGGCACGCAGAACGGCGGCACGCAGATCGACGCGAATACCGACCCCGACGCCATCGTTTCGGACCAGATGACCGAAACGGAATGGACTGCGGCCTTTGCGGCGGATTCATTCAAAAATTACACTATGCTCGGCGTGATGTCTCAAACGACCGAACAAGAGGTCTATTCTTCTGAAATGACCTTAAAATATGTCGAAACCGACTCGTCAACGATTTTGCATACCCTGCTGAAAGACACATTCGGAACGGAAGTTGATACGGGCGAGGGCTATTATGAAAAAACCGCTTCCGCCATTTATCAATATTCCCAAATCGACGGTGCCTGGATAAAAAGCGAAGCGTTGTATTTACCCACCGAAGACACCGATATGTATCGGAACATCATTTCGGGCGAGTTCGGAAAACTGCAGTACGATAATGCGGCGAAAGCCTATACCGCAACGAATTATGCCCTTTCTTGGGGAGAAGGTTCAAACGCCGAAGAGTTCTCCCTCAATTCGGTTACCGTAAAGTTTGCGAATAAGAAACTCGCATACATCGAATATGTTGTTCCGACGCAGTCCAACGTTGAGCAGGGAAGCGACAACGCACCGCAGAAAAGCACGATGACCGTTTCCCTCAAATACTATGACTACGGAACGACGCAGGTGACTTTGCCGCAGGCTTCTTCCGTCGATGAAGGAGGAAACGGACAGGCAGATTTGCAAGTAAGCGAAGCGGAGTGGCTGGAAGCGTTCAGCGCGGCAAACCTTTCCAATTTTGTGGTCGACGGTGAAATGAGGTCGGAAGTAACGGTCGAAATCGACGGCGTAGCTACGCCCGTCAGTACTACCGGTACAATCCTGCAAAAATATGACATTTCCGACGATCATGATTACCGCTATCTGTATCAGACCACATCAACGGCCGAAGGAACGCAGGAAGTCGAGGTCTATACGATCAAAGAAAACGGTGTTACGACCATATACGGCAAAAACGGTGACGGGACCTGGAGCACCTCCACATATGAAGGCGACTTCATCAGTCTTGATGCTTTTTACGATTTTGCCGAGCTTTACAGCGAAGCGGAATACGACAGCGCAACAGGAAACTACGTTATAAGCGACTATGCTCCTGCAGGCAGCGATGGCCCTATGTTCAATTCTATTTATCTTCGATTCGATAACAGCGGCAAATGTGTTTTCGTGCAATTGGTGATCGAAGACGGCTTGATCAGCAGCGGCACTGCGGGAGATATGACGATAACATATAACTTGACATACGGCACGGCGTCGATCACCCTGCCCGAAATACAATAAACCATCCGCAACGAACAACAAAGTTGGCAAACAAGCCGCCGCGCAGAACTTCTGCGCGGCGGCTTTTTTTAAAAAACTGCCGAAGAAATCCAATCCGGACCTCTTCGGCATACCCATATTTTTCTGTTTACTCAATTATTTTCAAAAAATTATGCAGGATATCGACTTATACCTTTTACCTTTGCAAAATCATATACGCCTGCCTAACAATTCATCCAGACTGACACCGTAAAAATCAGCAAGTTTCACACACATTTCGATACTCGGCAATGCCTGCCCCCGTTCCCAGCGATAAACGTTTTGGTGGTTAATGCCCAGAGCGCGCGCCAGTTCGTAAGGGCTCATGCCGCGTTCTTCTCTGCTTTGTTTCAGCGATTCCGCAACATCTATAACACCCATAACCATATTATTACATAAAAATTGTTTTTTTACATGATTTTCACATTCTTGTGCAATTTCATTTTCTATGAATTATATAAATATTTCTTCAATTACTAGACGCACTTCGTTTTATGAACTACAATATGATAAATTATTTATGGTAACACTTTTTCTCGACGGCAAAAAAATTGCAGGCGCCGAATTTATGATCAGCGATATATTTGGCATCGGCGGTACTATTTCCTGCGAGATCGAATATGGTAAAGCGGAGGTTTCCCTGCCCGATGAATTTGTCGATGAAACACAAGGCAGCCAAGGAATGGATGAAAAGGAATGGATCGCGGCATTTGACGAAAGCAATTTTGAGAATCTGACAGCTGTCTGCTCACAGACAGCCCCCAACCAAAAAGTTGAAAGTACATATGTTTGCTATACTCAAGAAGGACACAGACTGTTACACAGCATTGACAAAACTTTCAGCGAGGAAGATGAGGGTACTCCTTTTGAAAGTTACTATGATTTTCTGAACGACGGCTCTGCATTTCGGTATTCAAAGGGCGAAAGCGGCTGGGAAAGATACTTTCAGGAAACTGCTTTTCATCCTATGTATGAGGAAATTCTCCCTGTCGTATTGATGTTTCGGGATATGTCAGAGATTCGCACTTCGATCGATTACACAATTACGGAAATTACTCTTCCCGCAGTTACAGAATAATCCGACATTACCATGCAAATCAGCGCCGCAAAGACATCTTTGCGGCGCTATTTTTTTTAAAAAGCACGGGGCGTCGGCACATCTGTGCCGACGCCCTGATTTTTATTTATTGCTACCGTCTTCACCCAAACTCAGCTTATAGAGTTTTACGGAGTTATCGATTGTTTTTTCCTTGGCTTCGGCACCATATTTGTCGACATCCACAACGTTTTTCGGGCCGTGGTTGAGGCACAGAGGGCCATTCAGACAGCCGCCGTCGCACGCCATACCTTCAAAGAAATTTTCAGTCGCGCGGTTGAATTTCAGTTTCATGAGCGCCGCACGGCATTCGTCGATGCCGTTCATGGCAAGAGGTTTGATCCCCTCTACCCCGTATTCCTTGGCGACGTCTGCAACGCCCTGTGCAATCCCGCCGCTCTTTGCAAAGATACGGCCGTAGAAAGACGCGTTATCCAACGATGTCTCTTCCAAAGAACCCACTTCGATATCGCGGGCATCCAAAAACGCCTGCAACTCCTCAAACGAAAGGACCGAATCGATCGCGCCCTGCGTTTTGGGCAGTTTGTATTCGAGCTTTTTGCTTGCGCAAGGTCCGATAAAAATCACTTTTCCGTTCGGATCGGTGCGCTTGATAAGCATTGCCGTTTCCACCATCGGCGATACGGAATGCGATACATATTTTGCAAGTTCAGGGAAATTCTTTTCCACGAACATGACAAACGAAGGGCAACAGGAGGTCGTAAGGATCCCCTTCTCCTTCCACTCTTCCGCCTCGTGATACAGCGTAATATCCGCGCCGAGAGCCGCTTCGACGACCTGATGGAACCCGAGCCTGCGGATTCCCGTCACCACCTGCTCGATCTTTGCATACTTGAACTGGCTGACAATGGACGGAGCAATCACCGCATAAACGTGGTAATTTTTATTGTTGTCCGAATTTTTTAAAATATCGATGCTTTCCAGAATCATGGACTTATCCACGATCGCGCCGAACGGGCACTGATACACGCAGGCGCCGCAGGAAATGCATTTACTGTCGTCGATGACCGCCTTTTTGTCTTCACCGACCGAAATCGCTTTCACTTTACAGGAATTGACGCACGGGCGCTTTTGCGCAATGATCGCACCGTACGGGCATGCCTGCGTACATTTGCCGCACTCAATGCATTTGGATTTATCCACGACCGCTTTATGATCGATGATCTGGATCGCGTCTTTGGGACAGACTTCCTTGCAGCGGTGTACGATACACCCACGGCAGGCAGGCGTTACGAAAATGCCTCCGATCGGGCATTCATCGCAGGCAATATCGATCACTTCAACAGCCTTCGGATTGTCCTTGCTTCCGCCCATCGCGAGCTTGATGCGTTCCTGCACGATCGCTCGCTCTTTGTATATACAGCATCGCATCGTAGCCTTGGGGCCCGGAGAAATCTCTTTCGGAATATCAATGTAAATGTTTTCATAACAGTGCTCATATTCGTTGCGGATCACCGCTTTGAGAACATCATATTTCAGCTTTTGCACCGCTGTATCAAAAATTCTCTTATTGTCTGCCATAATTCAATCTACCTTCCACTGTAATCTTTACTTATTTTTGCCCCTGCGGGCACATATCGATTCCGATACGCACTTCCCCTCACTTTGCCCCAAACACTCGCAAAAAACCTTATCCCTGCAAAATCACTGTTTTAATCAATTCACTCCGCACATCCTTAATCGTAATCGATCTGCACGGTCTTTCCCATTTTCTTTAGATTCGCCGCAAGGCTCTCCACCAATTTCAGTTTCATTGTAATATCGATGGGCAAGCCCTGATGCGCGGCGTTGATGCTCTGCCCCACATAAAAATGTACGCTCGTCGCCTCTTCGAAGAGCATCTGCGCCAAAAGAGACGCACCGTCTTTTTTCGTAAACACTTTGGATGTGAGGTCGTTTGGCGAAACGTACTTTTCGGAAAGCTCCAAAAGCCTGCGCATGGTGAGCACGCCTTCCGTCGTAAGATCGATGCCGTCAATGAACCCGATGGGCGGCACATCTCTGTCCGGAAAATCGAACGAAGCGCGAACCGTGGTTTTTAAATGCCGCGCTACGATCTGCGAACTCGTTCCGCCGCAAACCACTTTTTTTCCTTCGCCGGACAAAAAACGCGAAATGTAAAAATCGTCCTTTTCCTTGTCGACAGGCGGTCCGATCATGAGCGAAACATTGAGCCCTTCGCGCACTTTGACGGCGGCAACCGTCGTATCGTCGCCCGGCGCACCCAAATACAAATCGTTGCACACGCCCGCAAGCAGGCACGCAACAGCGCGTGCGCTCATGGTCGGCTTAACATTGTTATCTAAAAATTCCATGACTTCGGGACGCTGCCAACCCAAGTTCAGCGTTTGACCGATGCCCGCGTGTATGACGCCGTCACTCATGACGACGACAATATCCCCCGCCCGCAGATCGAGCGCAGTCTTATACACCGTTTTTCCGAGCACGTTCATTTCCTCGCGCTCGAAGTCGCGGCACTTGCAGTCACGTACAAGAATCGCCTGCGGATTGTCGAACTCAAAGAGATACCCCTTCCCCCGGCTGTTCATGTGAATGACCGAAAAGGTCGAATACGCTACGCCGCGCACTTTGCACACGGGCAGGCTCGCGATGATCGTTTCGACGCAGTCCTCGATGGCAATGTCGTTGGACACCATCGTACACAGGATCTTGGACGTGAGCGTGGACAAAATATTTGCCTTGACGCCGCTGCCCATGCCGTCCGCCAGAACCAACGTAGTATAATCGCCCGAAACGGTGCTCTCGACATTATCGCCGCACAGCTCCTCGTTCTTTTTGTTGAGGGACGTGTAACCGCTTTCCAGACAGAGTGCCATATCACTTGCCTCCGTCTTCGCCCTGCAAGGTCTTTTTGAGTTTTAACAGCGCAACTTTGGTTTCTGCCGTCGTTTCACCGAGAAGAGAAGCGATTTCCTGCGCGACGCGCATTTGTTTTTTAATGACCTCGTCCGTCGTCGCAAGCGTTTCGAGTTTCACTTTATCCAGCTTTTCTTCGGACTTGGTTTCCTGCGTGATGTCTTTCATCACCGCGTAAGTACCCTTGTTGTCTTTGAGAACGATGATGGTCAGCTCCACGTAACTTCCCGTCTTTTCGAGGAACACTTTTTTGTTGTAGAGATTTTGATGATCCTGCGCAGCCAAAACAAAATCGGTAGGATTGAAATAATGGAAAATTCCCTTGCCTTTGATGTCATGATCACGGATACCCAAAAGTTCTTTGGCTTTGCCGTTGATCTCCAAAATATTCAGATCGTTGTCCAAAAGCACGATGCCGTTGGGACTGGTCTGAATGATCTCGTATGACATGCTTTCGGCACGTTCGCGCATATACGGCACACACATATCGATGTTGGCGTAGCCGTTGGCAACGGCCCATGCTTTTTCCATACACGTATCGTATCCGCATGCACCGCAATTGAGCATGTCTTCGGGTTTGGTCTTGCCCGTCTTCGCTAAAATTTCGCTCAGCTGACGGTCGGTAGGAATAAAATCCTCGGTGCGTTTGCGTTCGCGCACACAGGTAAAATCAATATCCGTCACGGGCGAATATTGCGTCGAAGCGTGCTCCTGCATATCTTTATTGACGTACTTACGAATATCGGCGTTCGCTTTGAGCGCGCCCGCTTTCAACGCCAGAGAGCAGGGTCCGTTCACACATGCGGAATCGCAGCTGTTCATCTCGATAAACATACCCGAAAGACTCTCAATATTTTCGAGAACCTCTTTGCACTTCTTCGCACCGTCCACGGCGACAAATTCGTAGCCGTCAATGTAATTTTCAAAGGATTTGATGATCCCGCGGCTGATCGGATAATATTTGGCACGGTTGACGCCGCCTTCCGCATGCGCGGGCAGGCGCGCGATCTCATCCAAAACGATCCCCTTGTCGGCAAACATTGCGGACAGATCCTCAAATGTCAGAACGCCGTCCACAACACTGCTCTCCTTCGCTTCCCTCTTTTTTGCAATGCAAGGCCCGATGAATACGATCTTCGCGCCCGGATGCTTTTTGCGGAGCATCTTGGCATGTGCGACCATCGGCGAATCCACGGGCGCAAGATACGAGAGCGCTTTCGGATAATACAGCTCGATCATCGTATTGACCGCAGGACAGCACGACGTAATAAAGTTCTTATACGTTCCGCCTTCCAGCAGTTTTTTGTACTGCGCCGTAACTTCGCGCGCACCCACGCTCGTTTCCCCCGCATCCGCAAACCCCAGCCTGCCGAGCGCGAGCTTCATGACCGTGAAATCCTGCAAGTCAAAACTCGAAACAAACGACGGTGCAACCGACGCGATCGCTTTGCCGCTCTTTAAAAGCTGCTCCACTTCCGCGCGCTCGGTATGTACGCTCTTTGCGTTCTGCGGGCACACTTCGGTACAATGTCCGCACAAAATACAGCGGCTCTCGATGATCTTCGCATGATGATCGACCACCTTGATCGCCTTGACGGGACATTCGCGCAGGCACTTATAACAGTCCTTGCAACGCGCGTCCTTAAAATCGAGATAGTGAATCATAACGCCTCCCGTCTTATTTGTTCAAAAGCGGATACACCTGCGTCAGAAAGAGATCTTCGCAGTTGTCTTTATTGGCATTGTGCAGCAGAACTTCGTCCGCAAGCACACTTACGCCGTTCGTACAGTTCCCTACACAAAAGGTCGCCTGCAAATCGATTTTGTCTTCCACGCCGTACTTTTTGATCAGGCGTTTCATCTCTTCGATAACATCGTACGAACCGCGCAAATGGCAGGAACTCCCCACACAAACTTTTAAAACCATACCGATATTCTCCTTTTTATCATGCCCGCGCGCCGAAAAACTTTCGCTGAAACATGCACGGACACTTTCGTATCGATAAAAAATTATCGATTATTATTATAATATAAACTATGCTTTTCGTCAATGCTTTTTCTCAATTTGCGGGGCGGAAATTCCTTCCGTACGCAAAAAAATCCCGCGGCGGGCGCCTTTCGGC
>CABQND010000024.1 GCA_902465495.1 uncultured Eubacteriales bacterium
ATCGGCAAAGCCTCTCTTGAACCCGCGGACTATCCGCGGGTTTTAGGATACAAAATAGCGGCGGAACGCAATAAAGCGCGTTCCGCCGCTATTTATTTGCAATATGAAATCAGCCTTCCATCTTTTCGAGGAGTTTTAAATCGATCCCCTTCTCGCCGATCTTGATGATCTCAACCTTGACCGTGTCACCGATGTTCAGCACGTCTTCCACTTGATTGATACGTTTGTCACTCATCTTGGAAATATGGATCATGCCGTCCTTACCGGGAGCAAGTTCAACAAACGCGCCAACCTTGGACAGAATACGGACAACCGAACCGATAAACATATCGCCCACTTCGGGATCACGCGCGATCGAAAGAATGATCGCTTTTGCGCGTTCCGCGTTATCTGTATTTTCGCCATATGTGGCAATGCAGACCTTTCCGTCATCATCGATATCGATCTTGACGCCCGTTTCTTCGATGATCTTGTTAATAACTTTGCCGCCGCTGCCGATGACCTCACGAATCTTTTCAGGATCAATGGAGAAAGAAATGATCTTCGGCGCAAATTTGGAAAGCTCCGTACGCGGCGCGGGCAACGTATCCAACATCTTATTCAAAATAAACTTACGGCCGTCGTTCGCCTGAGCAATCGCGCGGCGCAGAATATTTTCGTCAATGCCTTTGATCTTGATATCCATCTGGATCGCAGTAATACCTTTTTCCGTTCCGGCAACTTTGAAGTCCATGTCTCCCAAGAAGTCTTCCAGACCCTGAATATCCGTCAAAATCGCCACACGGTCGCTTTCCGTGTCCTTGATAAGCCCCATTGCGCAACCGGCAACCGGCGCCTTAATGGGAACACCTGCATCCATCAGCGCCAGGGTTGAACCGCAAACGCTCGCCTGCGAAGTAGAACCGTTCGAACTGAGAACGTCCGACACCATACGGATCGCATAAGGGAATTCCGTTTCACTCGGAATCACAGGTTCAAGAGCACGTTCCGCCAACGCACCGTGACCGATTTCGCGGCGGCCCGGGCTGCGAAGCGCCTTCGCTTCACCCGTTGAATACCCGGGGAAATTATATTGATGCATGTAACGGTTTGCAACTTCTTCGTCCAAACCGTCCAACTTCTGCACTTCGGACAATGTGCCGAGCGTACATGTAGTGAGCACCTGCGTCTGACCGCGCGTAAATACGCCCGATCCGTGTACGCGGGGAAGTACACCTACTTCACACCAAATCGGACGGATCTCCGTCAGCTTTCTTCCGTCGGGACGAACACCCTTGTCCAAAATCTTAGCGCGCACTTTTTCTTTGGTCAGATAATATAAGCTATCCTTGATTTCACGCGCCTTGTCGGGATAAATTTCTGCAAAATGTTCGAGCGTATCCTTTTCGACTTCTGCCTGCTTCTCTTCGCGAAGTGTACGGTCAAACTCTTCAAGCGCCTTGTCCAATTTCTCGGATGCATAAGCACGGACAGCCGCATCAATATCTTCCGGAACGTGATACAATTCCATCTGACGCTTGGGTTTGCCGATTTCTTTTTGAATCTGCTCAATAAATGCACACTGTTTTTTGATCTCTTCATGTCCGAACAGAATCGCGCCGACCATGTCTTCATCCGAAACTTCTTTCGCACCGGCTTCAACCATCATGATCGCATCTTTCGTACCGGAAAGGCTGAGAGAGATCGTGCTCTTTTCGCGCTGTGCGCTGTCGGGATTGATCACGTACTGTCCGTCCACCATGCCGACTTGTACCGAACCCGTAGGCCCTGCCCAAGGAATATCCGAAATGCTCAGCGCAATCGAGCTGCCGATCATTGCAAACGGTTCGGGAGGAATATTCACATCAACAGAAAGCGCGGTCGCAATGACCACAACGTCGTTGTATAATCCCTTCGGGAACAGCGGACGGATCGGACGGTCAATCAGACGAGAGGTCAGGATCCCCTTATCGCTCGCCCTGCCTTCACGCTTTTTGAAGCCTCCCGGAATTTTGCCGACCGCATACATCTTCTCTTCAAAATCTACCTGCAACGGGAAGAAATCCATCCCATCACGCGGCGTCTCGGACATCGTCACGTTGACCATGACAACGGTGTCGCCGCAACGGACCACGCACGAGCCATTCGCCTGCTCGGCATATTTGCCCGTCTCGACGATCACTTTCCTGCCGCCGATTTCCGTTTCAAACTGTCTGAAATTTTTTGTCATCTTACACTCCTTGCTTTGTTCTTGCGGGAACCCCTGTTCCCTTATAATTGATAAAAGGGCCGAACAGCCGTTCCGCCCTTATATACTCTTACTTTCTCAGATCCAGACGGGAAATGATGTCCCTGTACTTCTCGATGTCCTTCGATTTGATGTAATCAAGCAAACCGCGACGCTGACCAACCATTTTCAAAAGTCCGCGGCGGCTGTGATTGTCGTGCGGATGCTGCTGCAAATGCTCGTTCAGGTGGTTAATGCGCTCGGTCAAAAGAGCGATCTGCACTTCAGAAGAGCCCGTGTCCCCTTCGTGACGCTTGAATTCTTCGATGATCTGGTTTTTCTTTTCCTTTTCCATTGTTTTTATTCTCCTTGGAAATTTATTCACGCAAACAAAGTCCGGCGAGGAGAACCGCACGACCTTGATTACGCATGGTATTATTTTAGCATACTTTGCGACAATTGTAAACTAAATCAGCCGTATAATTTTCGTTTGTCTGCAAGAATCGCATCGATTTTTTGAATATATGTCGGTATATCCTTGGGCGAACCCAGCCGCTCGATCCTGTTTTCACCTGCAAATATCTTTTTCCCGACAGCATTCGCACCGCATGCAATGTTATCGGTGATCTCTTCCATCACATCCACGTTGTACACGCACGCTTTGCCGGGTTTGGTCCAGCCGGTGTTTTCAAAATTCCCTGCCATATACTTTTGACGATACAGATAATACGGCACATACCCTGCCGCATGCAACTTTTCGCGCGAATACGCAATCATTTCCGCAATTCCGTCCGATGACAGATAGCTTTCCTCTTCTTTGAGTTTTGCCCCCTTTTTCAGACACAGCGTATGCACGGTGATGTTCTCCGGCGAAAGCGCGATCGCTCTATCCACACTGTCGCAAAACTGCGCAACACTCTCTCCCGTAAGCCCTGCAATCAGGTCGCAGTTTATATCAAAATCAAACGCTTTTGCCATCGAAAATGCCGTATAGATATCCGCCGATGTATGTTTCCTTCCGATGCGCTCCAACGTTTCGTCGCAAAAGCTCTGCGGATTGACACACACGCGCGTTACTCCATATTCTTTCAACAAGGCAAGCTTTTCCTCCGTAAATACGTCCGGACGCCCGGCCTCAACCGTGTATTCTACCCCCTCGGCAAACGGCGCCGCCGCTTCAAGCACGCGGCGAAGCTGCTCAGGTTCAAGCACAAGAGGCGTCCCGCCGCCAATGTACACGCTTCGCATACGCTTGTACATTCCGCGGCATGCCCCGACTTCTTTTTCAAGCGCACAAAGATATTCCCCGATCCAATGTCCAGTCCGCGCGATATCTGCCGTAATAAACGAACAATAATTGCACTTCGAAGGACAAAACGGGATACCTATGTATAAATCGGCGTCTCCTTCCCGCTTTTCGTAAATTCCTTCCTGTGCACGCAGGATCTCACCGATCAGAGCAATATTTTCTTCGCTTACGCCGAACTTTTTAAAAAGCAATTCAAACTGCCTGCCTGCTTCCAACTCCGCATAGGCAAGTTTTGTAGGCCGTATGCCAGTCAACGCACCCCACGGCATTGCCCTGCCCGTAATCTCGCGCAATACATTGTAAACCGCAAGTTTGGCAAAGCGTTTGGCATACCGCTTGAATTCCAGCTCCGTGTCGCATTTTTGCTCATCACGGTAAGCATATTCCCGTCCCGCGGCAATTACCGTATTGATAAAATTTCCGTCCGCATACAAGAAACTATGCAATAGATCCGGCACCGTTTCCCCGTACAGCCGCACGACGTCCATCAACTCCGGATATAAAAATTCTGTATTTGTTGTAAGAACCATCATTTGCCTCTTTTTTCCCGCATTCTTTATTCCGCACTCAACGAAACGGGTTGTACTTTCGTTCATGCGCAAGGGTTGTCGGATCGTCATGTCCCGGATACACCGTCGCATCGCCAGCCAACGCAAACAACTTTTGTACACTATCGCGAAGCTGCGCGCCGCTCCCTCCCGGGAAATCTGTCCTTCCCACACTTTCCTGAAAAAGCGTATCTCCCGTAAACAGCGCATCTCCCGCGCGGAAACAAACCCCACCCGGCGTATGTCCGGGCGTTGCAATCACTTCGAAACGTATACCGCAAAATTCGAGAATATCCCCGCCGCAAAATACAAAATCTACGGTGAAAGGCTGTACGCGCAGCCCCATTTCTTCAGCAAGGTTATCCCCCGAAAAAATAAGAGAGCGCTCTGCAGAACTGCACCCGATCTTTGCCCCCGAAGCCTGTAAAGCCGCACAGCCCATTATATGATCAAAATGCCCGTGCGTCAAAAGAACTGCTTCGATCGTCAATCCTTTCTTCTTGGCAAATGCGAGAGGCTCTGCCCCTCCGCAGTCGATGAGTACGGCGCTCTCGCCGTCGCAAGTCACAATATAAGAGTTTGCACGCAAAATCCCGCACGGGACCGTGTAAATTGTCAGCATATTTCCTCCGCGGCATACGCCGCAACATTCATTAAAAAATCATGCGCGGTTTTGACGCATGCGTTTGCATCAAAACCGCGCCAATATCATTTTGTTGCTGTCCGGAACACCTCATCAATGCGATCATTCGATTCGATCTTTTTGATGAGCAAGTCAATGTCTTCCTTGCCGTTCAGTCGGATATTTGCCTCAATAATCGCGTCTTTATTTTTATCGAAACGAGAATTGACGCTGGTTATCATGAGCCGCATATCGCTGACTACCGAAGTAAGCACAGATAACGCTACTCCTTGATCTTTTGCCTTGATCACGATACCTGCAACAAATCTTCCGCCCTCGGTATCCGCCCACTGCGCCGGCAATATTCTGCCTTCGTCCGATTCCAAACTCTTTACATTCGGGCAGTCCGCCCTGTGAATGACGACGCCCCTGCCGCGCGAAACAAAGCCGACGATCTCATCGCCGGGAACGGGATTGCAACACCCCGCAAACCGCGTCAAAAGCCCCGTCATGCCCTTGACGATGACTCCGCCCGTATCGGACGTCGCACCGCCATGATATACCGGCTGTTTGGGTATTTCCTTTTTATAATAATCGATCAGTTTAAAAAGGACCTGATTGACACTGATCGCCCCGTAACCGACAGATGCAAACATTTCATCCTGTGAAAAGAAAGAAAACTTTTCGGATACTTTGGCGAAGCTCTCATCCGTAAGGATATCGGAAAGATTGTAACCGCGATGCTTTGCTTCCTGTTCAAGCATGCTTTTTCCGATCTTGACGTTTTCTTCCTTCATCTCACGCTTGAAGAACTGCTTGATCTTCGCGCGAGCGCTGGATGATTTACAAATTTTCAACCAATCCCAAGACGGGCCTTTCGAGTTGGATGAGGTCAAAATCTCTACCACATCACCCGTCTGCAATGTTGAATTGAGCGGTACCATTTTGGAATTGACGCGCGCACCTACGCATCGGTTTCCGATCTCGCTGTGGATAGCATATGCGAAGTCGATAGGCGTCGCGTCTTTCGGAAGAGAAATCACTTTACCCTTCGGCGTAAATACCAAAAGCTCATTGGAATACAGCTCCGTTTTCAGCGACTGCATGAAATCCTTGGAGTCTTTCAGCCCGCCTTCCCAGTCCAGCACCTCGCGTATCCATGAAAGGCGCTCGGTAAACGTGGAATCCTCCGATTTCTTTTCTTTGTATTTCCAGTGCGCAGCAATACCGAATTCCGCCGTGCGATGCATCTCAAACGTGCGGATTTGAATTTCAAAAGGCTGCCCGAAATTGGTGACAACTGTCGTATGCAAGGACTGATACATGTTTGCTTTCGGCGTCGCGATATAGTCTTTGATACGCCCCGGAATCGGCTTCCAGCGCTTATGGATCTTGCCGAATACTTCGTAGCACTCATCCACCGTCCCGACAATGACGCGCACCGCCGTCAGATCATAGATCTGGTCCAGCGTTTTATTCTGCGTCTTCATCTTTTTATAGATGGAGTAAAAATGCTTGGGTCTGCCGAATACTTCCCCTTCGATCTTGCTCTCGTCTAGAATGCTCTTTATCTCTTTAACGACAAAATCTACAAAATTGTGCCGCTCGTATAATTTCTGGTGAATGTTCTCGACCAAATACTCGTATGCTTCGGGTTCAAGATATTTTAAGCAAAGGTCTTCCAATTCACATTTGATCTGCGAAATACCGAGCCTGCCCGCAAGAGGCGTGTAAATATCCAACGTTTCTTGCGCCATCTTGATCTGCCGCTCTTTGGAAAGGAAATTTAACGAGCGCATGTTGTGCAGACGATCGGCAAGCTTGATGATGATGACGCGGATATCCTTCGCCATCGCCACAAAGATCTTGCGGAAATTTTCCGCTTCCTCCTCTTCTCTCGACTTGAACACAATCTTATCGAGTTTGGTCACCCCCAAAACAAGCCCCAAGATTTCGTTCCCGAAATCCTTTCGGATATCCTCTTCGGTCACGGGCGTGTCTTCGATCACGTCATGCAAAAACGCCGCCGCTACCGTGGCACTGTCCAGCCCCAGCTCGATGAGGATCTGCGCGACGGCACAAGGATGTATGAAATACTCCTCGCCGGATGCGCGCTTCTGCCCTTCGTGCGCCTTCTCCGCATAATGATAGGCACGCACGAGCATTTCGCGGTCTTCCCCTGTGTAGTTGTCGAATACCATTTGCAATACGGTGTTCATTTTTCTTCCTTTATTGCGCATACCGCGCGGTACAATGCGGATGCCTGCAATTCCGTCTTTTTGCCATGCGCCGCATACACTCCGCCACGCTCAAATCGAACAAGCCCCAGCTCTGCAAACACTTCGAGAGCAAAGACAATCTGCCGTTTTGAATACGGAAGAGTGTTTTTAAGCGCAGCAGCTACGCTATCCGTACCCGCAAGACCGCCGCGCACAGCGCGATAAATTTCACCCATATATTCGCGCGAAGTTTCCAACTCCGCAATAGTATTATAACCGCATTTTTCGCAATTGACAACAATTTTTTTGCCTTCGAGGCTTTTTATATTGAAGTCTGCGGGCGTATCAAGAAAAATCACGTCGCGATACATTGACAATTCCGCGTCCCCGGCCGGCGACAAAAGCAGAGTGTTTCCTACATTTTGCGAATCGGGCCGGAACAACGATGCGGACAGCCCCGCCGTGCATTCTGTAAATTCCGCAGGAACTTTATCCGAACACACAAGAAGCAATCCATAATTGCTTTGCGAGCGAGCTGCACGTATTCGCGCGGATATCTCTTCTGCTTTTTCGTGCAAAACCGCCACCGACGGAGAAACACATCGCAGACGCAACAGGTTATTTCGAAAAAGATATAATTCGGTATGTTCACCTGTACCTTCACCGCAAATCAGCTCCCGTACCACCCCACGAACGCTTTCCGCTCCGCGAAACCTCGAGACCCCGCATTCGAAAATCACTGTTTTTTCCACATCTGCGCCAAGAATCGGTAAAGCACGCTCTCCGCCAAACCAAACGAGCTCAATCGGTTCTGCCCGAAAAGTGATATGCGGCGAACCGTCTTTTAACCTGCGAGCCTCCACACTTTCCAGCGTCTGCGCAAACAACGGTCTGCGATTGCCTACGCCGCAAGGTTCCAAGCGTTCCAATTCTCGCGCAAATGCAAGATCGATGGGTACATTTTTACCGCACACACTGACAACAGGGATAAACGCTTCACGATCATACATAGCGCCTATGTATTTATTCAGAGCCGCTTTTAATGCCGGAAAATTTTCTTCGCTGACGCTAACGCCCGCCGCTTGCGCGTGACCTCCAAACGCTGTCACATATTGAGAGCACGCCTTAATTGCTTCATATATATTGATCCCGTCTATTGTGCGCGCTGAACCTTTAAAATATTCACCGCTGCGAGCAAATAATATTGTCGGACGGTTAAATTCTTCAGCGATCTTCGCCGCAACAATTCCGATCAACCCCGCGCTCCAACTTTCGTCCGCAAGCAAGATCGCATTGTCATACGCGCCTTCGCGCGCGATCTTTTCCTTCGCGCTTCGATAAACCTCGTCACATACTTGCTGCCTGTCTATGTTATATTCGTTTAGGCGCCCCGCCAATTTGTTGATTTGAGTAACCTTATCTGTCGTAAAGAGTTTCAGTGCGCTCTCTGCATCCCCCATTCTGCCCGCAGCATTGATACGCGGCGCAATTGTAAACGCTAATGTCTGCGCATTCACGTCTTCCTTCTTCGTTCCCAGCAGCTGACGAACAGCTTCGCGCGGGCGAGAATTGATCCGACGTAACCCTTCATACACGATGTCTCGGTTTTCCCCCGTGAGCGGCACGCTATCCGCAACCGTCGAGATCGCCGCGATATCTAAATAATCGTATGCCTTTTCTCCCAGCAATGCGCATGCAATCTTGAAAGCTACCCCTGCTCCGCACAGATTATCGTACGGATAATCATCTTCCAGTTTTGGATTGACAATGACACACTCAGGTAAAAAATCCGGAATTTCATGGTGATCGGTCACGATCACCTGCACTCCGCGAGATTTGATATATTCCACTTCATCACGATTGGAAATCCCGCAGTCGACCGTCACAATAAGATCGGGGGCATATTCGCCGATAATCCTATCCAACGCGGTTATCGTCATTCCATATCCTTCACTGCGCTCCGGTATATGCGCAATGCATTTTACACCAAATTCGCGTAGCGCCAGCACGAGAATGGACGCCGCACCAATTCCATCCGCATCATAATCACCAAATACGGCAATCGTACCGTCATGTGTTTTACATTTTTTAATTGCCTCGACCAGTTCTTGCATGCCTTTCATCAAAAACGGCGAAAGAAAATTCTTTCGCGAAGGATGCAAAAAACGATTCGCTTTTTCGGATGTATCGACACCGCGCGAATATAATATCTGCGCCATAAGCTCCGATACTCCTACTGACTGCGCCAGTTGACGGGCCTGATTGAGTTGTTCTTTCGAAAGCACAATGTCTTCTGCTATCCTTTTCATAAAAACCTCCGCAACCGACCCATTTTATGCCAAAAAACACAAAGAGGCGGGAGCTATCCCCCGCCTCGCCGATTAAGTTCTAAGTTTACTTAGTTTCCGACGCAACTTCCTGCACGGGAACCGATTTTGCTTCCTTATTCTTCTTATCGGAAGCATAATTGTATTTTGCTTTTTCTGCACGCTTTGCATCCGACTTTTCTTTGATGCAAGCGTAAATTGCGGGAGCAAAACACAGCGAAGAATAGGTGGATGCGATAACTGCCACAAGCCCCGTGAGCATAAACCAAAGGAGTTCGACCCCTACGACCGCTCCGACCACGCCCAACGCAACAAACGCCGCTGCAAGAAGAATGGCTGTGACAAATACGGTCTTGCGACTTTCTGCGACGGCAAGAGCAATACCCTCGCGTGCAGGCAGATTCTTACGTTCTTCCGAACGGAAATCTCTACGCATTTTTCCGAATACCATAAGATTCATAAACGCGGAAATCAACAGAGAATATGCCGCAACGCCGATAAATGCAACACCTACGGGAACTCTCAAAAGCGCTACAACCGCAAGTGTAATCAATACGTCATGTACAGCAGCAACCAGCACAGCAACGCCCATACCGACCTTAAAACGAATCGCCGCATAGATGAACAACACTACTGCCGCAACACCTGCCGCAATCGCCGTGCGCCAAATAAAATTATAGTACGCTTCGTTCTGAACATTGTGATAGGTTACCGAAACAACCGCAAGTTCTGCATTTTCAACGCCCGAACCGATCGCTATGCTTAAATCATCCACAAACTGATCAAGCCCTTCCGCGCTTTCAGCCAAACGGAAAGAAAGAGAACTTCCTGCACCGGATACAGACTGATTATATGTCACCGCGGTAACATCATATCCGCCTTTTTCAATTTCTGCCGAACAGAAATCTTCCAACGAGGAGCGGAAATTATCATCAAATGCCATGTAACCGGAATCGGAAACTTCGATCGATGTATAGTCGTCCATCGTTGAATTCCCGTTAAAGCCCAGGAAGCCAAATACGAACGCGCCCGCAATAATCAGTACAAGGCTGATAATCAAACAAACAAGTAAATTCTTTTTGGAAACAGTTTTACTCATCTTCCGTTTCCTCCCTCTTGAAATTGCAGAATGCGATCTTATTCTTAGGCTGAGCGAGGAACATATACAGATAGAATCGCGTGACCGCAAGCGTGCATGCCGCCGAAATTACAGAACCAAGCAGGAATATAAGGGACATATACTGTACCGTTCCCAGCGATATGAAATACAAAATCGCAGAAAGTACAACCAGCACAATATGCACGTCAATTGTGAGCGCCAAGCTCTTTTTATAGCCCGCCTTGATCGACGCTGTAAGCGTCTTACCGCTTGCAAATTCGTCGCGAATATTGGCAAACGCATACCAGTTGAACGAAGTCATGATCGCTGCCGAAAGCACGATAGCAATAAGCCCGCCTGCATTTACGACAATCCCGTCAATCAACGAAATGCATAAAATCAGTACCAACGCATAGGTCAGGAATCCGTAAACATGCGCAAGTCCCATGCCCTTATAACGTACCAGCGAAAATACCAGCATCGCAAGAATCAGTACGCCGATAGCAATCGCCGCCGCAAGCGCTGCATGTTCGCCCATCGTCGGAGCAATTTCATAAATATCCGATGTATCCAACTTAATATTGAACACATTGTTCTCATCAAGCGTCGAATTGATCACACATGCGATCGTTTCTGCCGATTCACGGGTAGAATAGCTGCCGCTGATATAGACAGTATCTTGATCCAACGCCTCGGAAAGGCTCGCCTGCATCAACAACTCCGTACCCACATACATGTACAGTGTTGCTCCGGAAGAACTCGATCCGCTGCTTGAATCGCTGCTCGCCGCCTCGACAAGATCGGCCGTAATTTCCGCAAACTTTGCCCTGCCTTCTTTCGTGAATTTAATGGCTACAGCATAGCCGTCATCACCGGCATTGGCAACGCTTGCACCCTTGATATACTCGGCATTTCCGCTCATCAATACATTCTTTTTGGTCGTGCTCGTATCGGTATCACTGAAAATCAGGTTGCCAGAGTATGCAAACGATTCAAAAAGCGTACTTGCCGATTCATCCGTATACGGGATCTCAACGCGAATCGTATAATCGTCTTGCTTTTTGATAGAATAATCAACGAAGTTTTTCTCTTCAAACCGCACTTTAAGAGCGTTGAACGCACTGTCAAATTCCGCTTGGAATGTCTCAGTCACGTTGCCGTCGGCATCGCAAACGGTCTCAGAAAGGTAGACGCCACCCTTACGGAAATACTGCTCCGCAGGGTTGTCCACATCGTCGCTCGTTTCCGGCGTCGCTTTCGTCTCTTCGTACTCTTCAACAAGCATGTCGTACTCCGAACGCGAAATCACACCTTCCGGATAATACACAGTGTAGTACCCGCCACCAAGATCGGTACCGAAATCAACGATACTCAGAAGCGAGTTAAACTTTTGTGCGGTGGATACGTTGAACGACGGTGTAACGCTCAAAAATAAGAGCCCTACCAACACGACGGTCACGAGAATAATCAGTACCACCGATTTCTTCTTGCCCATTGCCTCCTCCTGCAACTTTTGAGATTTATCCTCGAAATTTTCAAAGAATAAAAAGAACTATACCCGATTATTATAATAAAGTTCGGGAATTTAGTCAAGTGTAAATTGTTCTTTTTTCCGCTTTTTTACCCGATTATCATAAAAGAAAAGATTTCACTGCCTCTTTTACGCATTTCTTGAAACATTTTCAGAAACGCCCGGCTCAGTTCAGCCTTTTTTTTCATCATCAGCATACATTTGCGCAAGGCGCAAATACTCTTGTGCATTTTGCATAATGCCTTCTTTTTCCGCATCGGTCAAAGCCCGTACGATTTTGTAAGGATTCCCGACCGCAAGAACTCCGGAAGGTATTTCCTTGCGAGGCGGAATCAGCGTACCCGCGCCAACAATACTGTCCTTGCCGATCTTTGCACCGTCCATAACAATTGCGCCCATACCGATCAATACATTGTGATCAATCGTACAACCGTGAATTACCGCATTGTGCCCGACTGTCACCCCTTCACCGATCGTTACCGGCGCGCCATATCCGACATGCACACTGACATTGTCCTGAATGTTCGTGTTTTTTCCGATGACAACAGAAGCAATGTCGCCCCGTATGCAAGCGCCACACCAAATATTTGCCCCTTCGCCGAGAATTACATCGCCTGCCACATACGCACGCGGATGCACAAATACGCCTTCCGCTCTTTTTATATTGTTTTTCATTTTTCCAATATATGCTTATTATTTGTGTTCACGGGATTTGCGCTCCGCAAGAATATGCATTGCGTCCTCCACCCTCTTTTTCATCATCTCGCAAGTGATTTCATACGGATCATTGATATCGCCGTTAAAATGATAATTGTTCGCACTGCAACCGCCGCTGCAAATAAATTTCGCAAAACATCCGTCACACTTTTTACGCGTAAACAGACAAGAATTTTTGAATTTTGCGCGAATATTCTCGTTCAGTTTTCCTTCATAGACACTGCCCATCCGGAAATCTTTATCGCCCGCAAACTGATGGCACGGATAAATATCGCCGTTCGGGACAACCGAAAAATATTCGTTTCCCGCGCCACACGCGCTCACCCGCTTGGACAAACAGGGACCGCCTTCCAGATCAATGTTGAAATGGAAAAAATTAAAGCCCTTGCCCTGCGCTACCCGTTCAAGATATTTATCGCAAAGCCGATCGTATTCTGCACAGACTGCGGAAAGATCTTTCTTTGTAATCGCAAGATCAGGTATATCCGTAACAACCGGCTCCATCGAAATGCTGTCAAATCCGTTGTCCGCAAGAAAGAGAACATCTTTTGAAAAATCAAGATTTTTTGCAGTAAACGTTCCCCGAACATAGTAACTTTTATTACCGCGTATTTTGACAAAGTTTTTCAAGTTCTCGATCACAAGATCAAAACTGCCTTTCCCGTTTGCTGTCTTGCGAACGGCATCGTGCACTTCCTTCCTGCCATCCAAACTCAATACAACGTTCTCCATTTCCGCATTGAGAAATTCTGCAATATCGTCTTTGAGCAAGAGTCCGTTTGTCGTCAATGTAAAGAGAAATTTTTTCCCGCGTTTTGCCGCTTCCTCTTTGGCGTAATAAACCGTTTCTTTGACAACATCAAAATTCATCAAAGGTTCCCCGCCGAAAAAGTCCGTTTCCAAAATCCTGCGATTACCCGAATTTTCAATAAGGAAATCGATCGCTTTCTTCGCCGTTTCAAGGCTCATGAATTCACGCTTCGCATGATATGCCCCTTCATCCGCAAAACAGTACTTGCAGCGAAGATTGCAGTCATGGCAGATGTGCAGACACAAAGCCTTTACTTCGTCTGATTTCGGCGGCGCCGCTTTCACTTCTTCTTTAAATAAAAGGCCCGCCCTTTTCAGCTCATCAAAATCTTCCTCATATGCCCTGCGCTCTTCGCTCGTAATCGATGAAGTATCTACCTCTTCGCCCAACTTTTCACGCAATAGAAGCGCGGCCTTCTCATCGCATTCATGTAGCGCCGAACTGCCCGTGTCAAATATATAAAAATGTTCTTTATAACGGAAAACGTGTACCATCTGATCTCCTCTTTCGAAATTTCTTCCCCTCAGAAAGAAACTGCTCAAAATACAAAGATTAAGGAGCAGGAATCCTGCTCCTTATCCATTACTTATTCTTTTCGGGATCGCTCTCTCTGGTAATCCTTTCGCAGGATTGGTTTCCGACCGTGCAGCTGGTTTTGCAAGCAGACTGACAAGTACTTCTGCATTCGCCGCATCCCGTTACCTTTTTTTCTGCGGGACGAGCGATCGTTCTGATCTTATTCATGGGCAATCTCCTTTTGCATCTTTTTCCATTATTATAATATAACGAAAATAAAATTGCAAGCGTTTTTTGAAAGCCGCTGATGAAAAGCTGATTGTTTCGATCTATTTTCCGCTTTTGACAAGTGAAGCAATGATCCCGCTGATCAACCCCGCAATCGTTCCGAATAAAAGATCAAGCACATTGCTCCAACCAAATGAAATTTCACCTGCAATGATCGCAAACAGAAAATATGTCAAGATTACGACTGCGGCGCCGCAAATTGCTCCTTTGAGCGCCGTTTTCCCAGGTTTAAGGCATAAAAACACACCTAAAAAGATGGCTAGCATCTTAATCACCTGATTGATTGGCATGATCACTGTCGAACCAATGGAAAATAATTTGATAAAAAGCGCAAATACAAGTACCGCCGCAAGTGTAAAAACAATCGAAACACAAACACTCTTTCCCATTTCCGCCGCCACGCGGCCGCCTTCGCTGTGCATAAAAAATACCTCCGCATAGGTTTGTACTACTCTATGCGGAGGATTTACTCTTTATTCGTTTGTTTTAAAATTACTTGGACTCTTCGTCTTTCTTTTCTTCAGAAGTTTTCTCTTCTTTCTGCTCTGCTTCTTTGTTCTCTTCAAACGGTTCTTCGGGGGCAGCTTCCTCTTTTACCTGTTCAGGCACTGTTTCTTCGACAGGTTTCGCCTCTTCAGGTTTCGCATCCGTCTGATAAATCGCCTGCTTGTCAAATTTCATGTAGCTGTAATTCCCTTCGCTGTCACCCGTTTTCAATACAAACGTGCCTTCCGCATCGTTCACTTCAACAACTTCGCCAACGATCCCGCCGATCGTCTTGACCTTGTTGCCGGGTTTAACCGCACTGATCGTCGCAGCAAAATCTTTCTGCTTCTTTTTCTGCGAAACGAACGACCATACAAAGAATGCCACCAACAATACAACGATGATGATGATCGGAATATACGATTTCCACGAAGGCGCTTCGCCTTCCAAGAGATTCAAAAACATAAACGATTCTCCTTTTCATTGATTGGCTTTCTTGCCGACTGACAATATAATACCCGTTTTGCAAGTTTTTGGCAACTGTTTTTTACCGATTCCCTCGAAAAAATTAGAAAAGAGCACACTTTTCTCCATTCTGACACAATTCGTTAAAATCCGCCTCCGATTCCGTTTCCATATTTACTGTAAAACTCTTCCCGAAACTCTTTAAGGGTGCCATCCAAAATCGACTGTCTTAATCCGCGCATGAGCTTATTCAGGAACGTAATGTTATGCATGGACAAGAGCATAGAAGAAAGCATCTCCCCTGCATTGATCAAATGCCGCAAATATGCCTTCGTATAATTTTTACAGCAATAACAGTCGCATTCTTCGTCCAGCGGTGTAAAATCCTCTTTATATTTCGCATTCCGCACGACAACTTTTCCCTTACTCGTCAGCGCCGTACCGTTGCGCGCCACCCGCGTCGCCAAAACACAGTCAAACATGTCGATGCCGCGCATCACGCCCTCGATCAGACAATCAGGACTTCCCACCCCCATGAGATACCGGGGAATATGCGTCGGGAGTACCGGTTGAAGCGCATCCAGCATCTCATACATCAAAGGTTTCGGTTCGCCTACCGAAAGTCCGCCGATACCGATGCCATACTTTGCAAACGGCTTCGCTTCTTCCACACTCTTCAAACGCAAGTCCTTATAAAAATTCCCCTGCACGATCGGAAAAAGCGCCTGATCGGGATTGTCATGCGCCTTCGCACATCGTTCCAGCCACCGCACCGTGCGATCGAGCGCTCTCTGTGCGTACTTATGATCAACGCCGTATTCGCTGCACTCATCAAATTGCATAATGATATCCGCACCCAAAGCGTTCTCAATTTCCATCACCTTCTCAGGGGTAAAAAAATGTTTACTCCCATCGATATGAGAGCTGAACCATACCCCTTCGTCCTTGATATCATTGAGCTTTGCCAGCGAAAACACCTGAAATCCGCCGCTGTCTGTCAAAATCGGACGGTCCCAATTCATGAATTTATGCAACCCGCCCGCCTTCTTTACAAGCTCGTGACCCGGCCGCATATATAGATGATACGTGTTCGCAAGAATAATCTGCGAACCGGCTTCTTTCAAATCACGCGGAAGCATCCCTTTCACGGTCGCCTGTGTTCCTACCGACATATACACGGGCGTCTCGATATCACCGTGCGGCGTATGAAATATTCCCGCACGCGCACCCGTCGCGGGATCGGTTTTAATTACCTCAAACGAAAATTTTTCAGCCAAAACAATTACCCTTTTAAAAAATAATATGATGATCGGAGAAGCGAGCAGGTCGCGGCGCGCGAGGAAAACGCGAGGGAGCGTACACGGACGTACGTGACCGAGCGTTCCCGCAGCGCAACAATGAGATGCGACGCTTATACGATCATCATTGCGTCACCGAAACTGAAAAAACGATACTCTTTCTCCACCGCTTCTTTGTAAACGGATAAGCACTCTTCCCGGCCCATCAGAGCCGATACAAGCATAATGAGCGTGCTCTCCGGAAGATGGAAATTTGTGATCAGTGCATCCACGCATTTGAATTTATAAGGCGGATAAATAAAGATGGAAGTATCGCCGCTGCATGCGCGCAGAAAGCCGTTTTCGTCCGCAACCGTCTCCAGCGTACGCACCGACGTGGTGCCAACAGCGATCACGCGCCGACCTTCCCGCTTTGCCGCATTGACAATATCCGCCGCCTCCTGCGAAACGCAGTAGTATTCGGAATGCATAACATGATGCGTCAGATCCTCTTCTTTAACGGGACGGAATGTTCCCAGTCCGACGTGCAAAAGAACTTCCGCGATCTGCACACCCATATCTTTTATTTCCCGCAAAAGCTCTTGCGTGAAATGCAGGCCCGCCGTAGGCGCCGCCGCAGAGCCGTCCGTTTTACAGTATACCGTCTGATAACGGTTCTGATCTTTGAGCTTTTCATGAATATACGGCGGGAGCGGCATACTCCCTACGCGCGAAAGAATTTCCTCGAATACGCCGTCAAAGTGAAAATCCACAACGCGCTCTCCCGTCGGAGTGCGCGACTTTACCGTGAGCGAAAGTTCTTCGGAAATCACCAGTTCCGTTCCCTCCTTCGCTTTTTTCCCCGGTTTGACTAGCACTTCCCATTCGGTTAAATTGTGCCGCTTTAACAGCAAAACTTCGACACGTCCGCCGTTTTTTGTATACGCGTACATGCGCGCAGGCAGAACTTTCGTATTGTTGACGACCAGAACGTCACCCGGTTTCAAATACTCTTTGATATCGCGAAAAATACGGTGTTCCCTCTTTCCCGTCTTGCGGTCGTACACCAGCAAACGCGAAGAATCGCGCGGCTCCGCGGGAGTCTGCGCGATCCGCTCTTCAGGTAAATCGTAATAATAATCAGATTTCAATAACATAGTCATTCTTCTTCCCGTATCAGCATTCCTCACCGAGACTGTGCGAAACAGTTTATTCGTCATCAAACATAGACGTCTGCAATCTTTGCTTTTCGTTCATTTTTACGCCCATGTGCTCGTAACCGCCTTTCAGGCATACCCTTCCGCGCGGAGTGCGCGCGATAAATCCCAACTGCATCAGATACGGTTCATATACGTCTTCAATCGTATTCGCGTCCTCATTGACAGTCGCCGCAAGCGTTTCCAATCCTGCGGGACCGCCGTTGAATTTTTCGATCAGTGCACGCAGCAAACAGCGGTCTGTATCATCCAAACCGAGTTCATCGATGTCCATGCGTTTCAACGCATAGCGCGCGTCGTCAATGTTTACAATGCCGTTGCCCTTCACCGCCGAAAAATCGCGCACCCTCTTCAACAGCCTGTTTGCGATACGCGGTGTACCGCGCGAGCGGCGCGCAATCTCGTTCGCCGCATCCGCTTCAATCCCGATTCCCAGCATCTTCGCCGAACGCGTCACGATCTGCGCAAGCTCAGCGGGCGTATACATCTCCAATCTGCACATCACCCCGAAACGGTCGCGCAAAGGAGAAGCCAGCATTCCGGCCTTGGTCGTTGCGCCGATCAGCGTGAATTTTTTCAAAGTAAAACGGATGTTACGCGCCGCAGGCCCCTTCCCTACAATGATATCCAGCGCATAATCTTCCATTGCCGAATACAAAATCTCTTCCACGGAACGGTTCAGACGGTGTATTTCGTCAATAAAAAGCACGTCGCCGTCGTTAAGATTGGTCAAAATTGCCGCAAGATCGCCGCTTCGTTCGATCGCAGGACCGCTCGTAAGCTTGATTTGTACACCCAATTCCGCCGCAATAATATACGCAAGCGTCGTCTTGCCTAAGCCCGGAGGCCCGTATAACAGGACATGATCAAGCGCCTCGCCGCGCATTTTCGCCGAGGAGATATAGACGGACAAATTTTCTTTGACCTTGCTTTGCCCGACATAATCCGCCATCGTCTTCGGCCGGAGAACATTCTCTTCCTGATCAAATTCCCCTTTCGTACTCATGACGAGGCGTTCGCTGTCAAAATCTTCTTCAAACATATCTTTTCATCCCGCCGCGCACCGGACGGTACGCAGTTCATTTCGTTTTTTTGCCTCACATCGAGCGCAATGCGGACATGATGATCTCTTCCACACTCGACGCGCCGCGCTCCACAGCCGCTTTCACAGCGCGTACGCTCTCGCCGCGCGTATACCCCAGCGACATAAGCCCCACTACGGCGTCTTCTTCCTTTGCGGACACCGATTCTACGGGTGCGGCAGGGATCTGCCCCGGTGCCGCAGAAACCGAAACCGCAGAAACTTTTTCGCGCAGCTCCAATACAATTCGTTCCGCCGTCTTTTTTCCCAGCCCCTTGACCGTGCTGAGAAGCTTTACATCCGAAGAGGCGATCGCCACCGCCAATTCATTCACGTTCATGCCGGAAAGCACCGCGATCCCCATTTTCGGACCGACCCCCGACACGGAGATCAGTTGCAAAAACATATTCTTTTCTTCGGGCGAAACAAAACCGAAAAGCGATATTCCGTCGTCCCGCACCTGCAAATACGTGTAAGCCTCGCCTTGTTTGTCCGTCACAAGCTTTGCAAACAATGCTCCCGAACAGGTAAGCTCATACCCGATGCCATTGTTTTCTAAAAGGACGGTGCCACTCTCCGCCTGCAACACTTTCCCTTTCAGATATCCGATCATATTTTACCCTCACTTTAAAAAAAATCACGCCAACGTATAATTCAAATTGTGTACAGTCCCGACAGGCGGGATGTAAACGAATGGCACAGGGCAACAGCCAGCGCATCCGCCGCATCGTCAGGCCGCGGGATGCTCTTCAAGCGCAAAAGATTTGCCGTCACGAGCTGGATCTGCCGCTTTTCCGCTTTGCCGTAGCCAGTCAGCGCCTGTTTGATCTGCATGGGAGTATATTCAAACAAACGGCCGCAGCGTTTGACGCAGGCTAAAAGCGCTACCCCGCGCGCATGCGCAACCGCAATGCCCGTTGTCACGTTTTTCGAAAAAAACAGTTCCTCCACCGCAACTTCGTCGGGCGAATAACGGTCCAAAAGAGCATTCAGGCCCTCTTCCAGCATGGCGAGCCTTACCGGCAGCCGCTCCTCCTTGGGCGTTGTAACCACCCCGTAATCTTCCGCCGCGACATTGCCGCGCGCATCTTTTCGCAAAATCCCATAACCGCAGGTCGCCAGTCCGGGATCGATTCCTAAAATAATCAATTTTGTCGCTCTTTTTGATAATTTTTATAAAATAACTTGAATTTTTTCACGAAATATATTAGAATAGAATTATACAGGTTGCGGAAGACTCGCGTCTTCAATTCGAAATGACGCGCTTACCTGTTCTCTTTACTCTATTATTTTAAAGATTTCCGCGCAATAAGTCAAATAAATTCAGCTTAAAATAAGATTCGGAGAACCAAATTATGAAATTGTGGGAAGGACGTTTCACGCAGCCGAGCGCACAGAGCGCAGACGAATTCAATCAGTCGCTTTCATTCGACTATAAATTGTACTGGCATGATATCCTCGCCAGCATTGCTCATGCGAAAATGCTCGGCGAAACGGCAATCATACCCAAAGAAGAAGCCGATAAACTCAGCGACACCCTCATCGATATCCTCGCCGATATCGAAAAAGGCAATCTCACCATCGAAGGCGCAGAAGATATCCATACGTTTGTTGAACAGGAACTCACAAAACGCCTCGGCGAAATGGGCAAAAAAATCCATACCGCACGCTCTCGCAACGACCAGGTCGCAACCGATCTGCGCCTGTATGTCAAAGACAGTATCGTCAATGTCTGCGGCCATATCCGTTCCCTGATCGAAACGCTTTTGGAAATCGCAAACAACAACGTGCAGTTCATTATGCCGGGCTATACGCACATGCGCAGAGCACAGCCGATTTCGGTCGCACAATATATCAATGCATACAGCGAAATGTTCTTGCGCGATCTGGAACGCTTCACGGACAGTTATAAACGCACAGACGTAATGCCGCTCGGCAGCTGCGCTCTCGCCGGCACAGACTTCCCTATTGACCGCAGAATGACCGCAAGTTTGCTGTCCTTCTCCGAGATCTCACAGAACTCGATCGACGCCGTTTCCGACCGCGATTTCGTCGCAGAATATATTTTCTGCTGTTCGACAGTCATGGCGCACCTCTCCCGTTTCTGCGAAGACCTCATCCTCTATTCCAGCGAAGAATTCGGATTCATCGATATAGCGGATAATTACTCTACCGGCTCTTCCATCATGCCGCAGAAGAAAAACCCCGATATCCCCGAACTCATCCGCGGAAAAACAGGAAGAGTTTACGGCAGTCTGACCGCCATTCTCACCGTCATCAAAGGCATTCCCACTGCCTACAACAAAGACTTGCAGGAAGACAAAGAAGCACTCTTCAACGCCGAAGAAACTGTCCTTGCCTGCCTGTCTATTTTCAATGAATTATTACAGAACATTTCCTTTGATACGCGCAGGATGCGCAACGCCGCCGCGGGCGGTTTCTCCACTGCTACCGACGTTGCCGATTATCTCGTGCAGAAAGGCATGGCCTTCCGCGATGCGCACGCCGTCACCGGTCAGATCGTGCGCTATTGCATCGAAAATAATAAGACGCTCGACAGACTCGATCTGTTCGTGTATCAATCCTTCTCTTCTCTCTTCGAAGAGGACATTCTGCAATGCGTACGCGTGAACAAATCGGTAGAAGCCCGCAAAGTGATCGGCGGAAGCGCCCGCAGTGCCGTGCGCGAAAATATTCGTTCGATCAGCCGCCGGCTCAACCGCATGTTCAAAGAATAAATAAAACAATTTACATCGGCGCGTAACCCGCGCCGATTTTTATTAACAAAATTCCCGCTGCGAAACGCTGCGGGAATTTTGTTATACAATAATTTGCTTTTTTACAGGATCACTCGACAATATACCCCTGCTCATCCACAAGAATAAATGTAGAGGCATTGTTCCAGTCGCAACCGCCGTCGCTGAAAGGCGTCCACGTTGTATCCGCATAATCATGCGTGTTGCGCATCGCGGGACAAACATAAATATTCCCTCGGCCTGTCTCCGCATCCGTTCCGAGAAGATCATAACCGATAAAAACGGTATTTTTGTAACCGTAATCCGTGTATTCATGAGTATATCCGAAATTCTCACCGTTGACACAGAGCAGATCGAGCGCATAACTCGCACCATACGTATTGGAAGAATTAGCGCGCTGCAAAATTGTGTCTCCGTCTGCACTAATCAGAAAATGCAGCGTCTTTCCGGCTTCCCAACCCGCTGCGACATTATATTTTGTTCCGATCAAATATTCGATGTTATCGTCATAACCGCTCGAATAATAGATATCCGCTTTTATGTCATCATCTTCGACATATGCTTCCAGCGTGATCCCTTTCTCTGAATAGGTCGCATGCAAATATGCTGTTGCCGTATTGGTCGCGTTGGAGCAACTTAATTCTATCGCCTGCGCAGGAATTTCATCGGCCGCGGGCTCTTCTGTCGTCGGAGGCGCCGGTTCACCGGGTGTTTCCGGCGGATCGCTGTTCGTATTTTCTTTCGCCGCATCACATGCTGTAAACATGAGCGATAGCATAATTAAAAATATAACCGTAAAAATTGCGAAAACACGTTTCATATGTGCCTCCTAAAACTGCCCGAGTATTACGTACGAGCTTCCGGGAATCGTGAGCCGCAATTCATCCCCCGCACTCTCATACCGTTTGCCTGTCAAAAGATCGAAGAATGTGCCGCCAAACCCAGTATTGGACAAATCAACACAAATTTCTGCCTGTTGCCCCGAATAATTGAACACGACCAGTCCGCGCGTATTCCCGCGAAGATCGCCGCGGCAGTATGCATAATACACGGTATCATCGTTCGTGGGCACGCGATAGCGCATACCGCTCGCATTGAACGCGGCAAAGCTGTTTTGCAAAGCAAACATTTCAAACACCGCCGAACGAAGATCTTCCGACCACGTTTCAATGATGTCTTGCCCGACGAATGCGCTCGTTCCCGAATGCAAGAACGCCATGTGCCCGCTCGTCGTCAAAAGTGCCGCTTCCGCCTTGCGCTTGTAATCTTCCACATTTTCGTACTTCTGTTCAAAACAAAGCGGTGCAATCGCACTGCCGCCCAACGACACTGCATTGTCACGTCCTGACTTGATAAAGTCATCTACGGTACGGGCATTCTGATCGGTCACAGCGTCAATCCCAAGGCTCCACGCTCCGCCGCCCCATTGGCCCATGTTATAGTTTTGTATGGTAGTATAATGATAAGAGTAAATATAATTATAATCCCCTGTACCTTCGGGAAGAATCATAATATTTCGCGCGTTCAAAGGTTTTGTGATACTTTCATAAGTAACGGTTGCGGGATCGGCCGATCCGAAGTAATACGCAGGCGGAGCATCGAGCGCCACTCCGTCAAACCCGAAGTCTGCCCAATATGTCACGTAGCGCTTGGATTCGGCTTGCCACGCCTCCGTATCAAAATTATAATTCGGGATCTGTCCGCCCTCTTCCCAATACGCATAGTAATATGCGTTCGCCGTGTCGCTCCAAAACCATTTTGCAGGATCGGGACAGGTTTCGCTGAACAAAAACCAATCGCGCTCCTCGGATGCGATCCCGTTCGCATAATCCATGCAGGCTTTTTCAAAGAAAGGAGAATAATCGCGGGCATATCCGACATTGCCGAACATGAACACATACATCCCGAGGCTGTGCGCCTTATCAAGGAATGCCGCCCAGTCATCCAGCGTTCCGTTTACGGGGTCCGCGTTATAATTGTCCGTAGCGCCCAAGCCCGACCATATATCACCGGCTCCTTCGTACGGCTGATGCACTTCGATGACTTTCATTCCGTTTTCGCGATAATATTCGAGTTTATCCGTCATATCGGCGATGGAAACTTTCTGCTCCTTCGGATAATAACGTACGACCCCCGATTCACGCTGCCACCAATGTTCGGGGACAGGTTCCCCAAATCCAATGATCTGGAATTGGTTGCTGTTCGCCCAGCCGCTGTCCTCTACGACGGTGAGCTTCACATAACGGAACATCTTTTCCTCACCCGTCATCACTTCAAATTTCTGTCCCGAACCCAGTTCGCTCAAACCGTCATGTAAAACGACCCAATCCGTACCGTCTTTGGACGCCTCGATCTTGAAACGATAACTTCCGGGATCCTGGAAGCGCTGGACCACCTTTTCTACGCGGCAAACGTTGCCGAGATCAATCTGCAACCAATGCTTGCCGCCACTCGACTCCGCGCACCAAAACTGATTCCTTCCGTCTTCGTGTTCAGGGTTTGTCGTCGCTTTTTCAGCGTTGAATCCCTCATTGGAATAATCAGATACCGAACCTTTCAGCCCCTGTGCAAGATCACGTTCCAACGGCGTTCCAAACAGACGGATGGCCCCGTCGCTCTCTGCTTTGACATAATTCACTATACTGCCGATCGTCGATGCATCCGCAACAGACGTCCAAGATGAACCGTCTTGCGAAATGCTCACCGACGAAGCGCCGCGCACCTCGTCGACATATGCCCCATAAGGGAAATAAAACACATTTGCGCCGTCTTTAATTTCCCATTGAGCAGCCGTCGCGCATTTATCGGAAGCAAGGTCTTTGAATCCGTTGACTTTCATCTCCGCAAGATTTGCCCAGCCCGGCCCCGCATATACTTTGTATTCGACATTGGAGAACAAGCCATCTGTTTCAAACCGGAAATATGATCCTGTGCGCACCGCCCGTTCCGCAACCGTCACGGTCTGTCCGTCCATGCCTTTTGCCGTAACTTCGAATTCGTATGTGCCGTAATCCTGCAAATAAATCTCGACACTGTTGACAGCGCATTCGTATTCCCAGTTTACCCCGCACCACTGCGGATAATTTCCGTCATTGGCGCAATAATAACTGCCCGTATCCCCGTCAAAAGCGCTCTCGTGTTCAAAACCGGCTGCCCAACTGCCGCTGTATCCCTTCATTCCCAGCGCTACGTTCGTGCCTTCACTCAAGGATTTGCTTTCAATCGCAAATTCTGCGCTCGTAAATGCCGATCCGTTCTGCGAAGCAAAGAAGACAACCTTGACATAACGGTAAAAACCGCTCGCCGAATCCGCAAAGGATTTCCCGGATGCCCCGATCGAATAATCGGCAATCGGCGTCCAATTCACATTGTCAAGCGAACCGTAAACGGTAAAAAACCAAACATCGCTCGTCGCAAAAATTTGCTTATATCCCGTTACGGCGCGCACCTCGCCGAGATCTGCACAAAGCTCAGGGGAATCATCCTCCTCCGAAGCCATCCAATAGGTTGATGTGTTTCCGTCCGCGGCGCTTGCGGCAAGATGCCCTGCCGTTTCCGACGTCGCGGATATGTCATACGCGGGAGTGTCAGCCCGCGCCGTTAACGCATAGACAGGTACCATCTGTAACACCAAAACCGCCGCCAAAAAAAGCGCGCCCAAAAATTTTATTCCGTATCTTCTCATACATCACGCCTCCTGCCATGCAAGAACGGGGAACCCGTTCCCGTCTTTCCACACAGTCCTTCCAGCATTCAACTTCTCCGCCAACGAGGCAAACTCACTTTCTTGAATCGAGTAAGCGTCAAACGGTTCCGGACTGAATCCGACAGTATACATTCCGTCCGCCTCCATCGCATAGCAATTGCGGATACTGCCGGTGTTCGCTCCGCAGACAGTGCCCGCCGCAATGGTTTCTCCATCCGCTCCGACAACCATGCCCGTACTGTAACAATCCGCCAATACTCCGGTGTTATTTGCCGCAACACCGCCCGCATACACAGTTCCCGTGCCTTCTTTTGACAACGCCGCAACAGCTCCCGTATTATAACAATCATTTACCGTACCGCTGTTTTTAGCGACGATGCCGCCAGCAGCGCCGCCTTTTTCGCCGTCTGCGTTGACCGTCGCGCCGTTTGCACATTGCAAAACAGCACCCCCGTCGTTCACGGCACAGATCCCGGCAGCATAAGAAGAGGGATTGGAAGAATACACTTCGATATATCCAGCAACAACGCATTTTGATATTGTTGCGCCGTCGCCGTAACCGATTATACCGCCAGCAAATCCGCCATCGGTATTCAAGCGGAAATCCACATCTGCTGTACAATTTTCAATCATTGCGTCCAAAAATGCCGCAATCCCGCCTGCATAGAGTTGGCCTTTCCCAACGCCTGCATCGGAATAAGAAATTTCGACCTCTACATTTTTTACGGCGCCGTTGAGATATCCGAAGAGACCTGCATAACCGCCCTTTCCATCCGCCTCAATGCCATACAATCGATGTCCCGCACCATCCAAACTGCCCCAGAAAGGCGTCTGATAACTTCCGATCGCTGTCCATTCCCCGAGTTCAATATCCGAAGTAAGCACATACGCTTTGCCGTAGTCCATACCCTTTAAATCCGCCGCCGTAGCGATTTTGACAGGATTACCTTCGGTACCGTACGACGCCGCGCGAGCAAAACTTCTTGCTTCTGTATTTTGCTGATACGGAAGATATCCGTCCTCGATCGTCCAGCCTTGCAGCCCGATCTGCCCATACCATTCTGCGTCATTCAGATACGCCGCCGGCACAGTCTCTGCGATCGTCCGACGATGCCGCGCCGTTGCAAGAATTTCGCCGGTGCGATCCAAAGTCAAAACCTGACCATTCCATCCATAGCAGTCAATCTGCTCAAAATCAAGAAAATTTCTTCCGGTCACGCCGCCGAGGAAAGTATCACCGCCCACGACCGTACAAGTCACATCCGCCGCCGAAAAACAGCGAAGAAGCTTGCCGCCGTTGTTATCGCCCGCAACTCCGCCCGCAAAGGCATGATAATCCCCGCACGATGCTTGCACAATTGAGGAAACGGCAAAGCTGTCGCTGATCTCCCCTCCGTTGTATCCGACGACACCTCCCGCATACGCCGAAGCGGAAGAGCCTGAAGACTGCGCCGAAACAATACCGTAATGGGAACTGGAACAAACCTTTCCAAACCGTTCTGCTTCCCCGCCATTATACCCGACAACGCCCCCTGCGTAAACATTGGCCGTATTTTCAGCCTCTATGTCCGCATACGCCGTGCACTTTTCAATGACACCGTTCACATTTCTGCCTGCAATGCCGCCAACATACACCGAAAGACGTACATCTTCGGAAACAATGGATATTTCCGTTTCGGCAACGCAATTTTCAATACGTCCTCCCTCCACATATTGCGCAACGCCGCCGCAATACAATGTTCCGGTTACATTTTTTTCAATTTTTGACTGTACTGTAAGATTCTTTACCGTCCCGCTTACATACCCGAACAAGGAATCGGTCAGCCCCGATACTGTATAGCCGTTCCCATCCAATGTTCCCGCAAAAGGTTCTTCTGCAGATCCAAGCGGCGCACCCTCTTTTCCGGACAGATCGAGATCGTTTTCCAAACGATAATTCCCGCTTCCCATCGCAAAGAACTCTTCCGCTGTACGCACAGACTGTATTTCGGCAAGCGAATTCCAGCGCGCATATAAAGTCAGATCCTGCGTAACAGGCGTTTTAAAATCATATGCGTTTCCCGAACAATCTGCGTTCATATACCACCCGCCGAATTCATATCCATCGGCGGAAGGAGCCGTCGGCTCTTCCGCACATTCGCCTTCCGTTACCGTCTGCGTCGCAATACTGATCTTTTGCCCGTTCCCGTCAAACGTTACCGTATATGTTGCGGGTGATGCGGCACAGCCTGCAAACAATGCCAGCGCCAAAAACAACACCGCGATCAATAATTTCTTCATGCAAGTCTCCTTAACGTATTTCAATATCTCGTACAGGGGCGCCCACTCCGTAGAACTGTAAATTCTTACAGTTCGTCCAGCTGTTCACGTACTCCACCGTAACTTTAACATACCTCGCACGAACGTTGTCGATCTCTCCTTCAAACACTTTGCCCGCACCGCCCGTCTCAAAATTATCAAACACCGTCGTCCAGCTCTCTTTCGTTTCCGACAATTCGATCCTCAGTTTATAATTCGGATCGCTGATCTCGTCCTGGAATGTATATTGAAAGCCTTGCACAACGCACACCCGGCCCAGATCCAGTTCCAGCCAGTGCTCTCCGCCTGCCGTTGACGCACACCAGAAATACCCTGCACCGTCGCCGCTCTGCACCCAGACATTTTCCGGATTCATCGTCGCAATTCCCGGACGGTGATTTGTATCCGAAAAGTCGGAAGCCTCCGGCGTAACATAGCGAGCCAGATCGGTCGCAAACGATGTCGCGAAGATCTTTGTCGCGGCGCCTTCTTTCACGCGGATATATGCAGCCTGCACGCCGCCCGCCGCCTTTCCTTCTTCAACGGTAAGCGGTTTCCACTCCTTGCCGTCTGCGGAATATTCTACGGTTTCGCTGTCCGTCGTAACACTGTCAATGTAGCTGTCACCAATGGCGTACACGTCATATCCGCTTTCCGCCGACGGCGTCATACCGCTCGCAACATCTTTGAACCCGTAAACATTCATTTCCGTTACGTTCGCCCATCCGGGCCCCGCAAACTCACGGATAAGAACAGCGCTTACTTCCCTGTTCACTTCAAGACGGAAACTTTGACCGACATGATCTTTTGCTTCTTCCAGCTTGACCCAGGATCCGTCTTCCAAACGTCCTTCCACTTCGTAATTGTGCGTACCTTCATTCTGGAAGTAAAATTCCACATAATTCACATATGTTACATATGTCCACTCGACAGCAAGATATTTGGGGAAATTGCCGTCGTTCGCGCACCAAAAAGTGCTGTAACTTCCGTCAAACGCCATTTCTGTTTCATTGCCCGCGGCCCAATCGCCCGCGCTGCCTTTCATGCCAAGCGCTATATTGGTACCGCCCGAAAGATCGAACGTTTCAACATACAACTCCTTACTGGAAGGAATTCCGCCCGAAAGAACGCGCAGACGCATATAACGGAAATATCCGTTCGCTTCTACATCAAAAGTATCTTTCGCCTCTTCCCATGCAACTGTGGCGATTTCCGCCCAGTTCTCTCCGTCGACGGAAGCTTCGATCGCAAAATCCCACTTTGCGGAAGATGCAAAAATCTGCCTGACCGAACGCACTTCCTGCATTTTGCCAAAGTCTATGGTCAGCGTCGCTTCTCCTTCGCTCTCCGCCTGCCACCATGTGTCCGTATCACCGTCAATCGCAAACGCTGCATCATATCCTGCCGCAGAAGAACTCGCCTGCGCAGTGCCTTCTGTCTCCGGGACATCCAGCTTCCACTGCGCAACCAGTACAAATGAAGCGTTTACTTCGCTGTCGAAATCATACAACTCGCCGTCTTTAAACCAACCGCGGAAAACATAACCGTCCAAGGAAAGCACACTGTCCGGCTCTTCCGCTTTTCCGCCCTCGATAATCTTTTGAGCACTGATCGCCGGATTCGCATTACCGCCATTAAGATCAAAACTGACAGTGAATGTCTGCGGAATATGCACTTCCGTCCAACCGGCATATAGAGTTATCGATGACTCGATCGGCGTGGAAAGATCAAATTTTGTTTCACAACTTTCGTCCGTATACCAACCGTTAAACAGCCAACCGCTTTTCTTCGGTTCGTCAAAATACGCAGTCTTTCCCTCTTTGACTTTTACCTCATATGCGATCCCGTCAACCATGAATGTGACCGTGTATTCATTTTGCGGTTTAACCGAATCAGTCCGCCAAGTACCGTAAAGAGTGATATCGGAGGTTACGGGAGCCGCTTCATCGTACTTTTTTGTCAGTTCGCTGTCGCTATACCATCCGTCAAATATTTTCCCCGCTACAGGTTCAGGCTCTGCGCACGAAGCAAGCCCTCCCGATTCAACTTTTTCCGTCGTAACACTGCCGTCTACACTATAACTTACCGTGTACATTGCGGATGCACAGCCCGCAAAACACACCACCAAAAGCGCTATCAACGTCACAAACGTCAACATTCTTTTCATTGGATTTCTACCCCTTTCCTTATTTTCGGCAACGCAAACTTTTTTATTTTTATAATTGCCGCAATTCAGTATCAACTATATCATTTCATAAAAATAAAGTCTTGCTGATTTTTTGAAAAATAGTGCCCTTTTTTTGACTTCACCCCCTCAGCAGGTAGACATTGCCATACATTTGATGTAAAATAAAATCATGAAAAAACTCGATTATTATGCAAAGTACTCTTTTTCCGATCCGTCTTCTCCTTACGATGTGCATTGGTGGTTCAACCGAACAACCGATTACCATTGCCACGTCGATTATTATGAGTTATTTTTAACGATCGGGGACGGACTGATCCAATATTATAACGGGAAAAGTTTCCCGTTGGAACAACATGCAATCTACATCATACCCAAATTGCAGTACCATCGCATCGATTATATAAAAAAAGAAGGTCATTCCAACATTTTCAACCTAAGCGTACGAAAAAATTTCTTTGAACATTGTATCGAGACTTATTCCTCTGCTCTGTCCGAAAAAATCAAGGGCGAAGACTGCCTCGTCGTTCGCCTCAACAACGCTTCGTACGAATTTATGCATATGCTTTCTCGTAACGCTACCTATGATGAGGACGAAAACCACAGGCTTCAAGCCGTTCGCCTTTTCCTCGCAACCTGCGCCACCCTTTTCCATACCCACGAAAATACCGGAAATACTTTGCCGCAACAAGCCCGCTATGCTCTCGACATCAAAACAAAAATCGATAATCTCGAATACATCGAAGAAGATATAACGAATATCTATGCTCGCTATCCCCTCACACCCTCCCTTTTGATCAAAGCCTTTAAAGATCTGACCGGTTTGACAATCGTAAAATATCAGGTCGAACGCCGCATGAAATATGCCTGCGCCCTACTCACCAATACCGATTATACCGTATTGCATATTTCATCCGCAGTGGGCTACGATTCTTTGAGCCATTTCACGAATAATTTTAAAAAATATACAGGATTAACGCCCTCTGCTTATCGAAAAGAAAACTCTCCTTCCATAAGATTTGCCCCTCCGAATATTTACTGACCGATCTTGTCGAAAAATTCTTTTTTATACGAAAATATTGGCAAAAAACAATTGACAAAAAAATCTCTTTTTGATATAATCTCTTAGCGTCGTGTGAATGCGGGTGTAGTTCAATGGTAGAATTCCAGCCTTCCAAGCTGGCTGCGTGGGTCCGATTCCCATCACCCGCTCCATTAGCATTCGTAGAGAGTCGAGCGTATATCATGCGCCTGTAGCTCAGTTGGATAGAGCAACGGCCTTCTAAGCCGTGGGTCAGGAGTTCGAATCTCTTCAGGCGCGCCAAATTTTATGGCGGGTGTAGCTCAGTTGGCTAGAGCGCCAGATTGTGGCTCTGGAGGTCGTGGGTTCGATTCCCGTCGCCCGCCCCATAAAATTTTCCTTGGGGTGTCGCCAAGCGGTAAGGCACCGGATTTTGATTCCGGCATTCGTAAGTTCGAATCTTGCCACCCCAGCCATTCGTCTAAAATATCAAAATGGTCCATTAGCTCAGTTGGCAGAGCACGTGACTTTTAATCACGGTGTCCCGCGTTCGAATCGCGGATGGATCACCATATATGCACCTTTAGCTCAGTTGGTAGAGCAACTGACTCTTAATCAGTGGGTCCCGGGTTCGA
>CABQND010000025.1 GCA_902465495.1 uncultured Eubacteriales bacterium
TCTTTCATTTCTGCCGCCGCGAGATTGGTAAAAGTCACGGCGAGCACCGATCCTACTTCCGCTTTGCCCGATTCGATGAGCCCGATGATCTTTTCGATCATCACGAAGGTCTTTCCGCTCCCCGCCGATGCGGAAACCAGAACTTCGCCCTCGGCGTCGATCGCCGCCTGCTGTTCGGGCGTCGGCGTACGTCCGCTCATAGCTCACCCCTCCTCTTTTTCACGATCCGAACGATCTCTTCGCCCGTGATCTTCTCTTCTTTGCGCGCTCCTTCCCCGGGATCATGGCCGCACACACTCCCGTAAGGGCAGTAATCGCAAGCGCCCTCGTACGGCGACGCCGCTACACATCCCGCCGCCGTTTCGCGCGCACAGCCGCGCGCAGCCAGCACCGAATATTCAATGAACGCTTCAAAATCCTCTTCTTCCAGCGCTTTTTTGCTCTTGCGCCCGTAATATGCGTCGATATAGCGGCTTTTCTTGCCTTCCTCCACCGTCTTGTCGCTCAGGCGAACCACTTCGTCGCTCCCCACGGTGAACCCCTGCATCGCAAAAGGATATTCGTCCGCTTTGGCGCGGAACCCCACGCGCGCAGGGAAATAATAGGCGCCCGCCGCCCTGCGCGCACGCGAAACGGCGGACAGATACAGTTCCAGCTGCAATTTGCGTCCGGTATAATACGGTTCGGGAGCGGTGTCAAACGAGCCCGTTTTGTAATCGATGACGCGCACATATTCGCCGCTCTCGTCCACGCGGTCGATGCGCCCCGCAAGAAAGATCTGCTTCTCTCCCGAATACAGCGGAATGCCGCGGAAGGGAGAATTCGGGTACCCGAACGATTCCTCCGCCGCCAAAACGCGGAAATCGGAATTTTTGAGCTGTTCGACCATGTTCATGCCGATGATCACCGCTTCGTTCACGATGGCGTCTGCCGAATAACTTCCCTTTTCGGTGTCAAACAGATAGCAATACGGCGGCTGTTTCAACAGCTCTTCCGCCTTTGCGCGCACAAACGCCGCGCAGTCCGCCTCCGCTTCGGGTTTTGTGTACTCGCAAGCGAGAATGCGGAGCACGTCGTGCATAAAATTGCCCGTGTCTGTGACGCGCACGCTCGCTTCCTCCCGTTCGGCAAGAAGCAGGCCGCGCTCTGCAAAATTGCGATAAGGACAGTTAAAATACCCCTCGATGACGGTGGGCGCGACGGTATTTTTGCCGCGGAAGATCAGCTTGGCCGCCGCGGGAACGTTCACGGCCGGCGCGCTTTCGCGGAACAAAAGCGTTTCGGGCGAGACACCCCGCTCGCGCAGTGCCGCCAAAAGTCCCGTATGCGCCGCAAAATCGCTCTTTCCGCGGCGGAAAGCATCCGCGCGCAGCAAAAGCTCGCGCGCGGCAGGCGCGCGCTCGCTCGCCACACAGGAAAGATACCGAAGATACGCCGCCGCATTTGTGCGCTCGGCTCGCTCCAAAGCCGCGCGATCCAACACGGAAAGCGGCCTGCCCTTCTGATCGGTAAACAGCGAAAACACTGTTTCAAAAATTTCACTGCGCTTGCATTCGTCCCCGCCCAGCGCGAGCGGATAGGAAAGATACAACCGTTCGCAAAATCCGCACAGCGCCAACCCCGCATTCTCACGCGCACGCGCGTTGACTTCGCGGATCTTCGGCGTGATCTCAACGCGCAGGGAACGCAGACGATCGATATCGCGATCGGTGATCAGCGCCGTGTCCGCGCCGCAGGCGGGCACGGCATCGGTCATGCGCGCCGCAAACACTGCTTTTGCCGTACTCTTGCGGCTCTCGGCAATATCCCCCACAAACACCGCGTCCAGGTTCTGCGGAATGAGGGAAATCTCCAAACCGTTCAGCCCTTCTCCCAGTACGGCGTAAAACTCTTCCGCACGCATTTTGATACCCTGCGAAAGCTCGGCAAGCTCGCCCAGCACTTGCAAAACGCTGTCACAGCCCTTAGAAAAATATTCGCTCTCCGCCGCAGCTCCCGCTTCCGCAAGGCGCATTGCGATCCCGTCCTGCATCTTCCGGCAATCAAAGGTCTCGATCAGTTTAAGCGCAAGCGCGCAGTATTGCCCGCCCGTCATGGACGAAGACACACCTTCAAACGCGGAAAGAAAGCGTGCGCGCGCCGCTGTCAGAACGAGCGGATTTTCCGCTTCTTCTTTGATCGGCCGCTTCGCACCGCCGCGATAGTTCGCGTATTTGATAAGGTAATTGCGGTAATCGTCCCGCGTCTTTTCTTCCGCTTTGAAAAAAGGATTGCCGACGAATGCGTCGACATCGGCGGGATCGAACCCTTCCGCGATCACTTTCAGCCAGCCCAGCACAAATTTAGCAAGCGGATGCGCCGCCGCGCTCTTTTTTACGTCGGCGTAATACGGGATCTTGTACTCCGCAAACACCTTTTCCATGCGCACGGCATAATCCTTCACGTCCGAAAGAAAAATGGCAATGTCGCGATAACGCAAACCGCGGTCGAGCACTTCGCTCTTGATCATCGCCGCAATAAACGCAAGTTCGTCCTCTTTGTCCGCCGCCTCGAACACGCGCACGCGGTCGGTTGCAATGCGCTGTTTGTTTGCGGGATCGAAAAGACTGCGGCGCAGCCCTTCCGCCTCCGTACACAATTCGGAAGGGAGACAGGTGTATTCGCACTGCGCGCCCGCAAGCGCGCAGCAACGCTCAAAATCGCGCGCCGCCTCGTTGGTGTAGATATCCTCCTCTCCGCCGATAAACACCCCGCACACGCTTTCGGCATGCCCGATCGCGGCGCGGATCCCTTCCGCAGCCTGCCGCGTGAAGGAAGAAAAACCCGCAAATACGACGTGCGCGCCGCCGAGTGCTCCGCGCCCGATCTCTTCGGGAAGCAGGGACAAGATCCCGCTCTCGTCCACGTAACCGCCTTCAAGGAAGGAAAGATACTCGCGGTAGATGAGAGCAATATCCGTCAGTTTTTCGGCGAGCATTTTTTCGGTGTCCCTCGCCGCTTCTTCCAGCATTTCGGGCGTGACGAGCGCCGCGCGCAGCTGGGCAATGGTTTCATAAAGACTGCCCGCACAGCCTGCGGGGTTCTTGCCGAAACACCTTAGCTTTGCGGCGTTTTCCGCGGCAATGGAGCCTACGACCATCACCGAACCCTGTTTGGAGAGCGTTTTTTTTCGGTATTTGCCGCCGAGAAAACGCGAAAAAGTCGTGACTTTTGTGTCAAACACGGCGCCTTGCGCCCCCGCAACCGCACGCTCCGCTTCCAGCGTGAGCCTGTCCTCGCAGAATATTACGTTTTTTTGCCCGGCAGGAAGCTGCGCAAGAAAATGTACGAGCTCGCCGACCGTAGGCGCGATATAAATGCGGACCTTCATGCTCTCCTCTCTTTGTTTGCCGCAACAGCGCGGTTTTCAACATTTTTTCCAGTATAACACATTTTAGCGGATTTTTTAAGCAAATTTCACTCTTTTTGTTTTTACAAAGCCCGCAATTTGTGGTATACTGTTGCTTACAAGAACATTTCCGAACTATGGAGTTAAAATTTCATGAAAAAGAAACTTGCGCTTATCGCCTTGTGCGTTTCCGCCCTGTTCGCCTTTTCCGCCTGCTCCGTGCAGATCAAAACGGAAATGACGGCGAATTGGCACAAAAACCAAAGTTATGATTCTGCTTATTATGAACTTCTCGAATACGGAATTTCGTTTACGCCTACCGAAGATTCGGATTCCGGGATCACCATTGAGCTGGACGAAGCGAACAGTTCCTACACTGTAATGACCGAAGCACACAGCGGCGAAGGCTTTTCTGTACCCAACATCTATCACATTCATTCGGAACTGAAAGTCGCCGCTTCGTATGTTGCCGAAAAAGACGGACAGAAAACGGTGGTCGCATCTTTCGGCGGCGAAAACGGTGAAGCGGATACCTTGATTTCGGACGTATATTTCCGCTCCCTTGAAAACGGAAACAACCTCGAACCTATATACAGCGAACATACTGTTCTTTCACATTCCCTGACCAATGCAACGGCCGATTCCCTTTCGTCGCGCTCGGTATGGCTGTTCAACTACACAGTATCCGTCTCCTATAATGACGACTGCTCGCAGGCAACCGTACGTTATACCGATCATTATGCCGACATCCCCGATGAAGAACGCCAAGTCAGCGATTATGTGGTCAAGGCATCCCTCTCTTCCACGCAGGAGCGCACTTACGAGAAATTGCAAAAGAATTACTCGGTATTTGATGCAGCACAGCTGTATTTTATGGGACGCGGTATCACCTTTGGCGAAGAAACTTCCCAGACAGTCACGACGGTGAGCGAGGCGGGCAAGAACACCGTCACGCTCTCCTGCAAGGAGCTCAGCTCTCTTTCCCGCACCTTTGCGCTGGACGGTATGGCGGCGGACACAAACGCGACCTTCGCCGTCGCAAAAGTGCAATTCTCCATTCAGAACGGCGATATCTATACGGGGCAGCCCCGCACGGTCACCTATGCGCAGAAAACTTCGGGCGCGGAAAATACACTTTATAATCTGCCCGTACAAATCGAAGAGCCGCTCGCCTATAACATGGGAAGCTATATTTACAGTTTAAAAAGCGCGTCGCACACACGCTGACGGACGCGGCAAAATAAAAAATTAACGGGGAAGGCTATTGCTTTCCCCGTTTTCATTTTAAAAAACGCCCGCAACGCGGGCGTTTTTCCATATACTTATTTTCTTGTAAATGTCGTTCCCGCAGGAGTGTCGGTCAGCACGATGCCCTGCGCAGCAAGCTCATTGCGGATGCGGTCCGCTTCTGCATAATTTTTAGCTTTCTTGGCCGCAAGCCGGGCCGCGATTAGCTCTTCGATCTGCGCATCCGTCAAGCCGCCTTCGCCTTGCTTTTTCTCTTCTTCTTTTAAAAGGTCGAGAGAAAGAACGCGATCAAAATCAGCGATGAGCGCACGCTTGGTCGCGCCGTCGATATCTTTGGCTTTCAGCACATCATATACGCAGGTGATCGCAAGCGAAGTATTCAGATCGGCATCCAGCGCGTCGCAGAACTGCTGTTTATATTTTGCAAAGCCGGCTTCGTCGACCGCACCGTCCGCAGAAAGCGCCAACGCGCGCGATTTCAGTTTACGATACGCATTCGCCGCGTTTTCAAAATTATCCTCCGAATATACGAGAGAATTGCGGTAATGCGACAGCAGACAGAAAAAGCGGTATTCCATGGCGGAATGGCCTTCCTCTTCCAGTTTTGAAAGAGTCAAAAAGCCTCCCGAAGATTTGCTCATTTTGCCGCCCGCCGTGTTCAGATGCAGGACGTGGAACCAGTATTTGCACCAAGGATGCCCCAAATACGCTTCGCTCTGCGCGATCTCGTTGGTATGGTGCGGGAACACGTTGTCAATGCCGCCGCAATGCACATCGAGACATTCGCCCAAATTTTTCATTGCGATGCAAGAGCATTCAATGTGCCAGCCAGGGTATCCTACGCCCCACGGACTATCCCATTTAAGCGCCTGATCCTCAAATTTAGACTTTGTAAACCACAGCACAAAATCGTTTTTATTGCGCTTGTTCTCGTCCTTGTCGACGCCTTCGCGCACGCCTTCTTCCAAATCGTCTTCCTTGAAATTGAAAAATACGTGGTACTGTTTTACCTTGGACGTATCAAAGTAAACGTTGCCGCCTGCCTTGTACGCAAATCCTTTCTTTTCAAGCTCTTGGATCACGCGGATGAATTCTTCCACGCATCCCGTTGCAGGCTGCACCACGTCGGGCCGCTTGATATTCAGCTTTTTGCAGTCGGCAAAAAACGCATCGGTATAGAACTTCGCAAGTTCCAAAACGCTCTTGTGTTCGCGCTTTGCGCCGAGCAGCATTTTGTCTTCGCCGCTGTCCGCATCGTCCGAAAGATGCCCGATGTCTGTAATGTTCATGACCCTTTTTACATCATAGCCCACGAAGCGGAAATACTTTTCCAGTACATCCTCCATGAGATAGGTGCGCAGATTCCCGATGTGCGCAAAATTGTACACGGTCGGACCGCAGGTGTACATGCTCACCTTGCCCGCCTCGTGCGGGATAAATTCTTCGATCTGTCTTGTGCGCGTATTATACAGCTTCATATTCTTTTCCTCTTTTTTATTCCGTTTACCATTATAGCATATGCGGCGCAAGCCCACAAGCGATTCAGACGCCGCAAGAAAATTTTCCGTCACCGACACTCGAGAGCTTCGGCGATCGCGCGTACAGTCTGTTCCACATCCTGTCCCTCACAGTCGATCGTGACATCCGCATACTTTTCGTAGAGCGGCACGCGCTCAGCATACAAGTCGGCAACCGTCTCGCCCTCCTTGCGCATCACGACCCCGCGGCGGAAAATGTTTTTCAGCCGCTTTTCCAGCTCTTTTTCGCCAAGTTTCAGATAAACGACCGTGCCAAGCTCTTTCAGATGCGCCATCGCGCGCTCACCGTATATCACCGAACCTCCCGTTGCGATCACGCAACGCTCTGCCCAAAGCGACGCGTTCACTCCCTCTTCGATCCGCAAAAATTCTTCCGCTCCTTTTTGGGCAATGATATCGCACAGGAGCGCCTTTTGCTCATTTTGGATCAGCAAATCGCAATCGATGAACCCGTAGCCGATCGCCTTTGCCAAAAGCACGCCCGCCGTACTTTTGCCGGACGCGGGCATGCCGATCAGTATGATATTCTTTTTTTCCGCCATAAACGCCTCTTTCTTTCCTTGCGCTATATTCAGACGCTTGCATTCAGCTTTACGAGCATTATACGTTTTTTTGCGGAAAATGTCAATTTTTCGTTGCGGCAAAGGCTTAAAATGTGGTACACTGTGAACATGGATACAAACGAAGTTGAAATTTTGCGGCAGCTGCCCGCGCTCCTGCTGCCTTGGTACGATAAAAACAAGCGCGATCTTCCTTGGCGAAAAAACACCGACCCTTACCGCGTATGGGTGTCGGAGATCATGTTGCAACAGACGCGCGTCGAAGCCGCAAAAGAACATTATATCCGTTTTTTAAAAGAGCTGCCTACCGTGCAGGCGCTTGCAGACTGTCCCGAAGACAAACTGTTTAAACTCTGGGAAGGGCTGGGATACTATTCCCGCGCAAAAAACCTGCAAAAAACGGCAAAAATTGCGGCGAAACAAGGATTCCCGCGTACTGCTGACGAATTAAAAAAACTGCCCGGCATCGGAGATTATACAGCGGGGGCGATCGCGTCCATTGCGTTTGAACAGCCTTCGCCCGCAGTAGACGGAAACGTCATCCGCGTGCTGTCCCGTCTGCTGGGCGACGCGCGCGATCAGGAAACACTCAAAAGCGCATTTGCCCGGCTCCTTGCTCCGATCTATCCCCATGAGCGGTGCGGCGATTTTACCCAAAGTCTGATGGAACTGGGAGCAACGATTTGCGTACCCTCCTCTCCGCTCTGCCTTGCCTGCCCTCTGCTATCGATCTGCAAGACCAAAAGCGATGCCCTTCCGACCAAAAAAATCAAGGCCGAGCGCCGCAAAACGGATGTAACGCTTTTATTGTTTCAAAGCCAAAGCGGTGCCGCGCTGTGCAAACGCACCGAAGGGGTACTCAAAGGCATGTACGGGTTCTTCATGCTCGAACGCGCCATGACGAGCGAAGATGTAAAAATATTTTTGCAAAGCGCGGGCATGAAAGAATTCTCGATCGGCGCCCCGCACGAGCATAAGCATGTGTTTTCCCACATCGAATGGAATATGCGAGCATTTCCCGTGTATTCGGAAGAAAATGCGGCACGCCTCTGTCCTGTTACTGACAGGCAAGAATACCTATCGGAATTTTCTTCGCTTGAATATTTTCCGAAAGAGAAAATCGAACAAGAACTTTCCCTGCCTTCCGCCTTCCGATGGTGTCTGAAACTTCTATAATATTCATAATGATTTATAAAAACAACGCCGTGCGCCGCAAATTTGCGGCGCACGGCGCTGTTGCTGTTTACATTTTTCAAATTGCAGGATTATGTTCATCGGCAAAAGAAATTTCAAACTGATTCTGGATATTGTAAGCACCGTCATGCAGAGGCGAATAGTAATAACAGCGCATGGTCTTGGTTTTTTCGTTGACCTTCATCAAAAAGACGATGTCCTCGCCGATACCCCGATCATATGTTGCTGTCTGCGTGTCGATCAACATAGACGTAATCGTATTTCCGTGTATGCCCGTATCGTAGCGCACAACCACATCATCGTAACACACATGTCCTGAAAAGACCATGAAAATGTTCGGATAACGCTTTACTAACCCATCGTACAGCTGTTGTCCCGAAGTTGCTCCGGTCGTTTTTGCAAAGCCATAAGATGTCGCACAAGCGGAATCGCCTTCATTCAAAATATTTCCATCCGTATTCAGATAACCGTGCGTATTGATAATGACACGATGCTGCGGAAACATTTCGCAAATCCTGCCCGCCCAACGAATGACCGCCATGCGAGGACCGAATTCAAGATTTAATACAAGATACTTTACCCCGCAAACCTCATAGAGATAATAGGTATTCGCCATATCCCCTTCAATAAATGCACCGCCGAAATTCGGCATCGAACTGTACTTTTCATAAGGGAAATATTTGTTGTAAAATTCCTGCGAACGATCGGTACTGCAATTGTTGTCATAATCGTGATTCCCGGGCACGAAACTATACGGAAGTTTCCCGTCTAAAAGGGAAATGCCTGCCGCCGCTTTTTGATACAGTTCTTCCATAGGTCCCGAATCGGACAAATCGCCTACCTGCCAAGCAAACGCCATTTTTTTGGAGCTTGCATTGTCCGCAAGCCACTGCATCATGTTTCGATAATCATCGTAGCGATAACGAACACAAGTCTGCACGTCGGGAATGCCCACCAGCATATAGTCGTATTCAAAATCTTCTCCTGCCACACCGACGTATTTATCAAAAGTACAAAGATCGGCATCGTTTTCATTTGCCGTCGTATCCTCAACAGAGCGCTGCGTCCACTTCTCGCCGAACACCCAATTTCCCAAGATCTTTCCTTCATAGGTATCTGTGATCTGTTCGGTCTGCATATCCGATTGCACGCGGGCAGCGTCGATCGCACCGCTGTACACGGTGATCTGACGGATATACCCTTCAAAAGGTTGTTTGGATTCGGTAAATGTACGGTAATCCACACCGACGCGCATTGCCATGGTCGCCCCCGAAGCGTCGTCCTGACTGGACGTCACACGGTCTTTCTCTTCCCCATCCACATACAGTGTGAACGTATGCGCGGAAGGATCGCGCACAACCGCCACATGATGCCATTGTCCGTCACCGATATAAGCGTTCGCAAACGTATATTGAAAATTCCCGTTATCCCAATAAATACACACCCTGCCGATCGCGTCCACCGACCATTCGACAGTTCCTTCATAATTCTTTGAACTGTATACGCGATTGCTCATCAGCGTTCCGCCCAGCGAGCCGCTCGGCATATTTACCCACGCTTCAAACGAATCGGGGGATTCGGCAAACGGTTCACTCAGTTGATAGGTATAGCGGTCCATGATCGTATACGGTTCGCCAGCTGTTTCGTTGAAAGCCGAAATATCTTCCGCAGGAGCAGTTGCCGCCTGCGGCGCCGCCGCAGGAAATGCCATGATGCCGAACAAAACCCCTAATATTACTGCCGTGATCTGTTTTTTCATGCTTGCTCCTCCTTCACTGCGGCCGTATTTTCCCCGATCTCTTTCACTGTCAAAGAAATCGTAATATTTTTTATGGATGAACGGATCCCGTAACCAGTGCCGGTAAACTCACTCAGATCGTCCGTCGAAGTATACGCGAGATCTCCGTCGATATACACTTCAAAATATGTCCCGTAATCGCGCACTGTCAATATAATGGGAATGGATTCATTTGCCTCTGCGGCGTTAAATTTTTCCTGCCATGCCGCAGGCATTTTGTCAAACGGAACGATGCTTCCCGTCATATGAGCAAAACCGTTACTGATTTTTGCTACCTGCAATCTTCCCGTTCCCGGTACTATCCCCGCGGATAGATAATAAGCGTTCTTTTCGTACAAATTATCTGCATTCATTGCCATACGGAAAGCAAGGCCTCCGCCGCCGCTTGCACCTTTTAAGAAACTGAACGACGCTTCAATTTCGGTATACTTATATTCTGTGATCCCCGTAACCGCCGCCGCATTGCTGTTTCCGACAGTATAGGAGCCGTCGCCATTGTCCGTAAGACTGCTGTGCACAGGCAAGCGCCAGCCTGCATACAATGTCACGTCTGCCGATATTTCAGGAGCCGATACATCGACCGGCAACGAACATTCCGCATCATAGTACCAGCCGTCAAAAATTTTGTTCGCCGCCGCAGTCGTCGGCGTAGGCAGGGAGATCGCACCGTCTTTATAGAAAATCGCATCGTATTCGTTTTCGCAATTGCTCACGAGCGTTACCTTATACGGCGCAATTTCCCATGCGGCATACAATGTCACATCCGCTTTCGGTGCAAATTCTTCCACAGCGTTTTTCAATTCTGCGTCGTAATACCAGCCTCCGAACACATACCCGTCCCGTATCGGAGTCGGCAGATCAAACCTCGCGCCTTCGATGTATGTCATCGGGTCGATCGCATTGCCTTCGCTCGTCTCAAACGAAACGGTAAACGAAGGGATTTCTTTTGCGGTCACGGCAAGAGTAATATTCTTTACCGAAGAACGAATCCCGTAGCCCGTTCCTGTAAATTCACTCAGATCATCCGTCGAGGTATATGCGAGATCGCCGTCGATGTATACTTCGAAATAAGTTCCGTAATCGCGTACCGTCAATACAATTTCAATGGATTCGTTTGTCTCCGCGCTGTTGAATTTTTCCTGCCATGCAGCCGGTAAATTGTCAAATGCCAGAGGACTTCCTGTCATATGATCAAATCCGTCGCAAATATCACCGATCTGCAATCTGCCGGAAGCCGGTACGATTCCGACCGAAATGTAATAAGCGCCCTTTTCGTATGAATTGTCCGCGTACAGCGCCATGCGGAACGCGAGGCCGCCTCCGCCGCTTGCACCTTTTAAGAAACTGAATGTTGTTTCAAATTCAGTATAGTCGTAGTTTGTAATACCCGTAACAGCCGCGGCACTTCCGTTTCCGACAGTATATGTACCGTCGCCGTTATCGGTCAGATTGCTGTGCATCGGCAAACGCCAGCCCGCATAGAGTGAAACATTGCCCTCGATCTCAGGCGCGGAAGCGTCAACCAAGTTTTTACATGCTTCGTCGTAATACCAGCCCGTAAAGATCTTGTTTTCTTCGGCAGGCAAAACAGGCAAAAGAATACTCCCCGTTTCATAGCCGATCTGTCCGTACTGTTTTCCGTCTTTAATCAGCGTAACCGTATATTTTGCTTCCCGCCATCCTGCATACAAAGTTGCTCCGTCCTCAGGAATTTCCGGTGCGTTCAGATCAACGGCTTTTTTGCAAGCCGCATCATAATACCAACCCGTAAACACATACTCGGAAAGCGTAGGGATCGGTGCATCGAGCCTGCCCAGTGCATACTCTATGTCTGCACATTCCGTACCGCCCTGCGCATCGAAATGCACTGTACGGAAGGGTGCATATTGATAATTTGCAAAAGTTGTATCCGTTGTGGAACAGCGCATTCCCATTCCCGTACCTGTAAAGGTATCCAAAAGCGCCGTATCGGCACAGGTATATGCAAGATCTCCGTCAATATAGAAATCAAAGGTATCGCCATGATCGAGGATCATGAGATTAACTGTAATTTTATCGCTTGCCGCCGCGGCGTTATATTTATCCTGCCATGCTGCGGGAAGAGAAGTAAGCCCCATGTTGCCGCGTATCGTCGACCATGCGCCGTTGACCACTTTACTAATCTGCAAGCCGCCCGAAGAAGGAATCACTCCGACGGCGATATAGTACGTTCCTGCATCTTCATACGCATAGTCTGCGCCGCTGTGGATCATACGGAAAGCTATGTTCACGCTCCCGGATTTGCCTTTGCGGAACGTCACATCGAGCGAATACCCGCCGATATTTTCGCCTTCGTCCATAAACACCTTAATCGCTTTGCCTGTCGTGGTCCAGCTGCCGTCCTCGTTTTCCTGTATATTCTCTTTGGGCGGAAGCGCGGACATGTCGTATACCGCGACCAAATAAACATGCTCTTGACCGAGCGTGATCTGCGCGGGCGCGTCCGTTTCTTCCAGGCCGTCATATACCCACTTTACAAACGGACAATGTACCCCGTCAATGATCAGATCCTGCGGCGTATCCAATTCGGCAAGCACAACCGTCGTACCGGGCGCATAACTCAGCCGTTCATGATCGGTAGATTCGCCGTAATACAAATATAAATAAGTGACCTGTTTCCATTTTGCGTACAGCGTGACATCTGCCTCGGCAAAATAAGTTTCGCCCTGCACTTTTTCGCCCGAAAAATCACTGCTTGCATACCATCCCTCAAATTCATAGCCGTATTTTTGCGGAAGAGGCAGCGTTACGCCCTCACCGAAATCTTTCAGCGTTTCATGTTCCGTGCCGCCGTCCGTTTCCAAAGCGACTGCAAAAAATTCGGCTTCCCACTTTGCATACAAAATAATATCTTTTGTCGGAACATACCTTTCTGCGCATGCCTCCCCCGAATAATCGGCCGTCTCAAACCATCCGACAAAGCGATACTCGTCGCGTTCGGGGATAGGCAACGCGATCGGTTTTCCGTTAAACGTAACAGGCTCATACTGCGTTCCGCCCACTGAATCAAACGTAACCGTGTAATCCAACTGTTCCCATTTTGCATATAGCGTTGTGTCCGAAACAGGTACAAACTCTTCGCCTTCGATCGCTTCACCCGAAAAATCCGCACTCAGATACCAGCCGATAAAACGATACCCGAATTTTTCGGGAACAGGCAGTTCAACCGCCTGTTCAGCGGACTGCGTCTGCACAGGCTGATACACGGTTCCGCCGTCCGTCATAAATGTGACCGTATATCCGCCTTCCGTTTTTTCCTCCGCGCATCCGACCCACAAACCTGCCGCGCACATGAGCAGAAAAACGCTCATCGCGAGGATAAGAAATTTGCGAAATGTATGTATTTTGGCTTTCATCTTTTCCCCTCCTTACAGATACATATACTCGTTGGTCAGCGCGATCTTCGTGAATTCGACGCCTTCCGCACCGCTGCGCACGCCAAAGCCCGTACCTGTCAGCGGGGCCTTGTCGCGGTACGCAATCAGGAGTTCGCCGCCGACATAGCAGCAAATTTTACTGCCCTTATACACAACTTTCAATTCGTATCGATCGGAAGCATTGAAAGAATAATCCACAACACTCAACGCCGACCATGTACCGTTGTCCGTCTTTCCGAGATAGGCTGTGCCTCCCTGCCCGAGAAAAAAGAAATAGTAACTTACGCCCGCACCTTCCCAAAACCGTTGCGCTCCCGACTTTACACCGAAAACTATGCCGCTGTCCGTATTCGTCTTTGTTTTAACGAGACAAGTCAGCGTTCCATAAGGAAACGGCGCCTGCTCGGTATTGCAAACGGTCAGCGAATTTGCCGACGTCGTAACAATATCCGCATATTTTCCTTCACCGGCTGACTGCTGTGAACTCCCGTACGCTTCCGAAAACACGACATCCTGCGCAGAATATTCGTACTTTTCAGAATCGTCGATCTCGTCCGCAAAACCGTCGAATTTTTCGTCACGATCAATAATTTCGGGGATCCATTCTCCCGTCGGGGGTGTGACCTCCCCTCCGCTCTCCGATTCTTCGGGCGCAACTGTTTCCGAAGGTATTTCCGCAGGCACCTCCACCACCGCCTTGACGGTTTCAAGCGGTTCTTTATCCTCGCCGCTGCAACCGCCGAATGCGGCAATGCCGGCTACTGAAATACACAGAGCCGTCAAAATCGCATAAATTTTTCGCATTTTGTTTTCCCTCCTTCTTCTTGCCCGAATTTTATACACAAGCAAAACTTTTATAAATCCATTATACTGGACCCTTTTGGCAATGTCAATATGCACTTTCCGAAAAGTTAATCTATAAAAGTAGTTTAATTTTATCAAATAAACTAAAATAATAGTTTACAATTGCCGAAACATATGCTACAATGCATACAGAAAAATTCAAGGCAGGAAATCATTATGGATATTCGAGAAAGAATTCGGCTTTACAAACAAAAAAATACCGATATTACTCTTTCGATCATTCAAAGTGACGATCTGCCGCTCATAGCAAAGCTGTGCGAGGCTCTCGGAAATGAAACACGGCTGAAAATTATAAAGCTGTTACAAAAATCTCCGTTTATCCGATCGGTTCCACAGCTTGTCAAGGAACTGTCGATTCCGAAAACTACTCTCATGCATCATCTGACAAAGTTGGAAGAGGTAAATATTCTGAGTATTTTTTACAAATCTTCCAGGCACGCGACCGTACGGTATATCGGGAGAGACTTGAGAAGTCTGCACGTTACTCTCTATTGCAACGAAGAAGAACAGACAATGCAAACTTTTTCGGAAGTACAATCTCTCGGCGTCGGACAATTCACCGATTTTTCAGGCATCGCCCTTTCTTTTGCAACGAAAAAAGAGTTATTCCGCCTGATCACAGACTGTTGTTTTATCCCGCAACGTTTCGATGCCGGGCTGGTATATGCAAATTTCGGGAAAATCACATACTATTTCAACAACAATACCGCCAAACAATACCGAATTACGGAATTGAATCTTTCATTGGAAATTTGTTCGGAAGCTCCTTATTTCGACAACGAACAAAAATCGGACATTACTTTTTGGATAAACCAGCAAGAGATCGCGACCTATCGCAGTGAAGGCGATTACGGTGATCGCCGCGGAAAGCTCAATCCGGAATGGTGGCCGAACATCAACAGCCAATACGGCAAACTGCTGGTTCTGACCATTCGCGAAGAATGCGTTCTTTTAAACGGCGAACTTGCAACTTCGAAAGTGCGCTTGTCTGATCTTGCCTTGCAAAACGGGAATAAAATAGTTGTTACCCTCGGAAATAAAGATACCGCGGAATATCCGAATGGGTTTAATTTATTTGGAAAGGATTTCGGAGATTTTGCACAGGACATCTGTTTGGAACTCAAATACAACAATGCAGTCACTGCTCCGAAAGCGGAAAAACACGAAAATTAACAATCCCATGTCTTCCAAATATTCGACCGCGGACCGTCAAAATTCCTTGACAGCATATCTTTATAATATTATAATACTATCGTTTGAAATGAGAATATAAATTCGCATAGACATGGGCGAATGTTTCTACCGGTGACCTTATCGCCGACTATTCCGTTTTCCAAAGAGAAAATCAGTCGGTGAAAGGTCTATTTTTATGCCCTTTTACGGGCACGGAGGGAAAAATGAAATACGATGCAATAATCGTCGGCGCAGGTCCGGCAGGTGTCTTTACTGCTTATGAACTGAAAGAAAAAGGGTTTCAAGGTTCCATTTTGCTCCTTGAAAAAGGAGCAGCCATTGAAAAGCGGAAATGTCCTAAGGCAAGCACGGGACGATGCGTGCACTGCAAGCCTTGCCACATTACAACCGGTTTTTCGGGGGCCGGAGCGTTTTCAGACGGAAAATTGTCTTTAAATTATGAAGTAGGCGGTGATCTCCCTGATCTGATCGGTACGGAATACACGCAAAGCTTGATCGACTACGCGGACAAAATTTATCTTGCTTTCGGCGCAGACAATAAAATTGAGGGCGTCGGACATACCGATGAAATCAAAGAGATCCGAAAGCGCGCAATTCGGGCAGGATTGAAATTGGTGGACTGTCCGATCCGGCATTTAGGCACCGAAAAAGCGCAGGAAATATATTACGCTATCGAACAAGACCTCCTTCACAAAGGCGTGGAAATGCGCTTCGGAACGGAATGCCGCGATTTATTGATACAAAACGGGGTCTGCATGGGCGTTACGGTCGAAAGCCAAACGGGTGAGGAAGAAATTTATTCCGACCATGTCATTGTTGCCACAGGCAGACGCGGCGCCGATTGGCTGGAACAAATTTGCGCTCGGCACAACATCGGGCACGTGCCCGGTACGGTGGATATCGGTGTACGGGTCGAAGTGCGCAATGAAATCATGGAAAAAGTCAACAACGTCCTGTATGAATCCAAACTGATCGGATATCCCCATCCGTTTCAGGATAAAGTACGAACCTTCTGCCAAAATCCCGGCGGTTTTGTCGCGCAGGAAAATTATGACAACAATCTCGCTGTCGTCAACGGACACAGCTATAAAGAAAAAAAATCGGACAATACCAACCTTGCCATACTGTGTTCTCAAAATTTTACAGAACCGTTCGATCAGCCGATCGCTTATGCAAAAAAAGTCGGAGAGCTTACAAATATGCTCGGCGCCGGAAGCATTTTAGTGCAAAGATTCGGGGATATCTTGGACGGAAAACGTACCTGGCAGAAAGAACTTTCCCGCTCCAACCTGAAACCCTCTCTTCCGGATGCGGTTGCAGGAGATATTACCGCGGCCATGCCCTATCGCGCAATGATCGGCATTATCAACTTTATGAAAGCGGTCGATGAAGTCGTACCCGGCTTTGCCGCAAATGAAACTCTCCTGTATTCTCCCGAATTGAAATTTTACAGCAACAAAGTAAAAATGGATAGAAATTTGAGCACAAATGTGAAGAATCTATATTGCCTGGGCGATTCCAGCGGCTGGACACGCGGATTGATGATGGCATCTGTTATGGGAATCCATATGGCGCGCGTACTTCTTTCCTTAATCTAACACATAAAATAAATATAAGAAGCATGGCTTGCGGAACATCCGCAACCCATTTAACTTTATTTTTATTCTGAAAAGCAAAAAATAAATCCGAACCAATCGCTTGTCACGATATAGTTCGGATTATACTTCTTTGGCGCGCCCTAAGGAGCTCGAATCCCTAACCTTTGGTTCCGTAGACCAACGCTCTATCCAATTGAGCTAAGGGCGCATTTTTAATTCTCTCGCTCCTTCAATAAATAAGTCAGACAAAGCCAACCTTTTTCATCTCGCAGCGTACTTAGATAGTATAGCATATTTTATAAATTTGTCAATTGTTTTCACCGCCACAAAAAATATTTTCAAGGCAAATTGTTGCAATTTTTTAATTTTCTCTTTCCTTTTCAATTTTAATTTGTGAACAGATGTTTCTGTTTTTGTTGATAATTTTTTTTGACATCTTTGCTTGACACACAAAAATATTTCAAAATATTGTCGATTTGTGGGAAATTTGTTGATAACCTCGCTTATATTGTGGATAACTTTTGACATTAGTTAAATTATAAGCTTTATTTTTTTATTTCCATATTTAAATCCTGTGGATAAACAGAAGTTATCCACAGGAATTCACAAACTTATCCACATCAACATTCTTATTCCCCTACATATCCGGCGCGGGTTTTTCGTAAAAAATAATTGAAAGTAATTGTCAAACAAAATAAAACATGGTATACTGTTTATATGAGAGCGAATGCGCTTATAAAACGTGATTTTCAAGGAGATTTTCTTATGGCAAAAATTACTGCAGATACACTTATTATGGAATGCTTGCAACTCAACCCGAATTCAGCACAAATTCTCATGTCCTATGGCATGCACTGCCTCGGTTGCGCTATGGCACACGGTGAAACGATCGGCGAAGCTGTCAGCGTACACGGCAAAGATCTCGACGAGTTGCTCGAAAAACTTAACGAAGGCGTACAAGAATAATGAAACGGCGGAGATCTTCTCCGCCGTTTTTGTATCGTTATTTATGGAGGAAAATGTAATGTATTCAACGGATGACTTATTTGCCTTTCAAAAAATGCTCAGCGCTTCAAAACGCGCGGTATTTTTCGGTGGAGCCGGCGTGAGTACAGAAAGCGGAATCCCTGATTTTCGTTCACAGGACGGCTTATATAATCAAAAATATAAATATCCGCCTGAAACGATTTTATCTCATACTTTTTTTGTAAAGCATACCCCAGAATTTTATGAGTTTTATCGAGAAAAAATGCTTTGCCTGGATGCCCAGCCAAACAAAGCGCATCAAAAACTTGCAGAATGGGAAAACAGCGGAAAGTTGTCTGCCGTCATCACACAAAATATTGACGGATTGCATCAAAAAGCAGGAAGCAGCAACGTTCTCGAATTACACGGGAGTATATGGCGCAATTTCTGCACTCGATGCGGCGCCCCCTACTCCGTCTATGATATTTTAAATAGTTCACAAGTCCCTCACTGCCATTGCGGAGGCATAATAAAACCCGATGTCGTACTTTACGAAGAATCACTTAATGAAAATATCTTAAATCGCTCTATCGAAGAGATTCGCACAGCAGACCTGCTGATCATCGGCGGAACTTCCCTCAATGTTTACCCCGCAGCCGGACTCATTGATTTTTTTGAAGGCGATAACATTGTTGTTATCAATCGCGGCACACCCGCAAAAAACATGAACAACATCCTGTTCATCGACGGAAAAATCGGCGAGGTTCTCTCATCGCTCTGATCCGCCCTTCACATTTTTCGCTCGAGGAGAATTTATTATGATCTATGACAAAATCGAAAATGCCCCTGCTTATTTTTCGCTCGGTCCACGCTTTGAAAAAGCCTTGAAATATTTACAAAATTATAAAGGCGAAGTTTCCACAGAAAAAATTTCGATCGACGGCGACGACGTATTTGCATCCATCCAAAAAGACGTCGATACCTGCCCCCTTAATCCCGCGCAATGGGAATGCCACCAAAAATTTGCCGATATACAATTTATCTACCAAGGCGAAGAACGGTTCGGCATTTGCGAAAAAAACAAACTTTCCGAATTGATCAAATATGACATTGCGCGCGATATAAGCTTTTTAAAAGGTATCGGCACGGAAAATTATCTATCGCTTTATTCAGGAGATTTTGTAATCGTATTTCCGCAGGATGCGCACTCCCCTACGCGCGATCCGCTTTCCGGTCCCAGAAAAAATTGGCGGGTTGTTGTCAAAGTCCGGCTTTGATATAAACCTGTTAAAACCACAAACAAACTTAACAAAACGATTGCTAAAAAAAATTTTTCAAACGGCATAAAAACGCTTGATAAAAGCGCAAAAGTTTGCTAAAATAATTTAGCAATTGAACATTGGGGTGTCGCCAAGCGGTAAGGCAACGGACTCTGACTCCGTCATTCGTTGGTTCGAATCCAGCTACCCCAGCCAAATTTTGGCACTTTTTAGCGAAAAAAACGCTAAAAAGTGCCTTTTTTTAACTTTTTTTCGATTTCCCATTTTGCTCATCCTTTCAGATTGTGGGGCAAATCGTGGGGTAAACGTGGGGCGAAAAGGCTTTCTCTATAGGATATAATTTATTTTTTGCGCCTCTTTGATCAAGTACTCCTGCGAATAGTCTGTATAGCCCCGATCGACCGCGGAAGACGCCACGTCTTTGTCGAACGAATGTCCTGCCCAGATCATCACGGCTTCCAGATTACAGCCCGATTCTTTCGCCCTTGTGATAAAGTTATAGCGAAGTTCGTGCGTGTGGTGATTGGGGAACAACCGCTTGAAAGTCGTATAAATGGTGTTGACGTTTGTGTTCTTCGCTTTCTCGAAGTCGACATACGGCAGTACCCTCCTGAACACGGGCGTGAACGGAATGGAACGGGAGACTTCACTTCTGCCCATTTTGGTCTTACTTGTGGTGCAGGTCAGCATTTCGTTTTTGACGCGGATGCTTTGCAGTTCCGAACGCCGCAAACCGAAGTATAACAGCACCAAAAGCGCCGAGGACGCCTCGTTCTCCCTGTGGGAAATACAGAACTCGACGAGCTTTTTCTCCTCTTCTCGCGTCAAAGCAGAGCCTTTCTTGGACTCGTAATACGGCAGGACGATCTTCTTCATCGGCGAAGGGATATGTAAGTCCTCGCACGCTAAGTCAAAGATACAGCAAAGTATCTGATGCAGTTTTTCTGCCGTGCGATGTTTTCCTTCTTCGATAAAGCCGAAAAGGTATTTTTGCAGTGTCTGCCGCGTCAGTTCCGCGATGGGCTTGTCTCCGAACGCGGGCATCAGATTTCCTTTGCTCAGCCGCTCGTATTCCTTTACAGTACTTTCCTTACAGGTTTTTTGTTTGATGTCCAGCCATTCTTTCAGATAATCGCTAAAAAGCGCTTTGCGGACGTTTGGGCGCTTTTCTTTTTGCGCCTCATATGGTTCGGGCGCCGCACCGTGCATCGCCTCTAAGAGCTTGGCTGAAAATTTCTTGCGCATATCGTCAAAGTTCTTGGCGCAAGCGAACACATTGAATCCGTCTCTGCGGTAATGCGCTTCGTACACGCCCTTGTAAAAGCGGTACGGTATGATCCTGTCTTCACAGGCAAATATTCTGCGGTATTTCTCCGGCATACTTTTAATCTCCTTTTTTGATAAAGTAAAGCCGGATCTTGACTTTCTTCCCAAAGTCTTGGCGACCTCTCCTTCGGGGACAGGTGAGCCGCTCGATCTGTTCGGCGCGACGAGATTTTTCAGCGTTTCCAGCGTGACGGAATCTGCCGCCATCTGCAATACTTTCGCCGTCAGTTCGTCTTTTGCCTCGCCTTGCAGGTCAACATGGTTGAGTTGTTTTACGATCTTGATAAGTTCCTCTTGTGTCATTATCCTCCTTGTGGAAATATTTTGGAGTAAAATTTACCCCGTTGGGTGTTGTATCCTACCGCGTCGAGGCAAAGCAAACTTTGCGGGCGGCGCGCTTATGCTTGCCGCCGCGCCAAAATGCTTGCCTCTCCTTTTCCCGAAAAGTTCTACGATACTTTTCGGGAGTATTTAGGATCGATATACCGCCCTGTGGGTTTTGTATCCTACCATATTTATTTCCTTAATGCAATCGTTTTTTGAAAAAATATTCAGTTGTAAGGAAATATTTAGTTGTAAATTTGTTACTTTGTCCATGAGGACGAGTTGCCGCGGAAAGGCGCGTACTTGCTTTCCTTGCGGCGCTTGGCTTCGTCTATTGCTTCTAACAGTTTGTCGGGAGCATGTTCCCGAATGGTCCGGTAAGTTTGAGCGTCTTTTTTGAGCGACGCATTTTCCCGTTCCGCTTTTTGCAATTCCGAAAAAAGTCCTGTCTGATCTTTGATGCTGTATTCCAGCTCTTTGGCAAGCCTTGCGTTCTCCGCAACGAGCGCGGGAATTTGCTTTTTGTCCGGCTTTTTTCCGCTCGCTTTCGTAAATGCTTCCGCCGCGGCGGAGAGGGGAGCGATCTCTTTGCAAAGCTTTTCTTTCTGCGATGTAAGTTCGCGAGTCTCTTTTTCTGCTTTTTCGCGTTGCTCTTCGGCGATCCGCTTTTCCCGTTCGGTGCCGTACAGTTCGACTTCCACTGCAGTCAGACGATAACGCTTGTCTTGCAACATCTTGTCCGCTTCTTCGATCTGTGCCGTGGCCTGTGTGAGCGCGGCGGCTTTTTCGGCGAGCTCCTTTTCTTGCTGTTGCTTTTGCCATTGATACTTGGTCGTGTGCTTTTTGCTGCTGCCGACTTCGCCGCGTTCCAGTCCGTAATAACAGGCGACCTGCTGATAAAATTCGTCTTGCAGATTTCCGAAAGAAGTTTGCGCTCCGCGCTGTTCCCAAAACTCCGAAGAACAGATCTTCGGCTGTTCAAGACGCGTTCTTTCATAAATGCTCTTGCCGTTTTTATCCTTTGCCTGAACGGGGGAGCCTTTTTCGTTTCGGAGCACCTTGCCGTCCGCGCCTTTGGCATACACCTTTTTTCTTCCTTCATCGACGATGGGGAGATAGTACAGTTGCAAGTGCGGTGTGGTCTCGTCCTGATGCACGACCGCCGACAATACATTCCGATCCGTTCCGTGGTACCCGATCTGCCGCAGAACAAAAGCGTAACTGTCCGCAAAGAACTTTTGCAGTTCTCTCGGCAACGGTTCTCCGGGAACATAGCCGCGCTCTTCAAAGAATGTTTGGTCACTTGTGATGACGACGCCTTCAAAGGCAACGGCCGTTTTTGTTTCCTTGAAGGTCGCACCAAAATCTCTCATCGTCTTTTTCCATTGCGCAATCAAACCGCCGTCCGATTTTTTGAAATAATAGTTGAGCGGTGTGCGCTCCTTGTCAATGTCCTCGTTCCGATGTCGCTTTGCGGTGCGCTCTGTCTCCGCTCCGATCTTTCCGAGGTCTCCTTTTGAAAATTTTTCGATTCGTAATACCTGATAGCTCATTGATTTTTCTCCTTTCATTTGATGTTTTCCTGCAAAGAAAAAGGCTGTGCGGCTTTGCTCGCATAGCCTTATCTCACTTCGTCGCGACAAACTTTTGCCTTATGACGTTTGCGTTGAGCAAACGCCAAATTTGCAACGTTGTCGCTCCTCTTCCCAAAAAGTTCTTCGATACTTTTCGGGAGCCCTGTTCTTATCTTAGCTCGAACGGCTGCATCGCCTTCGGCGACGTAGCCATATCTCACTAAGATACAACGCTTCGCTTATGTATCCCGTTCGCCCTTGCAGGGGGCTTTTTTGTCGTCGGTTTACGGAAGGTTTCCGTCCTCTTTCCGAACAAACGGTTCCGCCTTTTCGATCACATGATTCTTTTGCGGCGGTCTTTTGTTCTTAAAATATATGCGCAGAGTATTTTGACAAACGCGCCGCCTTCTCCGTCGTTTAGATACGAAAAAGCCTTTTGATAAAAGGTCAAAAACGGTAAGTGTCTATACCGCTTGTCCAATCCGCAACTCTTGCCTGTGGAATTTCGGTATGATTCAAGATCGTCTGCAATGACAATACAGCTCAAATTCGGGGGTATCTTTCCCGTCGGTTTCCGTTTGCTTTCCTTCCAAACAATTACAGATTTTGCGGAAAAATTTGCCCGCCTGTTCGTCGCTCAATGCTTGAAGCGGCGTGTAATAAATGTCGTAAAAAGTAAATGGTTTCATAATTTCCTCCTTGTATTTTTGTTGCGGTTATTTTACGGCTTTCCGCAAAAGCCTTCGCTCAATCATAGGCGTTCTCCTTTCGCGCATACAAAAAAGCCCGCAGACCTTTCTGCGAGCTTTGCGCGTTTTTGGTTTCGAGATGTGCTCCCATATAAAAGCAACGGGAACACCCGTTTTATGCACACTTTCAAAAATTTTTTGAAAAATTTTTATTCTGAGTTTATCTTAATAAATAAAAGGCAGTCAAGCTTTATTTTTAATAACGCAGATGTTACCATAGAAGAAGGAGGGAAAAATAGATGAATTGGGAAAACATAAAAATGCATGCTTCTAAAATATTTTCTCATTCGTGGGTACGATGGGTCCATGAAGGGACGTCTCCGGCCAAGACGAATGAACAAAAAATGCTGAATACAATTGTGGGAATACTTTCGTCACATTGTGCGTTGTGTTTAAATTTAAACGGATGTTGTTTTACAAAGGAGAAAGCACCGAGAGCGCCGTTGCATGAAAACTGTCATTGCAAAGTCATTGAATGGTCCATGATCAGCCCGTTTGCGGTATGTCCGATAGAAAAATTTACGGAATATCTTTTTGATAAAAACAAAAGCGGTGGAAAAAAAGACTTGTTTGAATCATGGGGGTATAGTATAATGGATTCGGAGAATCTAACGCAAGAATTTATGCAACAGGCAAAATTGGCTTATATGGCGGGAGACTATATTTTAGGAACTTTAGATCAATACGGACAACGAATCAGTATCGTGATTACATTGCCGAAAAGAAACGGAACAGGCGCTGTTTCTTTTGTATCCGGTTGGATGGTATATCCCGACGGAAAAATTATTTTAACAACACCATACGGAGGGAAAGGGTATGAAAATGCATGACAGAGTAAGATTGATCCGTGAAAAAGAGGCATACAGAAAGGCTGGTTTAAAAATCGGCGATAAGGGTACGATCATGGGCGAAAAACGCAGCGGGTATTATCTTGTATATTTTGACGGCGATATCTTTTTGGATCGCGACGGTGTTTATCAAACGACTGAAATCGATCTTGCGGTGTTGGAAGAAGATCTTGAGACGATTGAATGAAATAAAAAATTTATAAAGAAGCGGTCCTCTGTATGGAGAGCCGCTTTTTGTTTGAAAAAATTTTTTATATATGACAATATCTGTCCGGTATTATATCTTATAATGACAGTATGGATATGACTGCATTTTGGTTAAATCATAAGAAAAAGCAAGCGGGAGAGGGAAGATACTATTATTTTTATCCCTATACCCGATGCGAGATCGACGATACGCCGACGATCATCATTGACGGAAAGCAGTATGTCCGCATCGAGGTTTCCGAAGCGGAGTTCAAGGCTTTACGAAAACGGGACATTAAAGAGTATAACAGCGATCGTCGCGCACACAACAAGAAATGGACGGCAGATATTCCGAGATTGGAAAACGAAGACGGGGAAGAGATCGATTTTTGGACAGATCGCGCGGAGGACAAGAGAACGCACTATATTGGCGATGATATCTGTGAGGAGATGGATCGCAGGGAGGCAGAAAAAGCTCTTCCTCCCATCGAACGGTATATTTACCGTGCGGACAGAGAGGGATTTACGCAGAGCGAGATCGCAAGAGAATTGGGCATCGATCAATCGACGGTTTCCCGTAAACTGGACAGGCTGTACGATCGGATGAATGTCGTTCGACTGTATGACGGCGAACGGACGAAAAAAGAACTTGCGTTTGAGATCGGCTGGGAAAGTTTCCTTCGGAACCGCTTTATGAAAAACGATGCGGATCTGTGGGCAGTCACATTTCAGATTTTGGTCGGAGAAAAATTTTTGTCAACGCTTCACAAGTGGTATTATTCGCCGCGGGAGCTCTTGCGTTACAGCATTCGCTTTCTGATGATCGGCAGCAAAGAGACAAAAGAAGAGCTGCTCGCACAGGTCTCCGATCCTGCCAAAGAGTTTTTTGATCAGCGATTCAAAGACGAACCGAAAGGGATGCAAATGCTTTGTCTGCGCGTGATCCTCGAACTGGAACGGCGTGTAATGGTGATGCCTGAGCCCACGGGGAACGTCTTTCACGGAATGGAACGCGCCATTCAAAAACTTGCCCATCGCCGCAAGATGACGTATGACTTTTATCTTGACGAGATATTAAGCCGAAAATACAGTCTGCACCGCATTCGTTGGGAACTTTCCTATGCACAGCGCATCGCCGCCAAAACAAGAAAAAAAGAAATACGCACCGCCATGCAACAGGTGATCGCTTCTCTCGAACGAGATCAGAAAAAACTGCAGAGAAAATTGAGAACCATCTTGGAAGCGCATTGGGCAAGCTTACCGAAAAAAACTCCTCCGTCAGGTTAAAGCTTACTTACGGTAAAGATTAACGATGTGTAACCCTTTCTTTTGGGCGTATCGCATGGCTGTCTTTGCACCGCTCTGATAGGCGCCCTCATCGACATAACAGATAAGCGTGTCGCATTCATCGATCATTTTTTGATTACTTAAGGTGATGCGACGCTTGTAATGGACTCCTTCAATTTCATATAAAACAGTCGCAATGTCATCGTATCTTTGTCCAAAATTATCGGTATTCACCGCACATAAACTTGTTATTACGACTTCAATGACTAGCTCCGGGTATTGTTTTCGTAATGTACGGCAAGCGGACAAAGCAAGACGATCAAATTCTCCGTGCGAACCGACAATAAAATGAGTACATCCCAATTGAATTTGCCTCTCTATGGTTAAATTCAATTCCTCTGCAAGATTATTTTGACAAATCCGTCTGTGACCGATAAAAGCAGTTTTGCGCATAATAAAGCTCCTTTTTTTCCATTATAGCACAAAAACAGAGATATAACTCTCATATTTTGCATAAGTTATTGCTAAAATATAAGAGATATATCTTTGGTTCGGTCAAATGAAATTAGAAGAAGCGATCACAAAGCGCATATACGATCTATGCGAAGAGCGAAAAATTTCGCCAAATAAACTTGCAAGCATGGCGGGACTTCCGTCCGCAACGTTGCGATGTATTTTTTATGGGCGCAGTAAAAACCCCGGTACGCGCACATTGCTAGACATATGTCAGGCACTGGAGATCACACTGTACGACTTTTTCAATGATCCTCTTTTCCAAACGCAGGAGTTAGAGGGAAGCTATTAAAAATACAAGCGGAGCCAAACGGCTCCGCTTTATTTTTACGAAGAAGCTACAAAAAAACAGGCAAGCGTTTGATCTCTAAAAACAGAGGGGGGATGCTTAAACTTTGATTGATTAAAAGCAGTTTAACACTGTGTTTGCAAAGGCAACAAATTTTCCCTCTGCTGTTGACACAAGAGCAATAAAATGTTAAAATAGTGATAATAAAAAGATAGTCGGAGTTTAAGTATGACTTATCCTGAAAAATTCAAGGCGGCCAGAGAATCTCTTTTACTTACGCAAGAAGAGTTGGCGACAGAATTGGGAGTAACCCCTATTACGGTATGCCGTTGGGAAACGGGTAAAGTTGAACCCAGCATTAAAGCTAAAAAGGCTTTTCGTGATTTATGTGAACGAAAAGGCCTTAAATTCGAAGAGCATAATGGCTAAAACAAAAGAGCAAATAGCTCGCAATATGCGGAGCAATAAGTCAAAAGACACGAAACCGGAATTGATGTTGCGCAAAGAGCTTTGGCGTCGAGGATTACGTTATCGAAAAAACGTCAAGACTTTGGAAGGAAAACCGGATATCGTATTTTTGCGCGCACAAATTGCCGTTTTTGTTGACGGCAGAATGTGGCACGGGTACGATTGGGAACATCAAAAAACGGATTTCAAGAGCCATCAAGATTATTGGATCCCTAAAATCGAGCGGAATATGGAACGGGATTACTCCGTTACGCAAGAATTGATTGAACAAGGGTGGCTTGTTCTTCGCTTTTGGGATTTTGAAATAAAAAAAGATGTCATAGCTTGTGCCGATAAAATTGAACAAGCATACCGAAACAGAACGGAAAGGTAAGATAAAAATGCAAAAATACAAATCAATAGATCTATTCGCTGGAATCGGAGGTATTCGTCTCGGATTTGATCAGGCATTCGGAAAGAACATAGAGACGGTATTCGTGAGCGAGTGGGATTCCAACGCTCAAAAAACTTACAAAGCAAATTTTCATGACGACTTTGACATTGCCGGCGATATAACCAAGATAAACGAAGGTGATATTCCGGAATTCGATATTTGTCTTGCGGGTTTCCCTTGCCAGGCATTTAGTCTTGCGGGAAAGCGTATGGGCTTTAACGATGACTATAAAGGCGCATGCAGAGGAACACTCTTTCTCGATGTTGCGCGCATATGCGATATTCATAAACCTAAGGTAATTTTCTGCGAAAACGTCAAAGGACTGTATATACACGACAAAGGGCGCACTTTCAGGATCATAAAGGCTACTTTTGAAGGGCTCGGCTATAAAGTTTTTCATTTTATTCTTAACAGCAAGAACTTTGGCGTACCGCAAAATCGAGAGCGTATCTATATAGTTGCTTTTAGAAACGACATTGCACCGGAAACATTCGAGGCGCCGACTCCCGACGAAAATCAGGTATGTCTTAGAGATATATTAGAGGATGCCCCTATCCCTTCAAAGTACTATTTGAGTGATGTATATCTTGAAACGCTGCGCAGACATCGTGCCCATCATGAGTCTCTCGGTCACGGTTTTGGCTATGAGGTACGCGATTTAGACGGCATAGCGGGGGCTATCGTTTGTGGCGGCATGGGAAGAGAACGCAATCTTATCGTTGACGATAGGCCTCACAGCATGGTGCCCACGACGCACATAAGTGGACAAATCAATCAAGAAAATATTCGTAAAATGACGCCACGTGAATGGGCACGCCTGCAAGGATTCCCCGATGACTTTAAATTTATGCTTGCCGATGCGAGTTTATATAAGCAGTTTGGCAATAGCGTAACGGTTCCGGTTATCAAAGCCATTGCACAAAAGATAAGGGAGGTTTTGGAGAATGGCAAGCAGTAAAGGTAAAAATATCGGCGAATGGTCGGAGATGTATATCTTTTTCAAACTTATGTCCGACAGAAAAGTTTATGTAGCCGATAAAGATATGAACCGCCTGAAAGACGTTTTCTTGAATATCGTCAGTATTATTCGCGAAGAAACCAAAGGGAAAGAATATAGATATTACACGGGTGATACGGTAAAAATAACGCTGAACGGCGAAGAAGTCGCATCTGTCGATAGTTCTTGTTTTACTGGAAACGCTAAAAAAGTTTGGGATATGATTATATCTAAAAAGGATACAACTTTTTCCAATCAAGAAGTTATTTCCTTTCTCTCCTCCATTTTTATTCAGAATATTTCATCCCCAGCACAGAAGAAAAGCGAATTTTTTGGCGGGACTGCTGATATTGTTTTGGATACAATGGATTATCGCTCTGGTGTAAATCAGATTATGGGATTTTCCTGTAAATCCGATATTGATGCTGCCGCCACTCTTTTTAATGCTAGCGGAGACAATACAAATTTTGAATATTGCCTTGTGGGTGATTTTAATGACGATATGATGAACACCTTTAACGGCATGTTCCATGAAGTCACCAAAAAAGGCGAAATCAAACGAGAAGTTGCAACCGGAGATAGGATACGGTATTTAAAAGCAAATGATATTAATTTAGAGTTTGTAAATCCCGTCAAAGATACAGCAAGACAAAATCTTGTTCGATGCGGCGGGATGGAAATGCCCAAAATTCTCGGTGGAATGCTCAAATATTATTATTTTGAGTGCGGCGCGGCTTCCGTTGGTGTTGAAGATGCGATCAAATATCTTGCCGATACTGATTTCGTCGGGTACGGCTTTGATGACTTGTATGATACATATCGCGTTAAAATCGCAAATTTGCTCTATGCCATGTTTACGGGACTTCGGTTCAGTAAGCCATGGTCAGGGCGTTCGGACGTGAGCGGAGGATATATCGTCGTAAAACGTGACGGCGACGTGGTCGCGTTCCATTCATGTATTGCGGATGAGTTCAAAGATTTTTTGATAGACAAGTTGAGATTTGAAGGGCCGTCTTGCTCCCGCCACAAGTATATGGAAATTTACAAGAAAAACGACGGAAAATATTATCTAAAATTAGCATTGCAATTCCGCTTCAAGTTGAAAAAATAAGCTGATGATATGTGATAAGTCATGTTTATGGCATCGGCGACAGTGGCTTGATGTTAGAAACCGGCAATGATAAAGATAACTATGCTTAAATGATCAATCAGTTTAGTGATTTAAACATTTGCATATATTTTAAATGTAATTTAAAATACTCAATGTTTACGTTTATAAGCATTAAATTTTTGTCAATAATTATTTCATGAGGACTTTTATGAGAATAACAAGGATTGAAGCAACTAACTATAAGAGTTTTAAAAATTTACAAACAGAATTTGATGATTTTACTTTAATTGTAGGAGCGAACGCTTCAGGAAAATCAAATCTTATGAGCATTTTTAAATTTATTAAAGACATAATGCTCGAAGGCTTAGATGATGCCGTGGCTTTGCAAGGGGGGATAGATTATTTATCAAATGCAAATTCCCCCAAGGGGACACCCATAAGAATAAGTTTCGATTTGGATTTTAATAATGAACATTGGTTTATGCGAAAAGATGCGGTATCAGTTAAGCCTTGTTCTTTTTCGTATCAGTTTGAAATCACTCCTCATTTGAGAGGAAAAAAGTACAATATTACTTATGACGAATTGAAAATAGTTTTTGAGAATTACAAAAGAGAAAAAATAGAAGGAAAAAGAAAATATGAAATGATCAGTTTGAATGAGAAACAAACTTGTGTGATTACAAAGAAATCTGCTAACTCCAAGTACGAAATTAACGGGGATATATTTAGAGATATAGAATTTCTTTTAGATGATCTTTATACAGCCAAGAATGAAATATTGTTATATAGGCTTTCCTATTTTCTTCCTCCTCTTTTTTCTGAAGAGAATCTAATTAAAGTGTATGATTTTGATCCCCAAAAATTAAAACAATCATGTATGATTTCAACAAGAAAAGTCTTAGAATCAGACGGGGCTAATTTGGCGTCAGTACTACAATCTGTTTTAAGTTCAAAAGAGGATTATCATAAATTTATTAGACTTCTCAACAATGCTCTTCCATTTATAAAAAAGATTGATGTTGAAAGAAATTATGATCAATCCTATGCTTATAAAATTGGAGAAAAATACAGTCGAAAAATTTTTTATTCGAATTATTTATCTGATGGTACCGTTAGCATTATTGCGATAATTGTTGCACTGTATTTTCAAAATCAATCGGACATTGTTATAATTGAAGAGCCAGAAAGAAATATTCATCCCAAATTATTAGGGGCAATTGTGCAGATGGCAAAAGATGTAACTACTCAAAAACAAGTTATTTTTACAACTCATAATCCTGAAATCTTAAACAATTCAAACCTTGGTTCAATAAGATTTATTCATAGAGATAGTGAGGGATACTCAATTGTTACAAAGCCAGCAGATAGTCAAAAAGTTGAAGCATTTATAAAGAATGAACTTGGGATAAGTGAATTGTTTATGCAAAACCTTTTAGGAGAATAATATGTTACATTGTTTTATTGAAGGACAAGATGATGAAACATTTTTTAAACATATACTATTACAGTCAGACGAGGTTGATTTTTATCAATTTTCACAAAAGACAGTAATGCAGGTGAACAGATATTTAAAAACCTTAAAACAAATTGGTGACCCATATCTTTTTTTTGCGGATAGTGATGGCAATTCTCCTGATATAAAAAAAAATAAGCTTACTCAAAAATATTCTGAACTTGACATTGGCAACGTATATGTGGTTCAATATGAAATAGAAAGTTGGCTTTTGGCAGGGACCAATAAAGAATTTGGAGTTCGCCATAAATTTAAAGAATACTACCGAAACACGAATTTAGTCACCAAAGAAATGTTTTTGACGTGTACGTCAATGTGTGTTGAAACAAAACTAACATTGATGCTTGAAATGCTTTCAGAATATGATTATTTTTTAGCAACGGAACGGAATGATACGTTTGAAAAATTTTTTCGATTTAATCAATCTTTATGTCGTTAATTAATCAATAAAAGAATACAAAAATTTGGTTGTAAGTAAAAAATAGATATTAAAATTAGTCTAGGTATGGGCACTAAACCAAATATATTTAGTTTTTAAATAGCATATAATATATTAAATTTTTTTGTGAAA
>CABQND010000026.1 GCA_902465495.1 uncultured Eubacteriales bacterium
ATCGGCAAAGCCTCTCTTGAACCCGCGGACTATCCGCGGGTTTTAGGATACAAAAAAGGCCTTGCAAAATGCAAAGCCTAACGACATAAATTCAGCTCAGCCGCCGAGCGTCGCCTTCATCTTCGCGATCGCATCTGAACGGCTGTCACAACCGAGCTTCATATAAATTGCGCTTATATAATTGCGTGCAGTTCCGTCCGAAAGATTGAGAGCTGACGCAATCTGGCGGTTGTTAAATCCCTCATAGATCATAACGGCGATTTCCACTTCTCGGTCAGAAAGCCCGAATGCGCGACGCAATTTGATTTCGCGGTCAGACGTAACCATTTTTGCCGCGTCCGTGATCTTTTTCGCGATCTTGGCAGGAAGAATCGTATCCCCTGCGTAAGCATTACGGATTGCATCGATGAGGGCGGGGGCACTGATGTCTTTAAGCAGGTATCCGCATGCGCCGTTATTGAGGGCACTTAAAATATAATCACTGTCATCAAAAGTGGTGAGCATGAGCACTTTCACATCCGGGTACTGCTTTTTAATCTCTCCCGTTGTGACAACACCGTTCATATTCGGCATACGAATATCCAAAAGAACCACATCGGGTATACAGCCCTGCGCCATACGTTCAAGGGCATCTTGCCCGTCCGTCGCGAGCGCGATCACTTCCAGATCTTCGGACGAAGAGAGCACGCTGCGGATCCCTTCCGACAAAATTACCTGATCATCAACGATCATCACTTTGATCTTCATTCCCTTCCTCCTTTTGCGCCGAAACCTTTAAACTACCCGGCAAGCTGAGCAGGATCTCAAATCCTTCCCCTTCTTCCGAAGAAAAATGCACCATACCGCCCAGGCTCTCCGCCTTTGCACGCATGCCAGATAAGCCGAATCCCTCTTTGAAATTTTTCATGTCAACGCCCGATCCGTTGTCAGACAAAAGAAATTCGACAAAATTGCCTTTGTCTTTGAGCTCAAACAAAAACGCTGTACTGCCGCCGTGGCGAATTCCGTTGGAAATACCTTCGCGCAACGTGTTACTGATAAAACGTTCCGCTTCTTCGGTCAATTCCAGATCATCGATCTTACTGCGAACTGTCAGATATGTTCCGTTTGCCGTTTCTTCGAGAATGCCTTCAAGGTACTCTTTCAGGGTAACGTTTTCCCGTCTGCCCGACAAAAGATGTACCGAAAGCCGCAATTGATCAAGACAGTTTTTCGCCTGAATATTCGCCGCGGTAATGCAACGCTCCGCTTCCGCGACGTCTTTTCCGAGCGCAAGGCGCGCCGCTTCGGTCTGCATGATCACCGTCGTCAGCGAATGCCCCGCCGTGTCATGGATTTCCTTGGCGATGCGATTACGCTCTTCGAGCACCGTCGCTTCTTCCAGCTTATCATAAGCGCGCATAAGCTCTCTTCGGCTGTCTTCCAGTTCGTGCAAATTTTCTTCAATTTGTCTGTTTTTGCGCGAAACGGTCATGGCAAAATTAAACATTACAAAATGTAAAACCAATACGATCAGCGCAAGAAAATACTGCGAAGATATTGCAAAAGCCGATCCGAATTCATCGTTTACGACTGCAATCATCACATACACTGCGGTAAACGCAGCGACGTTGACCGCAAACATGATAAGATTATCGCGGAGGGAAGGTGCAGAAATATAAAACTCCGAAAGCACAAGAACGTATACCAGATAACAGAACGAATCCGTTGCTACGGAAAGCCGCCATCCTGAAAAAAAGTTAAGAAGGATCAGCAATATGCTGTCGATCACATACCATGCAATCTTTTGATGAAAAGTACGCTTGGCAAACACTTTCATCACCATCGAAAAAAGCAATGCCACGGAAACCGGAATCGTAAAAATAACCGGACCTTTACCGCGATCGAGGCCATTGAATACAACTATAAAAATGACAATAACAAGCAGTATTAAAATTACCAAGCGGATGGCTTGCAGCATGTTCAGCTCAGCAAGCGATTTCACCAAGCCGCGCCGTTTTTTCCCACCGTCATTTTTTTCTCCGCCCGTCTTTTTATCGCCATTCATACCGAAAGAGCCTGCGCCGCCTCCGCAAGCCTGGAAAGACAACGTTCTTTGCCCAAAAGTTCCGCCATTTCGCTCGCGCCGCCCGGCGTATTCTCGCGCGCGGTGAGCGCAATACGCACGCACCAGAGCACCTGTCCGTTTTTCAAGCCGAGTTCCTGCGCCAGTCCGACCAGCGCCGCATAAATCTGCGCATTTTCAAATTCGGCAAGCCCTCCCAACGTCTTTGCCGCCGCGGGAAGAACAGTTTTTGCGACTTCCGCATCCGATTTCATCTTTTTATTGAAATACAATGCAGGATCGATCGCTCCGTACTCTTCCAAAAAGTCGATCTTGGAAGGAATATCTTCAAGTACATCCACGCGCGACTGTACTAAATGCAAAAGTTTATCTTCATCGTATTTTCCGAACGCTTTGGACTTTTGCAAAAACGGCAGAGCAAGAGATTTGAACTGTTCCGAACTCATTTCACGAATATATTCACCCGAAAGCCAGCGAAGTTTAGGCTCGTCAAAAATGGACGGAGACTTATTCAGGCCCGCCAAAGAAAAATGCTCTTCCAACTCGCGCAAAGTCATCTTTTCCTGGTTGCTCTTGGGACTCCATCCCAAAAGCGCGATGTAATTTACAATCGCTTCTTTGATATAGCCCTTCGCGACCAGATCCTGATAGCTCGCATCGCCGTTGCGCTTGGAAAGTTTCTCGTGCGAATTTTTCATGATCGGCGGCAAATGAATGTACACGGGACGTTCCCATCCGAACGCATCGTACATGAGATTGTATTTGGGAGTGGACGAAAGATATTCGCTGCCGCGAATAACGTGCGTTATCCCCATCAGATGATCGTCCACTACATTTGCAAAGTTATAGGTGGGCATTCCGTCACTTTTCAATAAAACGCCGTCTTCAATATCCTTGAAATCGACGCTGACATGCCCATATACGAGATCGTCGTACGAACCGCTCCCCTCTTCGGGAACATTCTGACGAATAACGTAAGGTACTCCCGCCGCAAGCTTTTCTGCGATCTCCTCTTTGGAAAGATGCAGGCAATGCTTATCATAACGGCCGACTCCGTTTTCATCTTTGAGCGAGTCAATGCGTTCCTTGTCGCAGAAACAATAGTACGCCCCACCCAGCTCGACGAGCTTTTCGGCATATTCTTTATAGATCGCCGCACGCTCGCTCTGAATGTACGGGCCGTAGTTCCCGCCAATGTCGGGGCCCTCATCATAGACGATCCCCGCATCTTTTAAAGTGTCGTAAATGATCTGTACGGCGCCCTCGACATATCGACGTGTGTCCGTATCTTCCAGGCGCAGAATAAATTTCCCGCCCTGACTTTTGGCATACAGATAACCGTACAGCGCGGTACGCAAATTTCCGATGTGCATATAGCCCGTAGGACTGGGCGCAAATCTGGTTCTGACTTCTTTCATGGCATTGTCCTTCCGTAATTTTTCAGATTTATTCTTTGTATTCGACCGAATAAATGCGGCCTGTGTAGTAATAACTGTACAATTCTTTGCCGACGATCACACTGTCGCAAAGACGCGCACCGTGCAAATGGCACATCCGACTGATCTCACGCATGCAACGATCATCTTCTTCCGAAGGAGTACTGTTTCCGCTCGGGTGATTATGCGCAACGATAACGTTGACAGGCTTGACCTCGGAAAGAATATACCCGAACGTCTGACTGTCCAACATAACTTTGTCCTTCCGTACATCGGAAATCGTCTTCGCACACAGAAAAACGCAATTTACGTCCGCAAGATAAACTTCCAACTTTTCAGTTTTGCAGTCATCAAAACGCTCGCGGATAAATGCGCTCACTTCTCCGAAATTACTTAAACTGATCTGCCGATCCTTACATCCGCGGATACGCCGCATCAGCTCCCCGACCATCCAAATATGCTCTGCGGCACGCGGTCCGATCCCGGCAACTGTGCAAAGCAAACGCGGTGTGGCATTAAACACACCTTCCAGATCTCCAAAGCTGTCCAATAAATCATGTGCGATCGGATTGGTATTGCGACGACTGATGGGATCGAACAAAAGTATTTCCAGCAGTTCATGATCGGTAAGCGATTCTCCGTGCGAAAATAACCTTTCACGAATACGCTCCCTGTGTCCTTCGTGCATGATCCACCTTTTCTTCCTTTGTTTTCTCGTAAATATTGTATCACATCCGCGCCCTTTTTTACAAGCCTTTTTCAGTATCCGCGCACCATTTTTCGCTTTCTTCGAACAAAGTCACTATAAAGACATCAAGGTCCGCGGCAAATGCCGCGGACCCTCGAAAAAGGAAGATTAGAATGTTATTATTTTTCATCGAGATCAAGATAGGACGAAGGATCAATACTCTTTCCGTCCTGCGTTACTTCAAAATGCAGGTGTGCTCCTTCGTTATATTCATTTCCCATCACATCCGCTGCCGCCGAAACGGTGCCGATCACTTCTCCTTGCGCCACGCTGTCTCCGACCTGCAAGCCTGCCACTACATCAATGGACGCATATTCGCTTTTCAAACCGTTGCCATGATCAATGACAACTTTTCCGCCTTCCAAAAGAGTGTCCGTGATACTTTCCACCGTGCCCGCATACGCAGCCCCGACAGAAGTTCCCGCATCCGCTTTAAAATCAATACCGTCATGCAGGTTGTAACGGTTGAGTGTCGAATTGTACCAGAACGTGTACATAGTGCCAATCGTACCGCCGCTCACAGGCATAGAAAATACGATTTCCGTATTGCCGGATTGATTTGAATCGTCATCGTCGTCGTCATCATCGTCGTTGTCGCCCGGATCTTCCGGTTCTTCTGTACCTGCACCGTCATCAGGATTATTCGGGTTTTCGATCGCAGGCGTATTGTCCTGCGCCACAAATACAACCGTCAGCACGATTGCCGCAACCAACACAAGCGCGCACGCCGCAATGACGATATAATACCAGCTCTTCCTCTTTAATTTCACTTCGTTTTCGTTTGTCTGATTTTCTTTCATGATACTCCTCCGAAAAGATTTGTTGCTTGGATTTTTGACCGTTTACAAAAATTTATACACACTTTCAAAAAATTTTTTTATTATTTTTTCAATATCCGCCAAATACCAGCGGATACCCGACAACCGACTCTTCCCCCCTTACAGCAACGTGCAGATTGACGCGCTGCCCGTACAGTTCGACGCCTCCACCCAAACGCGAGGAATAATAATAATAGTTGGTCACATCCGCGGCAACTTCTGAAAAAACAAACTTTCCATCGTATTTTTCAATCTGCGCAAACGCATCTTCTTCACATAAATAGCGCGCGCTCTCACCCGTAACCGATGCGAGAGAACGTTTGACATTCGCAGCATCGGACGGCGCAGCAAGCGTAATCTTTGCCTGCGAGCTTTCACTTTGCGAATAAAAAGTATATCCGACAGCACAATCGAACAGCAGATCCTTATCCAAAATCTGCGGCAGAACAAGAAGCGCCAGACAAACTATGCCTGTTAAAAATGTCATGCACGATCTTGCAAATTTGCCGAACATAAAAAATCGCCTCCGAAATTGTTCGGAAGCGATTATCGCCAATTCTTCAACTCCTTATACACTTTTTTCTGTAAGCTTAACTGATTATTGTTTCCCTTTTTTACCCAGTGGTATGTGGGCACAAGCGTTGAGGGAAAGATCGGCAAAGTTTCCCGCAAAATACTGCGTCACCCCTTCTTCCGCGATCATTGCCGCGTTATCGGTACAATATTTCTTTTCAGGCAAAACCAGGCGTATGCCGTTTTTTTCGCAAACATTTGCAAGTTTTTCGCGCAGATACCCGTTTGCGATCACGCCGCCGCCCGCCGCGATTGTACCGCAACTTTTTTCCTTTGCCGCAAGAACCGCGCGCTCGGCGAGAACATCGCAAGCCGCGCTCTGAAAGGATGCCGCAACGTCCGCGCGAGAAAAAGATTCTCCTTTTTGTTCCTTGTTGTGGCAATAATTGATGACCGCCGTTTTCAAGCCGCTGTACGAAAAATCGTATCCGCCTCCACGGAACATTTTGGGAAACTCAATGCAAGGCTTTCCTTCCCGTGCCAGTCTCTCCACGTTCGGCCCTCCCGGATAGGCAAGCCCGAGTACGCGTGCAGCTTTGTCGAACGCCTCGCCCGCGGCATCGTCGCGCGTGGAGCCGAGGATCTCAAATTCCGTATACGTCTTCGTGTACAAAATCGCAGTATGCCCGCCGCTCGCAAGCAATGTGATGAACGGCGGCTCCAACGTCGCATCGGTCAGATACGCCGCCGCCATATGTCCGCGGATATGATTCACGCCGATGAGCGGAACGCCCAGCGCATACGCAAACGACTTTGCAAAGGAAAGTCCGACCAGCAATGCGCCCAATAAGCCTGCGCCGTACGTCACCGCGACCGCATCGATTTCACTCTTATCTGCGCCCGACTCTGCAATCGCGCGCTCCACCGCTTCACCGATCGCATCGGTGTGCGCGCGGGAAGCGATCTCGGGCACGACCCCGCCGTATTTCGCCTGTTCCGCAGCAGAAGACAGCACGACATTGGACAAAAGTTTTCTGCCCCGCACAATTGCCGCCGCCGTCTCGTCACAGGAGCTTTCGATACCCAAAATGAGCGGTTCAGCCTTTTTATTCAGTTGCGAAAACCGCTGAGCGTAATCCACAATATTCCTCCATGCATATGTGCCGCAACGCATATGCGTGTAAATTCCGATTAATTCGCGCCTTTTTTCTCAAATGCACCGCGAATCATATGTCTTTGTAAAAAAATGAGGGCGTTCCCCTCATTTTTGCAGGCGTTTGACGCGTTTCGGAATGCGATCATACACTTCGTACCCGCCGCTTTGGAAAATTTCCTCAAACGCGGGCTTGTACAGCGCATGAATGTATTCCGAGATATATACTTTGCCGCTAAACCCTGCATTGCGCAGCTCTTTCAAAAAATCAAAATCCAGCGCCATGTCGGTGATATATTCTTTGCGGAAAGTGAGGCGCACATTGGTGCGCGTGTCACAAAGGTCGAGTTCTTCCTCGTCCGCGCTCTTTAACAGTACGAGCGCAGGCACGGTGACGGGTCCGTCTTTGCCCTGAAACGTGGCGGGAACAAATCCTTTCCAACGGCGGTATTCATCATAAATACAGATAATTGCCGTCCCGATCGCATCCGTCTTGACCGAACGGGGAATGCCCCACTTGCGATAGCGCAACCTGTCCCCTTTCATACCGTAGCGTGAAAAGATGACAAACTGCGGCAAGACGGCAAGCAGAACGCCCGCGGCAAAACACGCGATCGCCCAAGGCAATTCCCAAAAGAAAAACGCAAGGATCCCGATCGCGAGAAATACGCCCCCGATCACGAGGAAAAATATCATATTCCCTTTGCGTCGAAAGTTTTTATAATACATTTTGTACCTTTTTTCTCAATCACGTACGCGCGTTTTAGCGCCCGACGGCTCTACTCAGCTCTTTTTCAGATATTCGATGATAAAGGGCTGGATATCCCCGTCCATGACCGCCTGAATGTTGCCGGTTTCGTATCCCGTACGGTGATCTTTGACGAGGGTGTACGGACAGAAAACATAGCTTCGGATCTGGCTGCCCCACTCGATTTTTTTGATTTCGCCCTTGATGCTCTGTTCGTTGGCGATGCGTTCGCTCTCTTTGAGTTCGATAAGTTTGCTTCGCAGCATCTTCATCGCCATTTCGCGGTTCTGGATCTGCGAGCGCTCGTTCTGGCAGGACACGACGATGCCCGTCGGAATATGCTGAATACGGATCGCCGATTCCGTCTTGTTGATGTGCTGGCCGCCCGCACCCGATGAACGGAAAGTCGTAACCTTCAAATCTTCGCTGCGGATCTCGACGTCACCGTCATCCTCGATCTCCGGCATCACTTCCAGCGAAGCAAACGAAGTGTGGCGGCGTTTGTTTGCATCGAACGGGGAAATGCGCACCAGACGATGCACCCCCTTCTCCGCTTTCAGATACCCGTATGCGTTTTCGCCCTCGATCTTGAAATCCACGCTCTTGATGCCCGCCTCGTCGCCATCCAAGCGGTCGAGCTCGGTCACTTTATATCCGTTACGCTCTGCATAACGGGTGTACATACGATATAGCATGGATACCCAGTCGCAGCTTTCGGTACCGCCTGCGCCCGAATGCAAGGTCAGAAGCGCGTTATACCCGTCGTATTTGCCGCGCAAAAGGGAACGGATACGCATGTCTTCCAGATCCGCTTCCGCCGTTGCAAGCAAGTTGTCCAGCTCGGGAACGAGGTCCTCTTCTTCGGTCTCTTCGATAAGATCGATAACTTCGTTCACCTCGTCCAGCGCTTTTTTGCCCTTTTCGTATGCGGCAATCTTGCTTTCGACCGCGGACGTTTCCCTGCCGAGTTTTGCGGAAAGCTCAAGATTTTGCCATACTTCCGGCTTTTCCTGCTCCGCTTTCAATTGCGCAAGTTTTTCGCGCTGTGCATCTATTTCCAGCGCCGCTTTGGTCTCTTCCAGCGTTTCCGAAAGCGCCTTGGCGCGCAGTCTGTAATCGTCTGCTTTAAACATTCTTACTCTCTCCTGAACTTCTTTCCCGCCGCAAAGTGACTATACGGCAAACAGATAAACATAGTATCCGGCAAAACAAGCAAGAAAAATCACCCCTGCAATTTTTCCGAGTTTGTGCCCTTTGATCAGTGCAAGCGCATACAGCAATACCGCTGCGCCCAGTGCCACCAAAGCATCGATTCCGTTTGATGCAGTAAAAGCGAGCGGATACACGAGTGACGAAATACCCGCAACCACAAAGACATTAAAAATATTGCTTCCGATCACATTACCGACCGCGATATCCGTCTGCCCCTTGGCTGCCGCGACCACCGACGTAACCAGCTCGGGAAGTGAAGTACCCACCGCAACAATGGTCAATCCGATCACGCGTTCGGACACACCCGCATATTCGGCGATGTACGTCGCCGCATTCACGAGCAATGTCCCCCCGCCCACGACCATGCCAAGCCCGATGAGCGCCAGCACGATCAGAAACCAAAGATGCCTTCCCATGCGGTAGATCCAGCCGCCGATGCGGCCGCGTGGCGCCTTTTCTTCTTCCGCCACGCGTTCGCTTTCGGGAAGGGCGAGAAGTTCCTTGCGCTTTTTCCCCGCCTGTACAAGCAAGATAGCCATGTACGCAGAAAACACAACGAGCAGAACAAGCCCGTCATACCATGCAAGGGAATTTCCCCACCAGCCGAGTCCTACAAGCAAAACACTTGCGATGATCAAAACAGGAAGGTCCAGTTTCAGCGATTCTTTCTGCACAGGCAAAAAATGCATGAGAGCCGAAAGCCCTAAAATGAGCAGTATATTGGCAATATTGCTTCCGACGACATTGCCGATCGCAATGTCCGTCGAATGCCCGATCGCCGATGTGACCGAAACCGCCAGTTCGGGCATACTCGTGCCGAATGCGACGACAGTCAGCCCGATGACCAGCGGAGAAATATTACATTTTTTCGCGATACCCGCGCTCCCTTCCACGAACCATTCCGCCCCTTTTACGAGCAGGACAAGCCCCACGATCAAAAGGAAAATTTGCAATGCTAACATATGTATTTTCTTCTTTTGTAAACAACCGAAAACAGCCGAAATACTTAATCGTTCCGGCTGTTTTTATCATCGGTTACTCGTTTTTCCCGCAGCAGTTTTTGTATTTCTTACCGCTTCCGCAAGGGCAACCTTGAGACTTCCTTTTCACCTTATTTTTCAACATTTTGGCACTATTTGTCGCTAAAAACAGCAAAAAACCGCCGTATAAAAAATATTTAGACACCCGCTGACACCTACCAACATTACCCATTTTTGAGTCAGCGTGGACAAAATGTGGACAAAAATAATACCGAACTTTTTGAGACACGGATTATTTTCAGTATATAACATTCACTCATTTTTGTCAACCAACATTACGCTCCATCTAAAAACATTTCTTAAAACAGTAAAATTTTAAGACTTGGAAAACCACTAAAAGGAAAATTAAATGATGCCGCCGAGAGCATCTATGATTGTATCTGCAAACTTTATAAAAAATATCATATTCCCCTTTTTACCTTTATACCTTTGGATGACGATGTAAAAAGGCAGACTTAATGGAATTCATAGTCTTAAACATTTAATTTAACAAAATGACCATTACTACTACCATTGCAATAATAGACAGTAAAGCGATAATGAATGCACAGATTGCATAGCCACGCTCTTCTCGGTTAAATATAAAAATAAAATTAACAACAGTATGAATTAACTGACCGATCACGCCGTCGATCAAAAAAAGAATCGCAAACGTAGCGCATACAATCAATAATAGCAATCCGCCAATAAAGGTTTCGCTGAACATTATTTCCCATGCCTTTAAAACGCCCCAACCGGAAAGCACTGCTATCGCTATAAATGCAATGTTAACAACGGCGTAAAAAATACGCTTGCCTTTTTCTGCCGTGATACAGCTGCCAATATGTCTTATCAGTTGTCTTACAAAATTCATACATTAAACCTCCGCATAAAGTCTTTATATATAAATTTGCGAATTGAAATTGATTGCGATTTTTTGTTCCTCTACCTCATAGACCAAATAATTTATTTTTTCCGAATACTGATCAAAATTTTCAGAATCAGTTGAATAATGCGCAAGATTGCAATGACAAACTGTAATACGTATTCAACCAGATAACTGCGGAAGATTTTTTTAACAGTGACCATTTCCTCACCGGTCAATTCGTTTTCCAGTATAACTTGCGCACGTTCCATTGCTTTCTTTTCCACGGGAATATTTAAAAGAGTTACAATAAATCCGAACAGAATAAACAGCAGCCCGATTCCCGCCGTAACCAAAGAAAACAGAAGTGTTTCCAAAACAAAGATATCAACCAGAAATCCGATAAGGACCAACGGTACAAATAAAATCGGTGCAAACACGCCCAGTCCCTGCAAACGGCTTCTGACGATCATTTTTGTATCGCCGTCTCTGTGTTGTTCGGCAAGCGCAACCTTCTGCGCCGCCATTGCTACTGCCGTGAGACTGGGTTTATTGATCGTACGCATACGGAGATAAACCGTTCTTTTGGTGATACTATAATGGTTTCCGAATAAAATGGTTCGTATAATACCGCATTTTTTTACCTGTACATCCGGCATTCCGTTCTGATCGAGAAGTTTGCGCGCATACTCTCCGCCCGAAAGTCCCAACGAATTGTTGGTGCGGTTTCCGCGCCAATATCCGATTGCAATCACGATTTGAGCGATAAACGCCGCAATAATCGCGATGCCAAGCAAAATGCCCACCGCTATGTAAGCAATTTCCAATCCGTCAATATTTGCAGCCAATAAATTTAACATTTTCTCATCCTCCCTTGCTTAAATGATTATAAAACAAACTGCAACAATAACAGCAACCCGCATCAGCCAAGAAACAAGTTTGTAAACCTTCCTCCGTCTGCACGAAGTCTTGTCATAAACGTATGCGGCGTTTTCCAATGTTGCAACCGTTCCTTCAGGCACCGTTACCGCGGCTACGGGAATACTTGACTTTTTGTTGACAAAGTGGTTAAACCGAAGCCAAATATCCTGCGTTTGCCCGCTGTCCAAAATGACATTGCAATCCAACGCATAATCAAAGCGGGAATATCTGGGAGTAAACAAGCCCATTATTCCGATAATCCAGAAGAATGCAGAATAAAGCCACCAATTCGGATAGGAAAGTTCGGGCTTACGGATGATCCTCAGAACAATTTTCCCATCCTGTAAAACAGGGGCATCAATGAACTCTCTGCCGTTTTCTTTCTTCACTTTCAATTTCGTTTCGCCTGAAAAAAATAAAACATCTGATCTGTTTATCAAAAAAACTTTCATAGCCCCCCCCATTTAAATCAGTTTCATATAATATACGAGGGTAGCTATCAGAACAATAAGAACAGCCAATGTTAGAGAAACAATTTTTCTTGATTTATGCACTTCGTCCTGATTCCAAATGATTACGATAAGCACAATTGCAGATAGGAACGCGCATATCCCTGCAAGAACCGGTTGCGCAATTCGATATGCTTGAACGATTTGATCCGATAATTGTTGTAAACCGTTTAAATCAACATTATATAATGCCCGAAAAGAATCATTCAGTAAAAAAAGACCTAATGTTATAATTGTGACGGCTATTAAAATCAGATAATAGAAAACCATACCGATAGCCGCCACACCTATGAATATTTTTGACAAAACAGGCAACATTGCAACAATTGCAATCAACCAATTGATACGAAGCAATGTTCGGCAAAGCCTGTCTTTGAATTGCATTTGCTGCAAATTCTTTTCCATCACCCTCACCACACTGTAAACTTTTGTTATATCATATCAAAAAAAGCCGATGATGTCAATAGCGTTGAAAAAAGTAGACTTTTCCGCTGGACAGATCTCAACGTACACTCGCATTCTCATTCGAGAGATATTTGAGTTCTCCGAAAATTTTATATTTTTAGAAAAACATTGCATCTATTTCTTAATATCGAATGATTGACCTACAATATTGCTTAAACAGCATATCCATCGGAAATCTTCGTCTCTGTTTCATCTGCTGATTACAAGAGTACATTCAAATGTTTATCTAACTAAAAGGTATGAGTCCGGTAAAATACCGAACTCATGACCAAAATTTAATTAATTTTTTCCAAAAATTGAGAATTCACTTCAACTGCACGGCTCCGCCTTTTCTTTTGTATGCCGCCGCGAAAGCGCTCAGCCGTTTTTTACGACCGAACAGCTCCGGCTCGTTACAGATCCCGAGAAATTGTAATTCGGCGCAAGGATATCGTTTATACTGAACGACTGGTTGTTCCGGTCGATCGCGTACTTTGTTCCGCTGTACGTACCGCCCGAAAGCTGCACGTTACACCGCCCGTCGCTGCCCGTGTTCGGCGCTTTGGCAAATTGCAGGCCGCTGCCCGAACTTCCTTCAAAAGTTCCGCCTTCGATGGTCAGCTTCGCATTGGGGTTGCTGTACCAGATCCCGTTGAAATTGCCGCTTGAACCTGTGCTTTTGAACGTGCCGCCCTTGATGGTGATATCCACGGGCGCCGTTCTGTCTTCCACGGCGATGGCGCATGCATCGCCCGAAACGCTGACTTTTCCTTCGAATACGATGGAAGCGTATTCGAAAATACTGAACCCCGCCTGCCCGCTCACCTCGAACGTAGCGTCGCTGATGTTCACCGTTGCCGCGTTCTGCGCGGACGTGCCCATGATGAACGCGCCGTTGCTCTTCTTACTGCTTCCTGCGCCGAACGTTCCGCCGTTGATGTCGGCGGTGCCGCCGTACACTTTCAGGCTGTACGACGCCGCGGGCCCCGCAAGGTTGCCGCCGTCTTTTGCATCATAGACGTCCTGCCCCAGAAATTCGCCGCTGTCGATGGTGACGGTGCCGCTTTTGACCAGCACGCCGTCGCCCTGCGCAGACGTGTATTTCCCGCCGTAGATGTGCAGGTTTCCGCCGTTGACTTCGACGGCGTGCCCGCCCGTTCTGCTCTCTCTATACGCCCAGTTGCCTGCCGCACCCGTAATGGAGATATAATCATCGCCTTGCTGATGCTGATCCGTTCCCGTCGTTTGCACCGTCAGGTCCGAACTGTTCACCTCGCCGAGCTTGACGCTGTCCGTTTCCGACGCTTCGACGTAGATCCCGCCGCCGCCCCCGGTTTGCGAACCGCTATACCCAGTGACATAATTTATGATCGTTCCCTTTTTGATGGTCACGTTCGACGCCGCGTCGCCTTTCAGCACGCGCACCGCATAGCTTTTGATCACATATTCGCGGTAAAGAGTATTGCCGTTATTATCGTACTGCGCGTCGTTTGCAAGCCCCGTGTGCGTGACGTTGAATGTGCCCTCCGCCGTCAGCGAGCCGCCCTTGATGAACACACCGTCGTACGAATCCTGCGCGCTGTTTGGACAAAAGTCATAGTTTTCGTCGATCGTGGAAGTGATTTCGGCATCGCCGTTCAGCTGCAGCGAGCCGCCCGTAATGTAGATGCCCGTCGCTCTTTGCGCCGTAAGCGTGAGCCCGCTTTCGATCGTTACGGTATCGCCCGCCGAGCCGCGCATCGCAATGCCGAAGCCCTGCGTTGTGATATTTGCCGTGCCGAGCCCGATCGAACCGCCGTTGACGTACAGCCCGCCGCCGTTTGTGACCGTTGTAATTTCGGCATTTGCCGCTTCGAAAGTGCTGCCCGACGCGCTTGCCTGCCCGTCGACGCGCACGGCGTAGCTTTTGATCTTGCTGTCGCTCGTGCCCGAACTGTCGCTCGTGTCCGAATTTGCCACGCCCGTATGCGTTACGGTAAGCACGCCTTTCGACATGAACGAGCCGCCGTTGATATACACGCCGTTATTGATGTTTACGCCGGTATCGGACACCCAACTGCACGAATCGTCGATCTTGCTGGTCACGTTCAGCGTCGAATTTGCGTCCATCGTGATCGTACCTTCATCGACGTAGACCGCGGTGCCGCGCGAAGTTTCGATACCGATCGCAGACGAAGAGCCGTGCTCGAAGGTGATGTTGCCGCCGTCGACGGTGATGCCCAAACCGTTGGAATCGATTTGCGCCTGCCCGACGTTGAAACCGATGCTGCCGCCCACCGACCTGATGGCGGTGCTGGAAAGCACCTTTTGCGTTTCGTCCATGGTGACGCTGCACGTAAAGCTGTCGCCGAGGATGCTGATGCCGCCCCCTTGGGAATAAATGCCCGAAGAATAGGAACCGATGACGCGGAACGCGGTGGTGCCGCTGCACGTGACCGTTCCGTCCTCGGCATAGATGCCCGTGTTGAAGGAAATGCCCGCGGGAGACGTTTGATCGGCGCCCGCCGACTGCCCCGAATAGAAATTCATTTCGACGTTTTCGACCGAAACGGAAGCGCCGCTGCCCGTTGCCGTGATGCCGCTCATGCCCGAGCCGTACAGCGAAAAGCCGATACTCGACGCGGACGATACGTTCAGGCTTCCGCCCGAAACGTAAATGGCGGAACCGTTTTGGTTGCACGCCGAAACCGCGCCGCCGCTTACGGCGTTTTTGGTGAAAGCCGCCTGCGAAACGACCATTCTTCCGCGCGTAACGCTGACGGTGTTGCCGATCTCGGAATAGAAAGCGCCGTCGGTGATGCTCAGGTACTCGTCCTCTGCGTTCGTGCCGCGGGCATATGCGCATTCCACGCACACGCTGTCGCCATAGGCGAAAAACTCGCCCGATTCGATGGACATGTATCCGCCCGACGCGTCGACGCAGTAGGTATCTTCCTCGCCGAAATAGGAATGATAGGTGCCGCCGCGCACGTACAGGTTTCCGCTCTCCATGCCGATGGAAGAAAACCGCGTGTCCTTATTCGCCGCGCCCTTGACGTTTTGATATACGTACACCGTGATCATGACGGTGTTTTCGTCGTTCCCGCTCTGATCCCCTGCGTACTCGAACGTGTCGCGGTTTAAATAATAGGTATAGTAATAATCCGCGCTGCCCTCGGCGCTGATCGTCGCGTTTTCGACGGTTGCGTCGTTGAGGGTGAAATACAGATACGTATCCGCGGGAATATAGGTATTGTCTTTGTAACCTTCGGAGAAATACATATTCCCGTTAACGGCACGGTTTCCGTTGTCCAACGTTTCTACGGCGGGGAGGATGACAGGCATGGAAACATCCGTATAATAGTTTTCGTCATCAAAATACAGTTCGGAAACGGTGTGACGAAGATCGATCGTTGCGCCCTTGGGCGTTTTGTACAACCCGTCCGCCTGCAACGCGGCATATTCGCTTTCGGAACCCTCCGCCGCGCCGCTGCGGGGGCCGCTTTCGAACAAGCCCGCCGACACGGTGAGCGTTCCGCCCGAAATGCGCAGCACGCTGCCGACCGGATTATAAAAGCTACCCGTCTGTTCCTCAGACGTATCGATGATGGTGAGCTTGACGCCCTGCGTGACATTGAGGAGAGGTTCGCGGTTGTTCCTTTGAATCTCGTGGCCGTTGAGGTCAATGACGAGGTCGGAATTGACGTCGCTGATCCCACCCGAAATGATGAGTGGGTTATCAACATCGTCCTTGATCTTAATGTTGTTGTAGCCGTTTTCAATGGCCGTGAAAAATTCGTTGACCGATTCGATCTCGACCTGGTTGGATACGACGTACTCCATTTCGCCCGTGTAAATGCTTTCCGACCCGAGCTCGGCGCTGTACCGCCCCAGCGTGAGCGACACGGTAAACGACGTTGCGATGACGAGGATCAGAAGCACGGGGATCAGGACCGATTTGATTTTTGTACTCATACGTCACCCCCCGATTGCGAAGCCTGTGCGAACAGGGCGGTAAATTTTACTTCGTAACTTTTGGACAGCAATTCGTACGCGTGCATGTCGCCCGCGAACGGATCGCCGACAAGCGCGGAAATATCGATATCGCGTGCGCCCGTCGTGTTGGAGCACGTGCCCGTGTCTGTTCCGAAAACGAGCGCAGTGCCGTAATCGTACCCTTCCAGCACGCTCTGCCCGCCGAATGTGATGGGATGGACGAAGCTTGCCGTGGAATTTTCGCTGATGGGCGCAACGTGATACAGCGAAACGTCGTACGCGCCCGCGCCGTCATACAGGCACTGCACGCGCACCGTCGTCTGCGTTTCTTCGCCCGCGTACGCCGCCGGCTGATCGAAAGAATACCCCAGCACTTCGGCGCCCTCGTACGTGTACGCGCCGTTCCCCGAAGGAGGGGTCGTGATCATGGCGTTGTCCGCGTCCGTCCAGCTGCCGCTGAGCCCCTCGCTGCCGATGCGCTCGGTCAGCGTGAAATACAGCACGTACGTGCGCGTCTGCTCCTGCCCCGCGGTAAGGTACATGGACGGAAGGGTGATATCCACGGTGTAAAAATCCACCGCTTTCTGCAATTCGAGGAACAGCTGCGGCGCGTAGTCGTTTTCGTCTTTGCCGCGCTGAAAGCCCAGCGAATAATGCGTTTGTTTGTTCTGCGCCGAAACCGAAAGGGTCAGCCCCGACGCGCCCTCGCTTTGCGCCGTAAGCGTGCGCGAAGCCGAGCCCGTGCTCAGCGTGCCGTTCACGAGCATGGCCTCGTCCGCAACGCTCTGCCCGTGACCGCCCTCCGTTTTGTTGTCGTAATAATCTTCAAACGAGGATGTATCCACCGTTTGGTTATCGTACGTGCGGTAATTTCCGTTTTCGTCGTAAATGAGTTCGCCGAGAACGATTTCGGGCGTGCACACGCGCGTGGTGCCCGACTGCGCGTCCTGATCGGCAAGCTGCAGCGCAAGATGATCCGCCATTTCGGCGGGCAGGTAAATGCGCAGGGTGCCCTGCACGTCCACGGCGCTTACGATGCCGTTTTTGGAATTTTTGATCGTGTAGCGCATGGTGCGCGCCGTGCTGGCGACGCTACCGTTATTCAGCCAATAATTGACGTTGGGAATGGACGTAGACGAAATGTCGTCCACTTCGTACGAACTTTGAAACCGCGCAAGATGTGCCGTGCTCTCCCCCGATGTCGTCATGGAGTAGCGAGAAAAAGTCACCCCCGTAAACAGCAGACTGACAACAAGCAGATAGCTTAAATATCTTATAATGGGAATTTTTATCTTTTTACTCATTTTTCTTCCTAGGCACCTCCATAACGATATTCGTCAAAACCCAGAGGACAATGCCGCCTCCGATCACGCAGAAAAGCCCGAGCGGACTTTGCAAAAAGTAAACGACATTTCCGAACCCCTTCCACACTGCCACAACCTTGCCTACCACCGCCGATTTGGGAACGCTGAAATCGTCCGCCGTATCATTTGCATCCCCTTTTGTCGCATATGTATCACCTGAAACGAGGATAATGCGGTGTGTGATATATGAGCCACTTTTATCGTCGTAAAAGGTGATGACGTCCCCAACAACATATTCTTTCTGCGATTTGGTGATGATGAAATCGCCCACTTCGATCTCATCCGCCATACTGCCAGAAACGACGGTTGCACACGCAAACCCAAACGCTACGGGCATTCCGTTTTTAAACAGCGTACGGGCAATCAGTATATAAGCGTTGTACACCACCAATACCCCGATCACGACGAGAAGAAGTGTACGAATCACTATTTTTACCTTACCCATATTTTCATGCCCGTACGCTGACTTGCGCCGATAAAGAAATAGTAAGCGTATACACGGCGGAGTTCTGCCCCGCAAGCGTGTCCGCCTCGTCATTGTCTTTCCAGAGCCATTCCAACTCGAACACTGTGGACGATGTCGCTTCCACCGTCAGGCCGTCCAGCCCCAACTGTTCCGCACCGACGTACTCTTCCGCTCCCGAAATGTACGCACCGTCCCGCTTTAAGCGATATACAATGCCGATCCCGTATTCGTTTTCCTCGCTGAACGTTATCGAATAATCCAAAGTATTTTTGTTTCTGTTTTCAAAAGTAAAGCGATAGGTCCCTTTCATGCCGGGTGCCACTTTTGTGTCACCGAACGTCTCGTTGAAAAAGATGGGCAGATCTTCGGCATCTTCCCAACTGGTGCCGTCCTCCGACGCGATGAAAATGACGGGCGCGTAGTCCGAGTTTTCCGACCGCGTGAGAAAATAGGCGCTTAAAATAATAGTGAGCAGCGTGACGAGCACCAAAAACAGCACGAGAGCTAGGATCCAGAACCGCTCCGGCCTGCGCAGGGTGGCTATGTACTTGTTGGATAGGGACAAGACGTTGTCGTTTTTGTCCACATAGCCCGTGCGCGATTCGCCGGAATAGACAAATACGTTTGTCTCTTCCTTGACGAATGTGCCCTGTTCGTTGCCCTCCTCGTCCTGCCAGACGCCCTTGCGGACTTTACCGATGCGCTCGCCCTGCTTGTTGAAGACAGCAGCACGGCGCGGCAGGCGCACGTCAATCTGTTCGGGTTCGCCTATGTCCTCCGCCGCCGCGGCTTCCGTTTCTGCGGGAACGGGTACATAGACGGTACGGATTTCCGTGGTTTCCTGTACCGCCTTTTTGTGCCTGGGTTTTTTAAAGATATTTGCCTGATCTTTTACGATGTACTCCTCGTCACGCACAAAACCGTTGAGAAGGAGAAGTTCATCGATGAGTTCCTCGGCATACCTTTCCTGTCTGTCTGAGGAAAGTTTTATCATAAAAGGAAATTTTGCGTAACGCACAACTTCCGAATAGTCTTTATGATGATATTTTTCTACATTGTAGAGCTTGGGATCGAGCGCCAGGAACAGGCGAATGTAACCACCCACCAGGCATACTTTCCCCAAAACTTTTCTGCCCAAGTAAAAAATTTCCCCGCTGCGGGAAATACGCGACCGCACCTTTTTTGGTTTGCGTTCCGCGGTTTTATAAGCAAGAAACGCGTTTTTTACGGCATCGTAACGCCTGCCCGCAATGTATCCTGCCTCCCCCATTCGTTCGGCAAACGAACGATTGGAGCGCTCCGCCGCCGTCGGAATGTTTGACGGAGCCTTTTCCTGCGCGGTCCGAGATGATTCCGACACTTTCCTTTCTTCGTTTTCCGTTTCCATACGAAACACCGCCTTATTTGCTCTTTTCTCTTTGTCTTAAAAGTTACGGATTTACTCTGCACACAACCATATACTGCCGCGCCCGACGCCCACACTGCTGTGGGCGCGGCAGTTAATATAGCTATGCAAGGTTTGAATTATGCTTCGGGGATCTGCGTGCTCTGGACAGCCGTGTAGGAAATGTTGTATGACACAGACGTAACATTTTCACCTATCCAGGTATCGCGCACGTCCGCAGCTTCACCAGTAGCGCTTGCCGTATCGCTCGTCCAAATCACCTCTGCATAGATATAAACAACACCAGTTTTTTCTGCGAGTGGAATTTGCGTTGTACCGCTTGCAATAGCATTCGTAGCATTATTTTCACCTTCCTGGGTGCCGTACCACAATTTAATGGTGAATACTTCTTTCACCTTTGGCTCCGTGGGATCAGAAAATTCGACACCTGCCGTGACATTTACATCTCCCGCTGCAACAGTAACCAGTGCCGCCACATCTCCTGTATTATTGATTGTAGCAATAAGCAATTTTCCCGTAGAATTGCTACGTACAGTATTTGCTGTATACTCATCATCAACGGTGGTGTTATAATCGTACTTAGAAGGGGAAAGCTTTTCTGCAAAATTAACACTCGTTCCACCTTCAATAGCCCCACCTTTAATATCAATCGCCCATTTAGCAACATTCAACGTAGCCGAACCGCTTCCGTTGCTGGTATAACGGGCAAACGTGCTCCCCAGGAAGCAGCAGCTGATCAACGTAAGGATGACCACCAACAACAACATTTTTGAAACAACATTTTTTCTCTTTGTCATTTCAAACCTCCCATCATGTATTGTTTCTATGTAAACTTGCCATGTGTGTGGTACAAAGCAAAATTTACTCCTCTTTCTTTTCGAAAATTGTTTCGCTTTCCGATTGCGGCGGTTGGGTCTCCTCCTGCTGTCCTTCTTTTAGTTCCGAGCCTTCCTGAATGCCCTGTTTTTCCACCAGTGCGCGCAGGCGCTCGATTTCTGCGTCCTTTTCCTGCAATTCGGCGCTTTTGTCCGACTTTGCCCGCTTGTTGAAGATCATCACGCGCGAAACGTCGTACGCGATATAAAGCAAAACGGGAATTCCAACAAACACGAGAATACCGACAGGCGTCTGCATGAACATGGCAAAATCGCCGAGTCCGCCGACGCTTCCCACGCATTTCCCCACCACATTTTCCAACACGATCGCTCCGTCCGTCGTATTGTTTGCGTCGCCCTGCGTTACCAGGGAGATGATTTTGCCGCTTTCATCGCGGAACACGGAGACAATTCTGTGCGTTACAAACGCGCCCGATGTGCGGAAAGTGATGACGTCCCCCTCCGCAAGCGTCTGTTTTTCCTCTTCGCCCATAAGTTTTACAAAAATCAAGGCGCCTTTTGCGAAGCTGCCCTCCCTGTCGCCGTCCATTGAACCGGACGTGACCGCAAGCGGCGCAATGCCGAACACGTCAGGCGGCGTATCGGGGTGAATGCTACCCTTTACGATGAGCGTAAGGTTTACAATCAGTACAGGCAAAAGCAGAACAATGAGGACAATCATCACGATCATGCTTAATTTGTCAATTTTCCGTTTTCTCTCTTCCATAATGAATCCTTTTAACATTCATACTTTTAACTATATGCAGCTTGTCCCAAAAAAGTACACCAATTTGAAACTTGGAAACAGTGTAAAATATTGATAATTTTATCAAAATATATCTTAAAAAAACCTTGAAAAGTATAATAATCTATGCTAAAATAAAAGTACAGAATATATTTAATGATAAAATATTTAAATTCCAAATTGGTGTACTTTTTTGAAACCCGATTTTTATTTTCAACTGCCCGCTTTTTTGCTATGCTTTTCACAAAAAAGGAGTACATCATGAAAACTTACGGTTATGCGCGAGTGTCTGCGAAAGATCAAAATTTGGCAAGACAGCTCGATTCTTTCAAACGATTCGGAATTCCTCAGCAAAATATTTATGCAGAAAAGAGCAGCGGAAAAGATTTTTGCCGTACAGAGTACCTGAAACTGCGCGGCATTTTGCAAAAAGATGACCTCCTTGTTATTCAGTCTTTGGACAGACTGGGCAGAAATTATGACCAGATCACAGAAGAATGGCGTAAAATCACACAGTCGATAGGAGCAAATATCCTTGTTTTGGATATGCCTCTTTTAGATACTCGGAGCCGCTTGGATACACTGTTAGGGAAATTTGTATCCAATCTCGTTTTGGAAGTTTTGTCCTTTGTGGCGGAAAACGAACGCTCTAACATTCGGGCGCGACAAGCGGAAGGGATCCGCATCGCCAAGGAACGCGGTGTTAAATTTGGCAGACCCAAAATCGTCTTAAACGAACAATTTATTTTTGTTGCAAAAAAATATATTGAAAAAGAAATTACCCTTTATGATGCCCTGTCCACATTAAAGATTAGCCGTTCTTCCTTTTATCGAAGACTTTCGTTATATTCATCGTTTTGAGCATCTTTATTATTAATTGCGCAACCTACAAAAAATAATGTCGCAAAACATAATAAACTTAAAATAATATACCTCTTCAGAACCATCATATACAGTTCTCCTCAAAAATTAAACTACCACTTCATCTTTTTATTCGCAACTAAGTCCAAGCACAATTTTTGTTTCATAAAAAACCCTTCACTTCAATTTTCTTAATTAAAGCTCCATAATGCCCAAAAAATTTGAACAGAAACACATCGTCTTGCCCTCATTTACCAAGGAGTAGGTATTCCGTCAACATAATGCCAATAATTACCGCTTGAGGAGGGCTCGCTTTCGGAATAGTAATAGCGGGTAGCACGGATTAAGTACCCGGATAAATTCGCAGATTATCTTGCTCATATTATCGTTTAAGAAAGTACCTTTTGGCTGACCAAGCATTCTCAACTCCGTATGATTTCCCATAACCATCTGATACTCAACACATACATATTCACTGAGTCGGTTCAGCCACCCGCAAATATAATCTGCATAACGAATCGTAGATTCTACCACTCCATACCGCAGTTTCATCAGCTGCGATGCTCGGAGAATGCCTTCCAATTCATCGCCTAACGAATAAACTTTAATTACCCCGAACTGTTCCTTTCTAATTTTTGCTATCGTTTGCGACAGCAGTTCTTCCATCCTTTGTTCAAAGATTTCCGGATTATACCGATTGACGATTTTGCCATACAATCCTTTTACTGTAAAATCCACCCCATAATGTGTGTCGCCAAAACATAAAATTCCAGTCCTTTGTCCCGGAACATACGGCAATGGTTCCGGTTGCGCCAAACTCGGAAGACGACGCACTGCATCACAAAACTTTTCCGCTATCAGTTCATCACGCGATTCTTCTCTAAGCCAACGGCTGTATTCCAATTTTTCATCGCTGAGTTTTTGTCTCTCTTTTCGAATTTCGTGCTTTTCCGCACGAAGTTGCGACAAATACTCTTCTGCTTCCCTTCCGCTGCTTTTTCGATTAAATATTCCGCCACAAACACTCCGCCGAAAATTGTTTTTGACACTTTCCGCAGTGTATCGCTATGTATGCTGAGATGGTACTTCTCAACGATCTCGCTCCAATCCATATCATTCAGACCGTTCAGTTTTCCACGAATATCTTGCAAACATGATTCGTATTCCTGCTTGTTTAATCCATATTTTTCAATTTCCCGCGCCGTTTCAGTCACTCCCAAGCTCCTCCGTTTTCTGTTCTTCGGATCCGTTCAACCGCACGTTCTTACCATTGCGATCTTCTCTCCACTATACGATTTTTTATCTATTTTATTTTACTGTCTAAATATTTCCTATAATAGGTACTTTTTTAAGCCGTATTCTTCGGCTTTTTTTATTTCGGTGTAAACTTTTGGTCTAAAAGTTGTAATTTTATGGTTTTGAATACTATAAAAAATTGCAAAATTATTGGAAAACTGTTGACTCGTGGCTGAATATGATATATAATAAAGACACAAAATAAATGTGAGGTAACGTTTTATGACGATTATTCCGATGAGAGATTTAAAAGATACCGTCGCGATCGAAAAACATTGCATGGAAGAAAAAGGTCCTGTTTTCGTTACAAAAAACGGATATGGGAAACTAGTCGTAATGGATATAGATTATTACGAAAAGACTATGCGAAAAATTTACGAAGCTAAACAAATTAACGAAGGCTTATCCGATTTAGTAAACGGAAAAACCGTAGACGGAGAAACTGTTAAACAAAGGTTGGCTGAAAAGTATGGCTTCTGAATATTCCTATCGTTTTACAGAACAAGCAGAAAAAGACATCGAAGATATTCTGCGTTATATAAGCGAAGACTTATGTAATCCGAGTGCTGCGTTGAAACTAGGGGAGAAAATTTTTGCAGATATAAACGAAATCCGTAAATTCCCTTTAACAGGTATGGTTGTAGATAATCAATTTTTAGTCGATAAAACCGTGCGTCGTATAATTATAGACAATTATATTTTATATTACAAGCCAGTCGAACAAGAAACAACAATATATATTATCCGCATAGTATACGGCAAGCGGAATTTAGATGAAATATGCCGTGAGATCGATACGTAATCTTTTTGCCTATATCGGTTAAGTAATTATTATATCGAGTTAAGGGGATAGTTTTTGAAAATTTTTGCAAAAACTATCCCCTTAATTTGCGTTTTTACAAAAAAGCGAGCTATGACATATAAAAGTAGATTCTCATCTTCGAAATTCTGCTAAACGACTGTATTCATACCTATTTCCTTAAAATCAAAAATGGCCAATTCTTCAAAATGTTGGTATGTGTCAGGTTATATTCGACAAACTTTGCAATTATATCATTATTGTAAGTTTATAAACGGACAATAACTTTGAAAACATCCGTAATCCAAATTTTTACTTATACAATAATTTCATTCACAAGGACAATCTAATATGGTGAATAACAAAATCATTTTTGACAATCTTCCTTCTGTTACCCTTTCAAATGGTAGCACCGGTAAACTGTATTCAAAATCATTAGCGGATAAAATTACGCTTACAGACTGTGCATTGTTTTTACCGAACTACGATGACTATGTGCAACTGTTTGGCGAAGATATTCTTGCCGACGCAGCCAAAGACTTTCCTCTTTTTTATATTTGCAAGTCCCAGGAAGTCCCATCCGCTATGGCTTGCGGGTATCTTGCTCGGTATCCGTTGCGTTACGAAAAAAGCCATAGCAGCCCTATTACTGAATATCAGGGCGAATGGCAGCGTAGCATCATGAAGCCTTGCTATACCTTTCTCATGCCAGAATTTCAAGGACCTTTTGAATACCATATATTAAAAAAACTGTCTTCTTCTGCGATTTCCATATATGAAAACGCTTAACGAAAAACTCATTTCCGTTTATCACTTGGATCAAACCCGAGAATTTTACTTGAATACAGGTGAAAATTCACTTTATGTTCCGTTTGAGGCGCTTCGGCAAAATGATTTCAGCATTATTGAAAATCGTATGAAAAGTTATTTCTCATCATATTACGACACCGAAGAAAAAAAGCCCTTTTTGGAAAAAGCCCTATCTGCACTCAATACCCCCATCGCAATTTGGCTTAAAGCACAGTTAACACTTTTGAAAAATAATGTTGGAATGTAAAAACCGGCGATGCAGTTGTTTTTGATCTTCATTAGAAGACCATAACATTAGTCAATTCTACACCGCTTTCTTACAGTATTTTTATGGTACAATAATCAACAGAAAAAAGGAAATATTTTCCAAATATATTTTTAGGAGTTGTATATGTGAATAATAAAGCTCGTGTCGCTGTCAGTGACTTTGATGCTGATGGATATCGTGGGTTACCTACGGGTAAGAAACAACTCTTTAAAGGAAGTGATGACTTTCTTTTCAGACCTGTTAACGTCAATACAAGTATAAAACCAAAACAAGTCACTCTTACATTCTTTCGATTCAATAGAGAAATTCCGCCTGAAAAGCATCAGTTCGTGAATTTAAACAATTTAAGGAAGAACGCTCTGTTTGTCGACATCTATAACGATTCATCCGAGTCCTCCCTTTTAGAAAAAATAATGAAACACATGAACTGCAACGACATCATGGCGTATGGTTACAAAAAACAATATGAATATTGGGTCAAACTGTTCCATAAAAAAGAAATATAAAGCACCATGCTTTATATTTCTTGAAGAACATAAGCAATATTTAGACAGTATAAGACTTGATAACGTATTTACGTTATTTGTTTTTATGAAATATATGCAATATTTAGACAGGAGGCAACCATGAAAAAATCAAAGTTTTTAAATTAAAAGCCAATTTAATTCTTTTTCCCCCATCGAGGCTTAGCCTCTATCTTATACATATAAACATTTATAAAATTCTTTGAGGAGCATGCAGACAAAGCCTTGGCATCACAAACTTTCACTTCCGCGGATTAAAACATACACACGGCACAAAACTTGCCGAAAACGACGCCCCTATTAAAGGCGTGCTGGCAAGACTTGGTCACGCAACGATAGATACTACCATGACCTACTACGTGGAAGAAACTGAAACAATGGAAGACTCTATCGTTAAAATTTTTGAAACCAAAGCAAAAGTAAAAGTTGATAAGACACCTCGCAACGAAAGATTACATTCTTTTTGGAGAAGCATTATCACCCGATGTAACTCAGCAACCAGCTATTACCATAAAAACGGAATTTACCACCACATTTTTTATAGAAAAAACACCTCATTTTAGAGGCAAAAAAAGCCTCGGTGGACAAACCGTGGACAAAATCGCATTTTTGTTATTTTTTTGTTAACGATTGTTTCAAAATAACATTTATTTGTGTTTTATTTTCTATAAAATGTAAAGAAAAAAGCCCAAAACGGGCTTTTTTCTTTAAAATAGGCTGTTTTTTTGTGAGTTATTGACGTTTTCCGCAACAATGTTTGTATTTCAACCCGCTTCCGCAAGGGCACGGGTCATTTCTGCCCGGCGTCTTCTGCGCACGCGGCTGCGGGCGGGAAGCGCTCTCCGAAGAATTGGTGGAAAGCTCTGCTGTGTTGACAGCGGGCTTGGGCTCGTCGATCGGACGCACCATCGGGCGAGATACCTCGATGCGCACTTTCAAGAGCATCGCAATCGTCGAATTCTGAATGCGCTCGACCATTTCGTCGAACATCTCAAAGCCCTCTTTCTTGTACGAGATGACGGGATCGACGTTGCCGTATGCGCGCAAGCCGATACCCTTGCGAAGCTGGTCCATCGCGTCGATCTGATCGATCCAGTTGCGGTCCACGTTCATCAGAAGGAAACGGCGCTCCACGTCCGAATAATCGATGCCGAGCTCTTCTTTGACCTCTTTGATCTTTTCTTCGTACGCCTTTTCGGTCGCCTTCGTGATCTTATCGATCGCATAATCGACGTCCCACTTATTGAGTTTATCCTGCGTTATAAAATTACTTCCCTCGGGCAACAGCCTGTTTTCGAGGGCACGGTTGAGTACAGCCGCATCCCATTTTTCAGGCATTTCGTCGGTATTGACTGCCTCGGAAACCACTTTGCGCACAAAATCAGGGATATACTTGACCACCTGTTCGTGCACGTCTTCGCCTTTCAGCACCTTCATACGCTCTGCATACATGACTTCACGCTGTTTGTTCATGACGTCGTCATATTGCAGGACAGTTTTACGGATACCGAAGTTGCGGCCTTCGATCGCACGCTGTGCGTTTTCAATGCCGCGCGAAAGCATGCGCGATTGCAGACAAGTATCTTCATCCTTACAGAAAATGCTGTAAATGCGCTTCATGCGCTCGCCGCCGAACCGCTTGATGAGATCGTCTTCCAAAGACAGGAAGAAAATCGAAACGCCGGGGTCGCCCTGACGTCCGCTTCGGCCGCGGAGCTGGTTATCGATACGGCGGGATTCGTGCCGCTCGGTACCGAGAATGCACAGGCCGCCCGCTTTCACGACTTCCTCTTTCTCTTTATCTGTTTCCGCTTTATACTGCGCGTACAACTCGTCGTACATCGCACGATATTTTTTGCGAAGCTCTTCCTGCTCCCCTTCCAGCTCGGCATAAGACGTTGCAAGCTCGATCATCTCATGCTCAACGCCCTCTTCGCGCATGCGCTTTTTGGCAAGATATTCGGGGTTGCCGCCCAGCAGAATATCGGTACCGCGGCCCGCCATG
>CABQND010000027.1 GCA_902465495.1 uncultured Eubacteriales bacterium
GTATACGTCTTCACGCCCGTTTCCGTGCAGGTCGCTTCTTTCGTCACCGCGCTCGTGATCTCTGCCGTCACATCTTCGGTGTGCGTGCATCCGTCATTCGTGCAGGCAAACGTCGCTTTTGCGCCTGTATACCCTTCCCACGTCCACTCGGGATCGCCGTATACGTGCACCGTCATTTCGATCTCTTCCGTCTTGGTATCCGTATATTCTTCACCGAATGTGACCGTCGCCGTGTAGGTGCGTACGCCTTTTTCATAGCAGGTCGCTTCTTTCGTTACGGCGTTCGTGATCTCCGCCGTCAACTCTTCGGTGTGCGTGCATCCGTCGTTCGTGCAGGCAAACGTCGCTTTCGCGCCTGTATACCCTTCCCACGTCCATGTCGGCTCGCCGTACGTGTGTCCGGTCGCAGGAATCACAACGTTTTCAAGTTCCTCGCTTCCATCTTCGTCCGCAAAATTTTTATTGCAGCGGGAGCAGGACCAGTATTCTACATTTCCGTTTTCTTCGCAAGTCTCCGCTGCTGCATCGTGATAAGTCAAATCATGTCCCAACGCCGCCAGCGTCTCTTCTTTCGTTGTTGTGTATTCTTTTCCGTCAATCGTTTCCTTTGCCGTATACGTCTTCACGCCCGTTTCCGTGCAGGTCGCTTCTTTCGTCACCGCGCTCGTGATCTCTGCCGTCACATCTTCGGTGTGCGTGCATCCGTCATTCGTGCAGGCAAACGTCGCTTTTGCGCCTGTATACCCTTCCCACGTCCACTCGGGATCGCCGTATACGTGCACCGTCATTTCGATCTCTTCCGTCTTGGTATCCGTATATTCTTCACCGAATGTGACCGTCGCCGTGTAGGTGCGTACGCCTTTTTCATAGCAGGTCGCTTCTTTCGTTACGGCGTTCGTGATCTCCGCCGTCAACTCTTCGGTGTGCGTGCATCCGTCATTTGTGCAGGCAAACGTCGCTTTCGCGCCAGTATACCCTTCCCACGTCCACTCGGGCTCGCCGTATACGTGTGCCGTCATCGCGATCACTTCTGTTTTTGTATCGGTAAATTGCTCATCTCCGAACGTTACTGTCGCCGTATAGGTGCGCACGCCCTCTTCATAGCAGGTCGCCTGCTTCGTCACTTCGCTCGTGATTGATGCACCTTCCGCTTTTACCGTCTGCACGTCGCCGCAATGACTGCACTTAAAAGACGCCGTCGCCGACGCGTAGCCGTCCCAACTCCAAGTCGCTTCACCGTAATCGTGCGTCAATGCAGGGATCTCTTTGACGATCATATTTCCGTGCTCACAGGAATACCAGCCTTCGCCGGAAACATTGCACGCAGGCGGCGTGATGGTACCCGACAAAGTTTCATAAACACAAGCATGGAAGGTGATCTCTTTTACGAAATCAACGCCCAGCGCCGTTACAGTATAACGTACGACATAATCTCCATGGACATCCGCAGGCACGATCTTACCGCCTTCCACAGCGGTCAGTTCTCCGCCGACGGCGCCCCATTTCACATCGGTGACAGCAACCGCTTCCGTATTTGCATAGGTCGTATATGTAAGCGTCGGGACAGTCACTTCCGTACCTAATTCAACATCACCGATCGCCTGTGCATCCGCAAACGTCGGGATCTGCTTGCCCTGCGAATAGAAATACGGCTCGTATTCGATCGTTTCTTCTGCGACCGATACGGAATCGGGCTGTTCTCCCGTTTCACTGATATCATACAGCATAAACTGAGTATTTCCCGTCACCTCTACCGAGATCGTATAGCCGTTTTCGAAAGAAAGTTTGGGCAGGTTGTAATCTTTTCCGCCCTCACCGTACACAGCCGTGCTGGGAACAAATGTTGCGGGATCGTCGCAGAACGACGCAAGAATATGCCTGTTTCCGTTATCTCTCAATACCACGACGTTCAGACTGCCGTCAAGCTGCCATTCCAAGCTCAAAATGCCAGGCGCACGCTGATTCGAGTCATCCCAATTATTCAAGAAAGGCTTGCATTGCAGGAACCAGTTGTCGCCTACCTGACCTTCTTCTTTGTTATGGGAATTTCCCATTTTATACGATGTATAATCACCGTTGGATGCACGCACGAGCTGCTGCGCTTCCACGCCTTCCCTGCCGGGATAGTTATATTTCACATATGCAGTCGTCTGGTAAGGCCCCGCCCAGATCACCTGGAAAGAATTCTCGGGATTTCCCAGCTCTGCAACCGTAAAGGTGACAACTCCCGATACATTCCAATCTTCACCGGGTGCCGCCCATTCTAATGTCGTCGAACCCGTAAATACGCCCACAACATCGATCGTATAATTCTGCGTCGAATCCTGCGGCGTAAAGAGAATGCCCTGTTCGCCGAGCGGCGTTCCCGTTGCCGCTTCTTTGTATTGCGTTGCCGTTTCCACCGTCGCACCGCTTACCGAAACAAGATCGGACGTTTCCAGAGCACTCTCAGGAAATTCGCGCGCAATAAACGTGATATCTTTATAATACTGCGTTTCATTTGCAGTGACTGCATAGCGCACCGTGTATTCGCCTAATTTGTCGGGGATAAACTTTCCGCCTTCTACTTTTGTAAACGACTGCTCCCCGTCAAATTTATAAGATATATCGGTGACGGTCTGCGGCTCTGTCTGCGCGGGCGTCGTATATGTTGCCACAGGAAGCGTCAGTTCTTCCCCGACAGGACTGACCGCAATGGACGAGCCGTCCACGGAAATGGTCGGCACGTTCTGCCATCTGGTATAGAATGCAGGCGCTGTGTCGAGAACCGCGTTTTCCATGGAATAGACAGTACCAACCTCATACGGATCGCCCGTTTCGCTTTCCGCAAACGAATCTACGAGAAAATCCAAATTATCGTTTGCATAGGTATCGCTTACCGTTAAACTGATCGTATATCCGCCCGAAAAATCCAGTTTGGGAAGGTTTGGTTCCGTCCCGCTTTCTTCGGTCGTCGGCTCAAAGGTTTCCGGATCGTCGGCAAAAGACGCAACAACCTTCCTTGTAAGCATATTATGCGTGCTGTAAAGAACGACATTTATTGCACCGTCCTCTTGCATCTCTATGCCCAAATATCCTTCTTTCCAACCACCGTCCGAATCACTGTAATGCCCCATAAACGGTCCGTATTGTGCCGAATCGGCATTCTTACAGCCGCTCTCAGTATAATATAAAGTACTGTTATCGGCATACGAATTCGCTGTGCGCCAAAGAGTTTGCCCGTTCCAAATATAATTGACATAACCCCATTGCTGGTACTGTCTTTCCAGCGTAACGGTAAAGAAAACACTTGAATCGGTAGCCGATGTTACGGTAAATACCGCTTTTTTATAATAATTCCAATACCCTTCATTGGGGAAGTGGATTTTCATTCCGAAAGATCCGGTAAATACCCCATTAAAATCTACGGTATAATCCGCCTGCGGATCATCCGGAGCATTTACGTACAGCCCTGCCTGCCCAACCTGTATTCCTGCAGGATTTCCGCTCACTTCATTTTTCAGCGTATACTTTTTTGACGCCTCCACGGATGCTCCGTTTGAAACAGAGATCAGGTCCGTTGTATTGACGCTCTCCGCATTCGCCCTGATGAAAAGCACGCCGAACAGACACGATACCGCCATGACCATAGTCAAAGCGATCACCAACAGCGTCCTTTTCAAAATTGCAGATATGTTCATCAAAACCCTCCTGATTTTTTCAAAATACAGCAAATTATGCATTTTGTTTATCCGCAACCATTTGTCCGCTTGTAATTTGCCATATTTTATTTGATTTAATTATAGTATAAACCGCCTTTTCTCCTTTGTAAATGGACGCGTTTAACCTCTTTTATGGAATTATCTTTTTTAAAATTTGAAAAATTTTTTGAATAGTTTTTTCCATTTTTCTCCTCGTTTTCAAATGCAAAAAAGAGTAAAAACAACAGATTTTACATAAAAAATAAACTTTTTACTAAAAATACATGGAAAAAACTTAACTTTATTTATAAAAAATGATACATTTTTTATTAAAATTATCTTTACAAACCATACATCAAATTCACTTCCCGTTTGACAAAAAATCCAATTTCATCTATAATAAAGATACAATAAGGAGGATTCCATGAACATCGAAGAATTCGAAAAATCGATCGATACGCTGACCGTAACGAACGACTTCGCGAATACACCATGGATCAGCAACGAGATCGGCGTTGAACATTACGGATTCGAAAATACAAAGAGCGATAAGGCTTTTGTTTTTTCGAAGGGGTATCCTACTTTTCGGCTCCACTACATTGTGCGAGGCAAATTGATGTTGTCCGTCGACGGAAAAAACATTCCGTTAAAAGCCGAACAATGCTTTTTACTTCGTCCGGACATGAACATCGGATACAAAACCGATCCTTTGCAACCTGCAAGCTTTTATTGGGTATCCATGAGCGGCAACAGTTGCAAAGCAATTTTATCACAACTGGATTTTACCGAAAGCAATTCTTTTGTTTCCGTCGCAAGACCTTACCGCAGAGCATTGCGCCGCGCATTTTTTGCAAACTTCCGTGAAGGCGAAGAAACCAAAAGCATTCGAGACTGCTTATTTTTAGAAAATTTTCTTCGCATCTATCAATGCCTGTTTTTGTCATTAAATTTGAACAAAACAGCTTCCGAACAAAAAAACACGGGCGCCAAGCAAATTTCGTATGTTGAAAAAGCTGTCAAATATATAAACGACCACTTTAACGACTCAGAACTGACCATCAAAGAAATCGCGCGCACCATGTTTTTGCATGAAAATTACCTCTCACACATTTTTAGCGAAGCCATGGGACAATCCTTCCGTGAATTTCTTACGCAAAAACGAATTGAAAAGAGCATTGTACTCATGCAAAATGGCATGACATCCATTAAAAATATCGCTAAAGAGATCGGCTTTTCGGACGCACTGTATTTTTCGAAAGTGTTCAAAAAATACAATGGCATCTCGCCGACGGAACATTTAAAAAAACTGAAAATGAATACCACATCCCCCGCTCAACACTCCTGATTACAAACGGAAATTAAAAAATTGTCGCATTTTCTTCGCCGCGTATGGCACATTTTGTGCCATACGCGTTTTTTTTGCAAAACCTTACAGTTAAACCTTTCGTTATGCTGTTGCTGCTTAGTTTTCTACTGCGACAATCGGCATTTCGGTCATACGCAAATTTGTACCGCCATACGGTTGAAACCGTTTTTTTACAGAACAGCCAATCGGTTTTCGGCTTTTGGGAGTTTCTCGACAGACATTCGGCTGGCCCAAAGCCGAACCCCAATCGATCGGACATACATCCGCCTCTATAACAACGGGCGGCGCGTTCGTTTGAAATGCCGCATCGAAAGGCAGCTCAGTCACTTTAAAATCTTCACCGCAAAACGCATATCCCCACTCCTCGGTCGGATAGATATGGTAGTCACAGTACGGGAATTTGCGCTCGACGCCGTCTTTGCTGTATTCGTGCATTTCCCACCGTTCGCCGACAGGCAGGGAATATACAAGCGGACCGCGTTCGAGAACATACATACCGCGCGGGCGCGATACGAGTTTTGTCTCAAAAGTAAAGCGCAGTTCCAACTGCTCTTTTTCACTCCAATGTCTTCGCAAAATCAGCCATCCGTTTTCCGCAAGCACGGGAATGCCGTCCAGCTTGCATTCCTTTGCCGATGCAGGAATACGGATCTTTAATGTGTATTCGCCCTCGCCTTCCACTTGCAGGCGAACCGTGTCACGGAAAGGATATTTCGTATCCACCGTAACGCATACAGGCACGTTTCCCAGCCGCACCCGCACGCTCGAAGGAGAAATCGCCGTGCAAACAAGCGTATCATCCCCCTCGACCATGAACAGCGAAAGCGCAAACTTCGGCCAGCCTTGCCCAAAATTTGCGGTACAGCAACCGAAATTGGGTTCAAGCCCGAACACGTTTGCTTCCGTAGAATTTGTGTTAAATACAGAAGGTTCGTTCTGTATCGTACAAGCAATTTGATTCACTTGCTGATCATATTGATGCGTCCACATATCGGGCGAAATTGCCGCTGGCAACGCATTGAACGCCAGTTTTTCAAGCCGATCGCCCCATACGGCATTGCCGCTGAGCGCCAAAAGCCATTCGTACGAATACATTGCTTCGACGACACCGCAAAGTTCGCTGCCGTGAATGGGGCTCGTTCCCGAAAGACATTCGTCACCATTGAAATGCCCTACCGCCGTACCGTGGTATTTTTGCAAGAGCCCAAACATTCGCTCCGCGATGGCGTCGGAAACAGGCACATCCCTGCGGTTTATGACCCGACGGTACAACGATTCCGACTTCAGACTCATTGCAGCATTCACGACATGTGCGTACATCGTCCATTTTTTATCGACTTTTTTCCAAAGTGCGCCCGCACGCGCGAAATCCGTCCCCGAAATTTTCAGGATCTGCGCAAGCTCCAAAAGCCACGGCTCGGGGCGCCTTTCATACAGCCAAAGTACGGAAATAAGGCATTCATACCAGCGCGCGGCAGCCCAACCGTTCGGCGCAAACGCGCGCACATGATCGCGGTACTGCCGAAGCGCACGATAAACGCTCTCCTCTACGCGTTCATCCCCCGAACATTCATACCACACGACGAGAACTTTCAGAATGAGAAACAGCGCCCACATGTCATACGTCTTGCGCTCTTGATCCGTACACGGACAGATCCAGCCGTCGGCGCATTGCTGTTGCAATATCTTGTCGATGTACCGCTTCGCACGCGCGATCATGTCCTCGTCTTTTAAAAGATATGCAAGCGGGATGAATCCGTCCAGCCAGTACGGGACCCGCTCCCAGCCTTCCTTTTCGCCGCCGATCCATTTGCTGTCCCGCACGTCCGGCCACACGCGATCCAGATTGCCGCACAGCCCAGCCGCCTGAATCTCCAATTGACGTTTCAGCCAGCCCTGCGGCTCGATCTCTTTTACTGTCAGTTTTTTCATCTGTTTTCTCCGATCCACCGTATCTCCATGGGCGCAAGAGATATTTTCTTCTCTCTGCCGTCCGCATCATAAAACACCGTTTCCTGCGCGGTCGCAAGATTGTTTACGAGCGCATACTTTCCGCTTTCCTCGTAATAATGGCAATCCACCTTGGAATTTGCGCTGAAAATCTTGCAAACGTACTCTTCTTTTTTGCTCACCCACAGCAATGCGCGGTAAAGCAAGCGCGCATTTTCAAAAGAATACGGCAAGCCCGTAATATAAAAACTCCTGCCTGCGCCGTACTCGTTTACCGCCGCTTTGACTTCGCCCACGTTCACTTTGCGCGTAAAGCGGTCGGAAAAATCGATCTTCAATACCTGCGCTTTTTCCAACGCATACACGTTCTTTTTGTCTTCGCCGTAATCGGGCACGGCCGTATCTTCAAAAATAAAATGTGTTTTGGTCGCGGCAATGTTATATTTGTCGGTGTTGAGTGAAAGACTCTTTTCTTCGTCCACGCCCAGTACGTCCGCGAGCTGGAAAAACCTGCCGTTTTTCGCGCACGCAGTCGGTTCGCCTACACCGATGAATCCGCCGCCGCGCGCCACAAACGCCCGCACTTTCTCCTGCAACTCTTCGTCCAGCCAATTTTCTCCGCCCGACCATGCCGTGTACGCATCGCCCGCGTTGATCACTGCATCCAAAGCATCCAATGCACCCGCTTTTACGTCCTCAAAGCTGATAAACGACACGTCCACGGGTAGCCCCGACAATGCTTCCAAAATACCTTGGTACGAATATGCTTGCTGATACCACAGCTCGTGCGCCGTCATAAAGCACTGCCAACTGCGTATCTTGCCCCAGCTGTTGAGCACCCCTACTTTCAGCGCATTGAACGGCTTTTTGCCTTTCACGCTGTCATAAATCTCGCGGAATTCATCGCAGATCTCTCCTGCTCGCGCAATAAATTTCGGAAACTTCGCCGCAAGAGACAGATACCCGCCAAAACCGATGCGATCCAATGGACTGCGCATCATGGCACGCCGCGCCGTCATCCAGTTTTTATTCAGTTCCGCAACCGCATTTTCTTCGTTCCCGTCAAAAAATGTATCGGGGAAGAAATACGGAAGCATCCTGCCTTCCACATACCGAAGCCCCGGCATATCCGACAGCATTCGCACCGTCACGCCGCCCCCGACGCTGCCGACCACCGCATCCAGCCCGATACTCGGGAAGTATTTTCCGTATGGCTCCGTGCCGATCCATGAATCGCCCAGAAACATCATCGCTTCCCTGCCGTACGAATGCACGATCTCCACAAGCTCTTTCACTGTCTCGGCAACATAACGCTGAATGAAATCCATGTAATCTAAAAAGGCTTTTTTCGGTACGCGGTGCGGGGAGTTGTAATACCCCTCGTCCACAAAGTCTTCCGCCGTTAACTTGTAGCCATATGCTTTTTCGAAATCGTCCAGCGCGCGCGGACTGACCGAAGCGTTGTAACCGAACCAGTCTACGATCTTCTCTTTCCCCTCTTCATTGAACACGAGAAAGAAATGATACAAAAATGTCGTGAACCGTACCACATTGATATCCGGATGCGTTTCCAGCCAGATTTTCAGTGATGCCTTGATGTGCTCGCGCGTTAAGGGATAGCGCGGGTCGTACGGGCTGTGTTTGTCCGTGTTCCAGCCATTGGTAATGTAATTGTACATCTGGGTCGAATCCCAAACGTTGTGCGCGAGAAACGATACCGTATATTCGTGATACGGATGTGCGTTTTTGACAAGAACGCTCCCGCCATTTTCTTCCAAAACCCAATCGGAATGTACTTTCCCCGAGGTGCGGTCATATACCTGCCACCACCGCAGCGCGTCCGCCGAAACGTCGGGCTTCACCTGTTCGGCAAAATACCCGTTTGCAGGCTCGATTCTCACCTCATTTCCGAAAGCCGTGACCCGATCGCTCAAAAGAAAGAAATGCTGCAATTCTTCCGGATGCGATTTTGCCCATGCCACGTCACCGCGCGTCACGAAATAAGTTTCATACACTTTGTCCGCAAGTTCGCGGGGATTTTCGGGAAGCTTAGTGCCGTCGCAGTCGCGCACTGCATCCGCCCCCCACTTTTTCAGGATCTCTTTTGTTCCTTCCACAAAACTGCTGTCCGTAGGGATCGTCACTCTTCCTGTCTTTTTCATACTTCCGCCTCGTTGATTTTACGTATTTCTTCGATCGGCACCTTGGGCGTGCGATCTTCTTTCAAAATCCCGTTCACTTCCTGCTGAACGTCCGTCAGCTGGGTGTAACAATACCCGACGAGCGGCATTTTCTTTGCCGCCTCAAACAGCGAACGCAAGCGGGCAAGGTATTCTTCCGCGCTGTTCACCGCGCTGCCATATCCCCATGCTTCGCCCCGTGCATCCGCCTTGAACGCCGTGCCCCCAAATTCGGACAACACGATCGGCTGCCCCGCATATTCCCAGCCCTGCGCCATTGCAAACTGCACGCCGGTGCGCGCATCACCGCCGATAATTTTTTCCCGGTCCGCATACATCGAATACAGCTTTATCCCATCCTGTGTATATTGGTGAAGAGTTAAAATATCCGTTTGCGTGTGCGCCCAACCGTCGTTCCCGATCACGGGGCGCCGCGCATCGTATGCTTTTGTCAGATAGTACAGCGCCGATACATAGTTTTGTGTGCGTTCCTTTTCCATAAGATCCAAAACGCCCCAGCTCTCATTAAAGCAAACCCACGCGATCACGCTCGGATGATTGTAGTTCTGACGTATGATCTCCTGCCACTGCGCCGCCGTTTTTTCAATGCTCTTTTCGGTATAGTAATAACCGGACGGCATTTCGCACCATACTCCCAACCCCATGATGTCCGCATAGTACATATACCGCTCATCTTCGATCTTTTCGTGCTTGCGCACCGCATTGAACCCCATTTCCTTGGTCACACGGATATCCTCGATGATCGCCTCTTCACTCGGCGGCGTGAAACCCGATTCCGGCCAATATCCCTGATCCAGAACCATTTTCAGATATTTTGGGATCATACAATGCGTGAACTGGCCGTCTCGCACCGAAAAATCCGCCATACCGAAATAAGAACCTACCTGATCGGTCACTTTTTCCCTCTTTTCCACCGTGAATTGCACATCATACATCGACGGCCAGTCCATATACGAAATTCCCACAATGTCGGCGCTCTTGTCTGAAGCCAAACGCACGCGGACGCGCTGTTCCGCCCCGATCGCCGCAACCTTCCCTGCCGCTACTTTCTTCTCTGCATACTCGATTCGATATCCGATCGATACATCGGGCGCGGGATGTGTTAGAGTAAAGGTAAATTCCACCTCACCGTCATTGGGATAAGGTGTGATACGAACATATTCCAGACGGTCTTCTTCCGCATATTCCATCCATACGCTCTTCCAAATGCCCGTCATCTGCACATAATGACAGCCGTGATTATGATCTTCCCAACGCTGTTTCCCGCGGATAAGCGAAGGATCGTTTGCGTCGTCACAACGCACAACAAGTACGTTTTCCCCGCCGCGCAGGAAATCGGTCAGATCGAATGAAAAGCGCGCATATGCACCTTCATGCACCCCCACCTTTTTCCCGTTGACATAAACCGTGGTAAGATAGTCAGCGCCGTCAATATTGAGTATGTTGCGCTTGCCTGCGCGTTTTTTCAGCTTGCAGGCATACCAGACCGTACCGTGCGGGGTATCGTCACTGATCCCGCTCAGCTTTGTTTCATAGGTGAACGGAACGCGAATGCGGCGAGGAAGCTCGCCGGCAAGCGCCTGTTTTTTTGTCACTTCTTCGCCAAAAGCGAACGCCCACTCCCCATCCAACAAAAGCCAATCCGCCCGCACAAATTGCGGGCGGGGATAATCTTTGATATAACACTTCGCGTGTTTCATGACTAGATCATTTTCTCCTTGTCGATGTAGACCATTTGTCCCGGCACGATCCACACGTCACAGCTGCGCGGCGCCAGTTTGCCTTCGAAAACCAGACGAAGTTTTGTGGGATATTCTCTGTCCATGTTCACAAACGTGAAAACGGGATCACCGTCTTTGTCTTTCCAGCGCGTGACAGCCACGGACGTTTCATGGACAATGACGCGTATCTCGCGCAATGTATCGTCTTTGCCAAACACAGGAAAGCCGCCCTGCGGCAAACCGAAATATCGCACGCTTTCAAACGCACAGGCGGAAAGCTTTTCCGCAAAAAATTTCAAAAACACGCGGTCCTCATAGGAAATACTGTCGAATGTACGCGTGCGCTTACCGAACATGTCAATAGGGTTTTCGCGGTAGTTTCCGTCCAGCGTTCCCTGATAGAAAGAAAACCAATGGAAACCCGTCGCCCCGTGCGCGATTGCCGAATAGATCTGCCAGCGAATGTCGTCCTGCGTCGGAACACGGTACGCCCAATGACCCACCGAAAGCAGAGATACAAACAGCCTCACACCCGTGCGTCTTGCCGCTTCACCGAAAATCCTGAAATTTATTATATGACAATTCTGGTAATAATCCCGATCAAAATACGCGCACTGACCGTAACTGTCAAAGGAAAGCAGCTTCGCACCCGTGCGGCGGATAAAATCGACGAGAAGTTCGGTATATTCCTCGGGAGTGCGGGCATCCACAACATCCTCAAACCCCGCCCAGTACGGGAACATATTCAAAAAAGGAGTCAAATGCGGCGCCGCTTCGCGCACAATTATAAATGCGTTCACCGCATACTCCCATGTATGCTTGTCCGGCTCGTCTCCGACATGGAAGCCGAACACCGCAGGATGCGATCCGAAATCCGAAACCGCCTCCGCAACGCCTTTGCGAAAGGATTCTTCTCCCACTTCTTTAAGTTTATGGTAGCGAGTGCGCGCGTCGCACACGATCGCGCGCATCCCTGCCTTTTCACACTCGTCTAAAAGGCGGAGCATCCTCGATTTATCATGACGCGCGGGATCGTACTCAAAGGTCATGGGCAACGTGATGCCCGCATCCTTCCATTCCTGTACCGCTTCCGCTTCATCCTTAAACCCTGTCGGCTGATAATTCCAAAAACTGATATCGTAACGCATATTACACTCTCTCAAAATACGGTAGGACTGTTAAAGGTGCAGACACTCGGACAGTTTGCCCGCCGCCGAATACTTCACCCGTAGGCTTATACAGCCATTTACACCCTGCCGGCAATGCCACGTCGCGCATCCGCGCGCCCTGTTCCAAAACGGGCGCAACCAACACCTTTTCCCCCAGCATGAACTGATCTTTTATCTTTTCGAATCCTTGCTCGGGAAATTCATATTCCATATGCCGCATGAGCGGATCGCCCGTAGAGGCACATTCTTTGAGCAAGTCTTTAAAATAGCAAGCGTAGCTCTGCCGAAGATCCAGACAATTCTTGACGACCTTACGCGCCGTTTCACTGCCTTTGTTCCAGATCGCATAGGAAAATTGTATCATCGTCATAAGCGCGGCGCACTCGCAGGAGCGTATAAGAAATTCGTCATTCTGTACGGAACCTTTTCCGAAATCCGATTCCTGACCTCCGCCGACCATATCGGGACAACAGTACGGATATCCCGTGATGCCCGCCTGCAACATATTCGGAATCAGAGAACGGATCCCCTTCTTGCCCGTCCAACTGTTATTTTTATCACTCAAACGCTGAACGATCGGATATCCGCCCATTCCGACACAAGCACGCAGTTCCGCATATTTGTATTTTGACGCAAACTGCGCCCACAACGCGCTTTGATCGTTCGGGGTCACCTTTCGGAATGTTTTGTCGTCATAGTCGTAATAGAGAGGATCGCCCGCATCAAATTTGAATCCGTCCACTCCATAATCACGCATGAGTACATTCAGTTTCTTTTCCAACCAGTCCAGTGCCGCCGGAGAAGTCATATCCAGAACAGCACTTCTTCCGCTCCACCAACGCCGTATCGCGACCGCGTCAAACCGATCGCGCACCAATGCGTCTTTTTCCAAACATGTATAGTCGGGAACGTCTTCGTCCACAAACGGACACACCCAAAGTATAACACGAAAACCGAGTCTGTGCAAGTTATTTATCATCCCAGCGGGGTCGGGAAATTTGGAAGGGTCAAACCGCCAATCGCCATATCCGCGCATCCATCCGTCATCGAGGATCAGCGTCCCGACGGGCAATCCGCTCTCTACAATGCTCTCCGCATATGCCTCCACTTTTTTCTGATCAATGCCGCGAAGCATCTCCACCCAGGAATTATACTGCGGCAAAAGCACCATGTCTTTCGGTACGGTACCTCCCTTCGGAAAATGCTTTTGCACAGCCGCACGATACGCTCCTTTCAGAGAACCATGCCCTTCGGAAATATCCGCTTCCCCATCCAATGAAGATACCCGTATTGCAAAATCTCCTTCATAGCGCAAAGTACAACCCTTTTCGGCATAAATATAACGCCCTTTGTTGCTCACAAAAAGAGCATTATACTGATTGTCTGTGCTGTTAAAAATGCCGTTCAGGTCTTCGTAAAATGCAACGCCTCCGCAAAGGGGCATTTCGCCCCCCTGCGCGACGGCACCGCCCCACCAGCATTCGCCTTTCAGGCAGTCCAGATAGTAAATCACAATAACCTCCGAAAATTATCCGCGCAAAGAATCAATAAAATCACTCAGGCCGCCGCCTTCATGGTCACAGGTCGCTTGTACCGTTTCTGCATCAAGTTCAAACTGATCAAGCATTTCATTCAAAAGCGTTGTGTTCCCCGGATAATAAGTCGCAAAATTTGACAAGATCATATATCGCAAACAGACACTTTCTTTCAATACCCGATTGTACATCGTTTCGTAAAGAACCGGATCCGTGTCTTTGAGAGGCAGATAAGCATCCTGCGCCTTTCCCAGCAGATCGAGTGCCTGTTCCAATATTCGTTTGGGCCAATATTTCACAAGATCCCCCGGTGCCTGATAACAGAGCAGATGATACCCTTCCGTCAACGTTTCATCCATCATATTGACGTTCGAACGCATCAGATTGATATATTGCCACATATATTCCGCGCTGTCTTTATAATAGTGCTCCATAAAATCATCCATCAGCGCGCCGACGTCCGCATTTACGTCCCACATCAGTTTTGCATTCAGATATGTATCCAGATCGGTCAGAGAACGTAGAGAAGAGCCTGTCGTATTCTCGCGGTTGAGATTGATAACACCAACCTCTTTATAGAGCTGTAAATTCTTTTGCAAAGAATCAAAATTATCAAAGAAGAAATAGTACGCGGTAAAATTGGTATTGTAATCCCAAACAAAAATATTGTCGGTGATGCTGTCCCAGCCTTTCAGGTAATCATAGATCTTTTGGTTATACGAACAGTCGGGATCAGACCAAGCATGCTTATAACATACGGGATTCAGCGGAGTGAAACGAATGTACAGATCATCTACCGGCCGACAAGATTCGTCCAAAATTGTACCCGTTGCCGTATTTACCGGCGGAATGATGCTGCCGCTTGCGGTATACGCGAACATCGAATACATAAGATTCCTCGTCGAAATCTCCGTATCTTTTTCAACTTCGGTCACGACCCGATTCATGAAACGGATAATGTATCCGCTCAGACCGTATGTGCTTTGTTCCGCCATGCACTTATCACAAGTACAATATCCCGCGCCATCGTTTTCGCCAAGGGATACGATTTTTCCGTAAGGGTTCTCTTTGATGATTGTTTTCAAATTCGCAACAAACGCTTCGAAAATGCCGTCCGCCGTGAAGCAGAGCTGGCTTGCCGAAAACCAATCGGGATGATAATTTTCCGGATCATCCCGATTGTTGTATTTTTCTTTGGGGATAATTTCATAGTAGGAATGCGCACTGCCGATCCAATCGCGCGTAGTTCCGTAATCAAATTCCGCCGCCTGCGTATTCGCGCCCAAACGCAAGGATACCGCATACTCGGCGTTATACGAAGCCAGCCCGTCAAAGCCGCGCTCCTGGAAATCAGGCGCGTCCGTGATATCGAAATCAATCAGCATCGATTTTTCAACGTTTTCGATATAGATCTCGTCTGTCGCATATACTTCGTATCCAAATTCGCGCTTTAAAAATTCCTGTACCGAATAGATGGTGCCTGTGCCGTTATAACCGCCCATGACGACCGTGTTGCCGAAACGCTTGATTTTAAACCCATCCTCGTTGAGCTCGACAGCATCTATAACGATTCCTGACGCTTTCAAAATGCTCGTATTGCCGACCGAGAGTATTTTCCTGCTCTCATCCAGCCCTGCACCGTTGTCCTTTTCGATCGCGATCTTCGCTCCTGTCGCCGCCTCGAATTGCTTTTGCAAAAGTTCGGATGCATATTCTTCGGTCGGATCCGCTTCGGACGGGATGACGATGGAATATTCCGTAGTACCGTTTTCAGCAAGCACTATATTTGTTTCTGTATTCCCGCTTTCGTTCTCGCCATTCTTTCCGCAAGCCGCAAACGACGCACAAAAACTTAGCACCAGCACAAACACTGCTAAATATTTCAGCATTCTTTTCATCTTTCACCTCATTCGACTACGACCGTAACCGTTTTGACCGTCGCATTGTAGTCGGCATCGATCGCATAGTAAACAACTGTATGTTTGCCTGCCATCGTGGGCGTAAAACGATCGATGGCGTTTTCTGCTGTCACTTCGCCCAGGTTCATCGCAGATGTATCCGGCTGTATGACCATAATAAACAGCCGAGGCGCCGTATCGCGGTCATCTTGTACGATCGCCGAAGGAATGGAAACCGCTTTGCCAATTTTTCCCGTAAGGTCGGAAGAATCGGACAGAACAAGCGTGGGCGCTGTTGTATCTGCCGCCGAAACCGAGTATGAAGACGTGAATGTATTGCCGCTCGCATCCTTAGCCGTGTAGCGCACGTAATAATTCCCGTATTGTTCCACAACAAAGCTCATACCTTCTTGCAAGGGCTCATAGTTGTAAATCACTGTTCCGTTTGGAGCCTGCACCATTACAGTCAGCGATACATACGGCGAAAGAGTATCGTATCCGCTTACCATAGGCACAGATATCCGCTGTCCGATGAAAATATTCGAGGGGAAATTTCCACTCATTACAATTTGCGGCGCGGATGTGTCCACGAAATTTTTTAAATTGCCGTCGCTGTCAAACGTCACATTGAATGCCTGACTGCAAAGCGACAGGATTTTGATCGAAGCGCCGGAACCGTACTCTTCATTTGCTTCCTTGCTGCCGATGCCTTCAAACGAGCAGTCCAAATATACTTTCCCGCTGGGGAAACCTTTCCAAGCCGTCCCGTCAATGTTTTCTTTTATCGTAAAGACCGCATTGTTATTCACATCGTATATCACGCCGTCGCGGTATGTGATCGTGATGTTTCCCGAACGCAATTGATCTCCGTACATGGTGCCGAACACGCCTTCCAACGAATATTTGACTCCGTCGTTGGATGAAATGAAGGAATATTTTACTTTGTACTCTTCAGCGGTCGCCGTCGGAATGCTCTCGATCCAAAGATCAAACCCGATCGTGGAATCGAAGCTGTCCCGCAACGTAAAGCGCAGCGCCGAGAAATTTTTACTGCCGCGATCCACCGCAAAAGTGATCGTAAATCCTTCTGCGCGCAAAGGATTGACAAAAGCAAACCCTTGCTCGCCCGTCGCCCCTTCTTTGGAATCGATCTTGAATACACCTTTATCTGCGGACGTATGCTTGATTTCCAATCCTTCGTCCAGAATAAAATAATCATCCAGCTGGTACGAACCGTCATCGACATAGTCATCGGCATAACGGTCGGGTTTTTCCCAGATCTCCGCTGTGTACGTTTTGAGCACAGCTTCGCCCGCTTTATATGTAATGCTGACGGTATTTCCGAATTTTTCAAGATCAGGCGTAAACACATCGCCGTCCGCATATGTCTCGGTTGTTCCATTTCCTGTAATCTCTACGGTCACGTCTTTGCGGACGCCGACTCCCGGAATGCTTTCGTAATCGTACGCCTTATATTCAGGAAGGACGGTCTGTACCCCGTCAAACAGGCGGCGAAGCTCCTGCACGCTTCCTTTCTCCACAATGCCGTTTTCAGAATATTGCACGGTATAAACGAGTGTTTCCGAATGTTTAAAACCGAGATAATCAACGGCCGTGTAAATGACGCGATATTCCCCTGCAAAGAGCGGAGTAAATGTGCCGTCTTCGATCGACACTTCCTCAGCCGCATAACCTGCACGGATAACTTTTACCTCTTTGGATACGATCACCGCGCCTTCCGTCAATGTATAGACGGCTTCGGGGATGTACACCTTCTCCCCGACCAAAACATCCGTCCTGTCCGGTTCCGCCGTAATGGCAATGGTCGGAACAGCCTTATTCGCAAGAATTTTTAAAGTAGTTTGCGCCGCATTGCGCGCGCCGTCTACACCGCGATATACCGCCGTATAATATCCTGCCTTCGCAGGAGTAAAACTGCCGCTGCTCGCATCCACAGAATTGCCGTCGGGATCGGTGACAGATACCGAACATATAAGTGAGCCCGAAATGACATCGAGACAATAATATCCGGGAAGGGTATAATTATTCCCCACAACCGCAGCGGGAGCATTTTCGCCGTCCACTTCATCGCCAAACATAATAACGGGTGCTTTGGTATCATCGACCGTCGTCCCGCACATCGGCGTGTTGAATACGTTGAGGATCATGTAGCTTGGCTCGCTTGCTCGATGCTGTTTGGATGCAAACGAAATTTTAACGCGGCCGCTCGTGAAGCCTTGCCACTCATTTCCGTATCCCATCGACTCGCTCCAATCGAGGTCCATAATACAGTACTTATTCCCGTACTGACCTGTGACCCAAAGCGATTTATCCAAATAATCATAGTGCAAAATGATGGAACGATGCCGAATATCTGATGTCGTAAATTTTGTATTTTCACGCGTCAGACCATCAAATCCGACCTGGTAGTTGTCCGAAAAGCCAAAGGTCTCTTCCAAATAATTCGGATACGCCCCGCCCCACTTATATCCGCAGGGATCAATGGTTGCCGTTTCCACAGTAAATGTTGCCGGAAACCATTGCGAAGGCTTAGCCTTGATCAAAAGATAGTTGTTCTCGTCATCCGCATCAGTGATTTTGATATCAAACTCGTAAATCTCCGCATTTCCGCGCGTCGATGTGAGCGGCGTAAAAGCAAGCAATACATCATCGGAAGTGTACGTCGAAATGTCTACAACATTTTTGTACTCAACCCAGCGATTTGCAGCCGTCGGCGAAAACTTTATGCCGTTTTGCTGCCAATCCTCTAAACCGAGATCTTCCGAACTTTCGGTATACTCATTGTAAAAATCACTGCCGCTTGAAATAAATTCTTTGCCGTAGAGCATATAATCCGGCACTGCGACGTTTGCCTCTGCCGTTATTCCAGCAGGGATCGTCCATAAATCGGTCGGCATAACTGTCTCTGTGTTTTCACTTCCGTCCGCCGCCCGGGCAAGAAATATGATCCCGAGACAGCATGTGAGCAAGACTGCCGCTCCCAATACAATGGGCAAAACCCTCTTTTTTATTGACATGAATTTTTTCTCCTCATTATCCTTTTAATCCGCCCAAAGTGAGCGAACCCATGATTTTGTTGCGGAATACCATAAATAAAATAAAAATCGGAATGGCAAGCATCAGAAGTCCGGCAATCTGAATCGGCGGTGTCGCAACATCTACGTTTGCGTTAGAAAACTGGAACTGATACGCACCGTACGATAAATTCGGATAGCTCGGCAAATAAATGATCGGCGTCATATAGTCATTCCACAGCGTAATAAATTGCTGAATAAAAAGAACACCGAAAATCGTACGTGCCATCGGCCACATAATTAGAAGCATTGTACGAAAATGCCCGGCCCCGTCAATAAATGCCGCTTCCGCATAGTTCCACGATACACTTTTCCATGTTGCATAATAGATGAGGAATATGTATCCGAATGCACCGCATTGCCAAAACATGATACCGATCATTGAATCGTACAAACCGAGATCGGTCAGCAATTTAATATTTGCCGCCAACGACGAACTGATGGGCAGATAATTTGTGACCAACACGATCCCCCACAGAGAACGTACCCATTTGAGATAGTTGTATTTTGCCAATACATAACTTGCCAGACAGGCAGTGATCACCGACAGAACGCCGGAACCGCCCGCATAAATCAAACTGTTTACAAGCATTTGCGGCGCTTCGATATATTTGCTGTTACGCATAACTTTCAGTGCTCCGAACGCCTTGACATAGTTATCAAAATTCCAGCCATAGCCCTTGCCTGTCTTTGGAAAGAACAGCAAATCCTGATAAAAGTTAATGTATGATTTTAAGCTGTTGATAAACGCCCAGAAGATGAGCAACAGAAAAATAAGACACCAAATCGCGACAGCCGTCCATGCAATACCGGGGAATAAACCGCGAACAACGGAGCGCAGACATTTTTTTGCTTTGGAAGGCTGTGCCTGTTCTGTCTGCATAACTTTTTCGTCCATGTTTTTCCCTCCTTAAAAATCCGCTTCGGGATCAAAACGGTCGAACAGCTTTTTTGTGCCGTATACGATCGGTATCGATACGAGCCCGATCAAAAGATTTGCAGCTGCTGTATAGCCATAACTGAATTCGGGTGCAACGCCGCGCATTGAATCGGACAAAACGGAAACCATCATATAATACCCGAAGGAAATCGCTGTATCGGGAATGTACGTCCCGCTGTTGCCGTCGCCGTAAATCGCATACAGAGGCCCCTGCGCCGTGAAAAACCCGACAAACATGCCAAGGCAATAGATCTGCAAAACAGGAAACATTAACGGCAGCGTCAGATGTACAAATTCCTGAAAATACGAAAATCCTTCCAGTCTGCCGTATTCCACAAGCTCTTCGGGGGTACGGCTCATCGAGCCGAGATTGATCAGAAGCGATCCCGGCAGTCCAAAAAAGAATTGATACAAAAGCAGAGTCCCGAAAACCTTTGAATCATCCGCCAGCGGCGTAAGAAACTGATCGTACGGCCTATGCAAGACATTCGTCCAAAGCCCGAGCAACCCCTCGCGCATGAAGATCTTGAAAAGCAGCGCAATGACCATCGATGATATGATGGACGGAATGAACAGCACGACCTTCATCACTCCTGTCGCCGGCATCTTTTTGTATATAATGAAGGAAAAAATCAGGCTGATCGGCAAACAGACAAGGCCCGTCAGATGATAAATCATACCGGTCAGAAAATATTTCCCCAAACTCGCTTCTCCGGAAAACAAATCCTTTATAAAATTTACAAAGTTTGTAAAGATCTCTTTTCCGCCGTAAAACACCTGCGACTCGGTTGCCGGATCAAAAAACTGAAACGCAAGCAAAATGGAATTGATGTTTCCGTAAACAAAGAATATCGCCCACTGCACCAGCATAAACGCAAGCACACAAATACAGAAGATGTGCGCCTTTTTAGTCGTGGCAAGCATCTTGTGCTTTTCTTTTTTTACAGGATCGCCCCCGAGATCAGCAACTACTCTCTCTGTTGCATCTGTTTGGACATTATTCGTCATACTCACCCTCTTTCAGGCAATTTTCAATTTGCACTGTTCTTTTCGCGGATAGAGAGCATACCTTGTACATATTTTTCTACCACATCCGCAACTTGATCATCCGTCCAACTCACGCTGGATTTGCGCAAAGTCAGCATATTTGCGATGACATGACCGTTCCCTAATGTATAATTATCGTATTTACTCGAAAAGTCGATCGCTGAACTTGTCAGACGCACTTCATCGTCATATGTGAGCTGGTTACGGCGCACGATCTCGATTTTCCCGTCCGCCTTGCGGTCCTCCATCTGAATCTCAAGAACGCTTTGCGCAAAAGGCGTCATCTGATTCTTGATGTCATCCGTGACCGTATACATATAAGGACGTACCGAACCCGACCACTTTGTAAAAGTGCGAAGCTAGCTCTGCGAATGCTGGAACTGCACAAACAGTTTCGCAACTTTTTCTTTCGCCGCATTGCCCGTCAGCGTCTTTGCGTTGAGAATAAGCGGATAAATATTCGAAAAACCGCCCACTTTATAAGTTTTTCCCGCTTCCACTTCGTCATCCGTCATGTGCGGCATGGGCATCATGCGGAATGTACGTTTGCCGTATCCGTCCTCTTCATTGATCGCTCCCATGGAATCAAAATTTTGGCGCGCTTCATTTTCCCACCAGTCCCCTTCCAGGATCGCCAGAATGCGCGGCGCCGTCTGGCTGGTCTTGCTCATGATGTAGTTCATCTGCGCCGTACTGTATGTAGGATTGTTCGTCACGCCGTTGTCGTAATGATTGCCGAAACTGCTCGAAGAGAACAGGCGGGCGGCAACTTCCGTCATTGCTTCATACCCGCGCGTCTGCGTCAGCATGTACGCGTTGTCCGTCGTGATCGTCGTTTCCTTGGTGCCGTCGCCGTCAAAATCGTACACGCCGTCATAGGTATCGTACATACGGATGCCCGAATACTGCGTCTTGTCGGTCACACCCTCGTCCGTGCCGTCCACGTCCGCAATCACCGCGTTTTCAAAAGCGCCGGTATAGTAGTCGACACAGTACATAAATCCGGAATATCCGCCGGCACTGTGCGACTCTCCGTCACGAATCCTGTTCATGAGATCGAAAAACTCATCCCATGTGCCGGGCATCGCCACTGCGTCCCCTTCAAATTTGTATCCTGTCATTCGGTCTGCGATCCCGTATTTGTTGCAAAGCTCTTCATACAGATCATAGTCGATGATGATCCCCGCAAGTGTATCCTCGTAAGGGATCACGTTGACGCTGATGCCGTCCACGACATTGTTATCCAATTTCGTGCCGTCCAGATTGTATGCGGTCTGTGCGTACGGCAGCATACGGTCATACATGGACGAAGTTTGAATCTCAAACCCGTCACCGGCGGCATTGAGTTTAAGCTCACCATTCTCATCGTACACCTTTTCCGTCACAATTTCCGTTGCATCATAGATGATCTCCTGCGTATTCAAAAGGCTGACGATATCCGATTCTGCCGTATAGATAAGATCAGCGCTTTCTGCTCCCGTCGCCATAGAAGTTGCAAGCTCGTTGAATTCTTTGTCCGGTGTAAGTGCAACGTGTACGCCTGTCTTGCCCTCTTCAAAAGAAACATTCGCAAACGTCTCTTCAAAGTCCGCAATTACTTCGTTGATCCAGTCCGAACCCAATCCGCCGTTGAAATAATGCACGCTGATCGTAGTCGTGTTGGCATACTCGCCGCCACACCCGACAAACGCAAACGCACTCGCTCCAAGCAGGCCCGCAAGAACGCAGGCGCCCATTTTTTTGAAAAAACCTTTCATTCTATCTTTACTCCTTGACCGTTCAACGGTTTATTTTTCTTTTCTGCGAAGCAGTGCCGCTCCCAGCGTAAACGCCGCCAACAATACCACTGCTCCAGCCCCAAATGCTGTAAACGCTACACCGTTGCAGCCATTACAGCCGCCACCCGCACCGTCTTTCGGCGCCACTGAAATTTGCACCGTTTTCGTTGCGACATTACCCGCTCCGTCTGTTGCAGTATACGTTACGGTATAAACACCTTCTTTCTCGGCAACAAACGTCCCGTTCTGCAAAGCAACCTCTTCCGTGCCGTAGGTCACTTTTACGGTAACGGTCACGTCCGAATAAGCGTTGTCCGTTGCACTTGCATTCGGAACTGTGATCGTAGCACCGAGGTCCACAGTCTGATCAGCAAAATCTACACGGATTATCGGCTGTTCAGTATCCGCGATCACGGTCAGCTTATAAATTGCAGAACCGATCAAATCGCCGTCTTTTGCCGTGCAGGTAACGGTATATACTCCTGCCTTATCCGGCGTAAACGAACCATTCGTAAGCGCATATACTTTTCCGTTATCGTCTGTTACGGTGATCGTAACATCCAACGTTTTTCCATCCGCATCGACCGCCGTTGCGCCCGAAACATTGACGGGAAGCCCCACATATCCGCTTTCGACCGGCGTGACCGTCACGACGGGCGGCTCGCGCTCGATGACCTTGACTGTACGCGTGAGCGTCACAGGATCCGTAACGCCGTCATCCACCGTATAGCGGATTTCCCAAGTGCCTGCCGTATCAGCGGAAATCATAACATTTTCCCCTGCAAGCACTGTATATGCACCGCTGCCGCCCATACGATATTCTACTTTCAGCGTTATATTTTCCTGGGCGTTGTCCTGCGCAAGAACATCCTTTACAGAAATTTCAAAGGACTGATTCAACAACACTTCGGTATATGACGGTATCCCGTCCAAAGCTACCGTAGGCCGCGTCACATCGATCCACTTGGCAAACAGCGTAGCATCTTTCTCCGCAAATCCATCAAACGATGTCCACTTGTTTGTAAATATTTCATCCGAATACCAACCGTCAAACTCCCAAAATACGCGCTCGATTTCAGGCACTTCCAATAGAAATCTTGTGTTCTGTGACCAGACAATCGGCGCAGGCGCCTGCCCGTCCACCGTCCCGCCGTTCGATTCGAAAGAGAGTGTGTACGGCGTTTCTACATGCAGATTGAATTGCTTTTCCCCGCCGTTTCCCAGCGGAATGACAACAATTTTATCCCCGACCGTGTCCGTAGAAGAATATTTTCCGAAACTTTCATGCACAACATCGGAAACAAAGCCCCACGATCCCGTATACGCAGAATATATGCCGGCAAATACCTGCGCATAGCGGATGCGTACGTCACCAACCGAATTGTTCTGCGCCACATAAATATCGTCGCCGTCCACATACGCCTCATCGGCAAGAATGTCGACAAAACCCACCGTTTCCGGCGCAACCGTAACATATTCTTTGCCCGCAAACGAAAGGCCGTTCACGGAAATAAATGTCACGGGAACCGTTTTCAGCCCGTTGTATGAGAAACTGATCGTATAGCCGTCGCCAAGCGAATCAAACAGCTTCGGAAGCCCGAATGCGCCGCCCGCTTCCTTTTCGGCAAATATGTAGCCGTCCGTGCCGATCTGTTCCGTCGTCGGCTTTACGCTTCCGTCAAACTTTGCAATGTTGTAGCGCTCATTGCTTCTGCCTGTAATATCCACACAGAAAACGTCGCCCTCCCAGTACAGATACAATGTACCCGTTTTGTGAGTATCGTATGTCCCGTCTCCGTCGGTATCAATCATGCACCCCATGTAATTGTTGAGGTTCGGCTGCACAAACTGCTGTTCCGAACCGGGGATTTGATAAAAATACGTAGCGTTGACCCAGGAATCGTCCGAAGAATCGTACACCGAATACGAAAAACTGCGGATTTCGTTGCCGTAACGTATGTATGTCACCGATTGGCTCCAAGAAATGCCCTGGTATACAATATCAAACACCGGATTCCCTGCCAAATCGCAGACCGTGAAGGTAAAAACATTTCCTTCGCCGTCCGCATTCCCGAACGGAAACACAAACTCGATCGCCGCCTGATCTAAAAACATGCCCGCGATCTTGCCGCTGTATGCCGCAGGAGCGGTAAGATCGGCACCCACTGTGATTCCCTGATATCCTTCCGCATCGGGCGCATAACTCACATTCGCCCCCGTTACATCCTGTAATACATTTGAAAGAGAATAACTGTCATTCGCCGTGAACGTAAGCTCGACAACCGCATCACCTTTGGAATATGTCACGGTATGCAGGCCCTTGTTGCGTATCGTATACGTTCCGTCCGCAACGGGCGTGGTGCCTTGCGAATCTTCGACCGTGATCGTACCGTCAAATGCCGACGCCGTACCCGCTTTGATCAGCTTTGCCTCGGGCAAAGTGAGCACCTGTCCCACATAAGTCCCTTCCAGTGCAGACGCGTCTTCAATGAAAATGTATTCCATGTTCTGCCAATTTTCGTAAAACGCGGGCGCTTCCGAAAGCGTTTCCGCATTCAGCGTGTACGTTGTGCCGTTTGTGTATGCATCGCGCTCCCCACCCGATGCGATCGACGCGATCAACATATCGATCGTCTTATCGGTTGCCTGATCCGAAACCGCAAAACTGATCGTGTATCCGTCCTTGAAAGAATCCAAACGCGGCAGGTTCGGCGTCTCGCCCTCTAAAGCGTCCGTGATCGGCTCATACGTTGCGGGATCTTCCGCAAACGACGCGATCACTTTTTTATACGGCGCTCCCCAGTTGGTATTCGCCATAAATATTACGTTCAGGGCACCTTCTTCCGTCATTTCCAACCCCAAATAGCTCGCCGTCCGCCGCGGGTCGGCCGTCGTCCCTGCTGTATTATAACAGCCGGCCGCTGGATAAAAGAAATGTTCCGCCTTCTGATACCGCCATACCTGATCTTCTTCGCCCGTCGTCGAATCATAATTGTTGCCGTTGTATTGACTGCGGCTGCGGTACAACGCCTGCCCTTCCCATTCATACGCCACCGTCGCATTCATCCCCCATTCGCCTTCAAACAAAATATCAAAGGTCTCGTTCGGATCGCTCAATGATGATACCGTGATGATCACCGAACGCATTTGCCCGTTCCAAAACCCTTCGCCCGGAAACGCAAGCATCATGCCCGTCGATCCCGTAAATATACCGTTCAGCGCTACGGTATATCCCGCGCTGTCCGCCTTCGTCGATTCAATGTACAATCCCGTATCGCCGACCGACGTCCCCGCAAGCGTTCCGTCATCTCCATCATTTTTCATGACGTATTGCTGCGGCACTCCCTTTACTATCGCGTCACCCGATACCGTCACAAGATCGGATATCGCAATCTCTGCCGCATTCACCCTGATGAAAAGCACGCCGAAAAGGCAAGATATCGCCATGACCATAGTCAAAGCAATCGCCAGCAATTTTCTTTTCAGATCAACTTTTAAAAACATCATCTACCTCCTGCAAATTCTATTTTTTACAGCATTCAACCTTATGCGTGTTCGTTCGCTCTTCTATAAAATTCGGGAACGCTTTCCATCTCTTCTTCCGCCAAAGAATAATTTTTTTCATTTCCGCGTAAGCCCGTACTTATTTGCGAAAAATACATATCCGTTGCATTCGCATTATCTTTTTCGGAAAGCACCTCCATTATAAAAGAGATCGTATACCCTTCCGAAAAATCCATACGAGGAAGTCCCCACGTACTTAAAGCCGGATCAAAACCAACTCCCCCGGCTGTACCGTCAAAAGCAGCTATACAACGCGGACTGGAACTATGCTGGCGCTCGGATACATAAATTTCCAATACCCCGTTCGGCGTCCACTCCAAAGATAAAGTTCCGTTTAACTTGCCGAATTCTTCTATAAATTCCCCTTCGCCTCCGAACATAGGCGAAGCAAGCGCTTCGTCTACGTTAAAATTTTCATTATTTTGCCATGCATTCGGATCTGTTGCGTTTTTATCCGACTGCCAGTAACGGGAAGTGCGTATTTGATCCCCATATTTTATATAAACACCGGAGCGCCCCCTTCCCGATTCAACGTCCGTCCAACCCGATTCGTATATGACCGAGAAATTTTTCTGTGGATCGTCCTTCGATTCAAATATAAACGTAAGCCTTCTGTTTGCAACTTCCTCTCCTTGACAAAATCCAAACGAAATTGCGGTATTCCCTATAAATACGCCTGCAAATTCCCCTCTGTACCATTCTCCTGTACATTCAAACAAAACCCCGGACAAATCTTCTGTATTCCCGCTACTGCTCGCATCCGTCATACGCACAGCAGCGCCTTCAGCCGTAAACAGATCGAGCGTTTTAAACTTCTGCGCCTGCTCTCCTTCTTGCTTCCCATCGTTGCTTTCCGCCGAGCATGACATCATTGCAAAACAAAAAACACACGCTAAAAAAATCACCGCGATCTTCTTTCTCATACTTTTTTTAATCCCGTTCAAAATCAAATAAAACGCGCTATCCGTCCAATCTTTTTATAATCTATTTATAATTATAAAGCTCCCACCCTTCTTTGTAAATGGAGATATCTTACAGCTTACATGGAATTATCT
>CABQND010000028.1 GCA_902465495.1 uncultured Eubacteriales bacterium
TGCGGGGCTGAAAGTAGAGAGGTATGTGGACTACCTGAGCCAGACGCAATGGGAACTGCCGAAGGCGAACGTAATGCAGTACGATCTGGAAGGCGGCGCGCAGGCGATCGTGCGGCCATCGGGGACGGAACCGCAGATCAAGGTGTATCTGACGGCGGCAAAGACGCCCGCGGAAAATGTACGGGAGCTTGCGGAGCTGGAAAACGCAATGAAAAAGATTCTTTCGGAATAACAAATCAATAAAAACAAAAACGGGCGGATTTTCCGCTCGTTTTTTGCGTGAAACAAAGAAGTATGTTTCTATGTTCATAAACAGGGAAATTTTACGAATGTGGTAAAATTTTCTTTTTTGTTTATTGAAATTACGTAAACAGAGTGAGTTTGTTTACAAAGTTTTAAAGTTGTTTACACGATTGGGGATTGACAGGGACATAGAGCGGCTTTATAATTTTTTTGAAAAGAGTGCAAAGCTCTGTGAGGGAACAAGATGAACAAACGAGTTACAATGGAGCAGATCGCGGAAGCTGCAAACGTTTCCAAAGGATTGGTATCACGAGCGCTGACCGACCGCTACGGTGTCAGCAACGAAATGCGTTCGTTTATCAAAATGAAGGCAACGGAGCTCGGATATGATTTCAATAAAATCAAAACCAAACAGGTGCGCAAGAAGAAATGCTGTTTGCTCATTTCTTCGCGCGTTTTGACGAGGGAATCGTACTGGCAGCCCATTATACGCCGCATGGAGGAAGAACTATCGTTTATGGGCGTAGAGCCTCATTATTTTGTGCACGGGGAAAAGCAATTTTCGGAAGATGAGCAAAAGAAATTTCGTGAAGATGATTCATGCGCATATGTAGTGATGAGCAAAAATCTCCCGTTTTTGATGCAAGAGTTGGAAAAGAAGAAAAAACCGACAGTGGTGATCGATCCGCAGTTTCACGTTTCAACAAAATTCATGCAAATCAAGACGAGTAACTATGAATCCTCATACGAAGCAGCGAAATATCTGATCGACAACGGATTGACGCATATTCTGTATTTTGGGGCAACGACATTTTCGGAAAGCTTTTCGGAACGGTATGCGGGCGTGGTGCAGTGCGTAAAAGATTTTGCGGAAGAAGGAGCAAAGCTGACGGAGTTGGATATTGACAACAGCGATTATGCGTTCGCGGCGCCGGAGAGGTTGGCTCAGATTTTGAAGACGGAAAAAATCGATGCCATTATGTGCTGTAACGATTTGTTTGCCGTATCGGCGCTGAAAACGATCAAAGATCTTGGGTTGCGGGTGCCGGACGATATATCGATCATAGGATTTGACAACACAGTGGAGTCGTATTTGGTATCACCGGAGCTTACGACGATCGAGGTTCCGCGTGAAAAGATGGGGGAAGATGCCGCAAATCTGATTATTAAGACGATCGAAACGGGAAAAGCGGATTATACTTCTCTGGTTCTGAATTGCAAACTTGTACGGCGAGAATCAGTCAGAGAGAAAGGAGAGAAGGATGAAAAAAGTTGAGAGGCTTCTTTGGGAAGTCGGGAAGGCGACCGAGGCAGGAAAACTTCCCGAGCGATATTATGCGGCGGCGGTTCCGGGGTCGGTCCAGCTGGACGTAATGCGGGCGGGGGAGCTGCCCGATTACAGGCATGGTGAACAATACCGCGCATACGACGGGCTGGAAGATTATTATTGGGTGTATCGCACGCGTCTTCCGCAGGGGAAAAATATGTTTTTGGTTTCGGGCGGCATCGATTACAGCTATAAAATATATGCGGATGATTGTTTGCTTTACGAATATGAGGGAATGCAGAAAGGATTTTCCCTGGATGTATCCGCGTATGCGGGAAAGATGCTCTACATAAAGCTGGATCCGGCGCCCAAGGCGGCGGGACAGGAAGGGCGTGCGCAGGCAAATTTAAGCTGTAAGCCTGCGGTAAATTACGGCTGGGATTTTCAGCCCAGACTGATTCCGCTGGGTATCTGGAACGACTGCTATATTGAGCATCGAGGCGATACATATCTGGAAGAGTCGAATATTTCCTATACGCTGAGTGAAGGACTTGACGCCGCGCAAGTGACGCTTTGCTACCGTGTAAAGAACGGCGGGGTACGGTTTTCGTTGAACGGCGAGATCGCGGAGAGTTCCGATTCGGAAGGAAAGCTGATGCTCACGTTAAAAAATCCGAAACTGTGGTATCCGGCGGGATACGGGGAACCTTATCTTTACGAAGCAAAGATCGAGGCGCTGAGCAGCGGCAGGGTTTGCGATGTGCTGACGAAAAAAATCGGCTTTCGCCGTGTTCGTCTTGTCACGACGCCATATAACTGGCGCAAGGTGCATTCACCTGTGACGCAGGCGCTCCCGCCCGTCTATCCCGAAGTGAACGGGGTAAAAGTGTTCGCGAAGGGCACGAACTGGGTTGTTCCGGATGTATTTTATTCGGAAATGAGCCGAGGAAGATACGAAACGTATCTGCGTCTCATTCGGGATGCGAACATGAATTTTGTGCGTTGCTGGGGCGGTTGCGGAGCGAACAAAGAACCCTTTTACGAACTTTGCGATGAATACGGCATTTTGATCTGGCAGGAATTCCCGCTGGCGTGCAATTATTATGCGGACGATCCGCATTATCTGCAAGTTTTAGAATCGGAAGCGCGGGCGATGCTTTCGCGGATCGGCGAGCATGCGTGCTGCGCGCTCTGGGTTGGCGGAAACGAACTGTTCGAAGGCTGGAGCGGTATGACGCAGCAATCCAGGGCATTGCGAATGCTGGATAAGCTATGTTTGGAAATGTGTCCCGATATTCCTTTCCTGATGACTTCGCCGATCATGGGCATGATACATGGCAGTTACGGGTATCTGTATGCGGGGGAAGAACCGCATTTATACATTCGAAATCACCCGGCGACGGCATATACAGAATTCGGAATCCCGTCGACGTCCGGATATGACGCGGTGCGCAGCGTGGTGCGCGAGGACGAAGCGGGCAAATTCGGCGGAAGTTGGGAGACGCACAAAGGATGCGGAGCATGGGAAGCGGAGCCGGAAAGCTGGGGATATTTAGGACTTTTAAATACGCTTCTTCCGGGGAAAGATTTGCAGGAACGATGTAAAAACTCGCAGATCTTGCAGGGGATCTTATACCAATCGGTTTTTGAAGAGCTGCGAAGCCATAAAGAGATCTGCGGCATGGCGCTCAACTGGGATTTTGATGATTCGTGGCCGGTTGTGGCGAACAATTCTCTGGTAGAATACGGCGGAAAGCCGAAAAGAGCGTATGAATCAGTGAAACGGGCGTTGAAACCGACAGTGCTTTCTTTGCAATACGGGAGCGTTTACTGCAAAGAAGAGTTGCGAATCTGCTCGCGCATTCTTTCGGACACTGCTGTGCAACAGGGGGTGCGGGCAAAAGTAATTGTTTCGCAAAATGAAAAGAAAATGGAAAAAGTGATGTATTTCCCTGCGGACGGCGAAGAGGGAGAAAGCGCGGCATTCGATATCCATGATTTTGAATGCGGATTATTCCGAGTTTCGATTGAGGCAGAGGATGCGTCCGTTGCAAATGAATACGATCTGATCAAGAGGGGGTGAGTTTTCGTGCAAGAAAACAGCAGATCGCTCAGTGTAAAAGACAAGAAAAGGACGGCGCTTTGGCGGAACATCAAAAATGCGCGGTACATATATCTGATGATTATTCCCGCAATCGTCTTTTACATTATTTTTAACTACATTCCGATGTACGGGATCCGCATTGCGTTTCAGGATTTTTATCCGAAGCTCGGCATTTCGGGAAGCGAATCGGTAGGTTTTGCAAACTTCGAATATATCTTTGCGCAAAGCGAATTCTGGCGCGCATTCCGAAACACGATCGTTTTAAGCTTTTTCCGCATTTTGCTCGGATTTGTATTTTCGGTGGGAACAGCGCTTCTGATCAATGAAATAAGAATGCGCCGCTTTAAAAAAGTTGTGCAAACGGTGTTCACCTTTCCGCATTTTCTTTCGTGGGTCATTATTGCCGGGTTTATCAATAATCTGTTCATGAATACGGGCTCCATTAATAATCTCATTGAACTTTTGGGCGGAGAGCGCATTGACTTTTTGCAGAGCAAGGGATTTTTCTTCGGACTGCTTCTGTTTTCGGACGTATGGAAGGAAGCCGGCTGGGGAAGCATTGTCTATCTTGCCACGATGGCGGGTATCGATTCGGAATTGTATGACGCGGCGGAAATGGACGGGGCAAACCGATTCCGGCAGATGATCAGCGTAACGCTTCCGGGTATCCGCTCGACGGCGGTGCTTCTTCTCATTCTCTCGACGGGCAGCATTCTCAATTCGGGCTTTGATCAGATATTCAATCTGTACAACCCGCTCGTCTATGAAATATCGGATATTCTCGATACCTATATTTATCGCACGACGTTCGGAACATCGCAGGCGATCAATCCCGGATATGGCGCGGCGGTCGGGCTTTTTAAATCGGTTGTGTCTTGCATTCTCGTCATCATTGTAGACAGGATCGCAAAACTTACGGGCGAAAGGGGGATCATCTGATGGCAAAACAAAAAGAAAGCGCGCGTCGTCGCGTTACAAAAACGGACTGGGTTCTATGTGTGATTTTGTCGATCGGGCTCATCCTCATTTTGTATCCCTTCTATAACGCATTGTTGATTTCTCTGTCATCGGAACGGGCATATCTGTCTACGCCGTTCATGATCATACCGAAAGAATTCAATTTTGATTCGTATTTGATGGTGTTCAGCAATGAGAGTTTGTGGTCCGGATATAAGATCACTGCGATCCTTGTCGTGGTGGGCACGGCGTACCAGCTGTTTTTCACGGTCATCACGGGATATGCGATGAGCCGCTCCAAATGGCCGGGAAAAAACATCGTTATGGATTTTATATTGGTTACGATGTTTTTCGGCGGAGGTTTGATCCCGTATTACTACCTTATTAAAGATTTGGGCCTGTACAATACGCTGGCGGTCATGATCATTCCCGGCGCGATCGATACGTATAACATGTTATTGATTCGAAATTATTTTCAAAACCTTCCTATTTCATTGGAAGAATCGGCAAAGATCGACGGGGCGAATGACATTATTATTTTGTGGAAGATTTTTCTCCCGCTGGCGACGCCGATGCTGGCAACGATCGGATTGTTTTTTGCGATCGGGCATTGGAATCAATGGTACAATGCGATGCTGTTTATTGACTCGCAGTCTTTGAAGCCGTTGCAGCTCGTGTTGCGGGAACTGGTCGTTACGAATACGACCAATTTCGGGCCCAATCCGGTCGGACGTCCGACGTTTACGGAAGGCTTGAAAATGGCGAGCATCTTTTTCACGATCATACCTGTCATGTGTATTTATCCGTTTATACAGCGGTTTTTCGTGAAAGGACTGGTCGTGGGGGCGATCAAGGGATAATATTGCGGCATGCGCCGTACAGACAATAAAGAAAAAGGAGATTTGTATGAAAGGGATACGGAAAAGACTGTTGGCGGTACTATTCGCTTTTTGCATGATTTTGCCGCTGTTTGCGGCGTGCGGCGGTGAAACGGGCGATTATGACGAGTCGGGAAACGTGCGTTTGGATATTGCCAATTTGTATTTGAACGATCTCGGCGATGCGTATACGGGTTATGTAGAAGATAAGTTCAGCGTGCGCATTTCGCCGAAGGTATACAGCTGGGCGGACTGGGATTCACAGGTAACGAGTGCCGTGAACGGCGACAATATCCCCGATGTATTTCACTGGAAATTAGAATCGATGGTCTATCCGACGTTGGAGCGTTGGGCGAAGGGCGGATCATTGCGCGCGATCCCGGACGATATGAGTGCATATCCGAACATCAAAAAGGTATTGGACAGCGCGACGGCGATCGATAAAATGAAAGTGGACGGAAAGTTGTACTGCATTCCGCTGATGTACGATATCAATAAGCCCGAAATGGGGTACAGCAGTTTTACCTATGTGTACCGCAAGGACTGGGCGAAAGCTTTGGCGGAAAAGAATCCGTCCGAATACGGCGATCTGTACAAAGAGGACGATGTGTACACATTCTCGGAATTCGAGCGCCTGTTGGCGGCGTTTGACAAAGAGGATATGGCAGGGAACAACAAAACCATTCCGCTTGCAGATGTAGAATGGGCTTTCCCTTCTGTAATCAACTATTTCAAAGACGCTCCGCACGCGTATGTTCTGAACGAGCAGACGGGAAAATTTGAATGGAACTACACGACGGCAAACTTTACGCAAGGGTTGGAAAAGGCGAAGTCGTTTGTGGATAAAGGGTATTACTGGGCGGACTCGTATACGGCAAACGAAGGGGACGCGATGAACAAGTACAAGTCCGGCGTCGTCGGTTGCTATTTTGACAATTTCACACTGACCAATTATTCGGAACTGCGCAAGAGTTTTTCTTCATCCAACCCTTCCGTCGATCTTGACGAGGGCACGGCTTTGATGCGTTTGAAACGTGATGACGGAAAGTTTGTGTACGAGGAGGCCAACAACTGGTGGTCTGCGACGCTTTTCTCTGCGGATATTTCGGATGTGCAGATGAACAAGTATTTTGAGATCATGGACTGGCTCCTTTCAGAGGAAGGCACAATGTTTGCGACGTACGGGTTCGAAGGCACCGATTACACGGTCAAGGAAGACGGGAGCATCGAACTGCATTGGAGCAAGAAGGCAGACGGGGAATACGCTTCCAAGCTCATCGGAGCGAAGTACCTGCGCTATTCGATTTGTCTAAATCAGGACATCACGAGCAACGACCCGCTCATCGATGACGGGACAAAGGCGGCGCATGCGGCATGGATCGCGGACATCGAAGAGCAGATCGAGCAGAAGCAGGTAAAACTTCTTCCTATGTACTCAGACATGAACTGGCTGTCTCTGCCGAATAAAAATGCGAATGCAAATCTTGTCAACCTGGCGAGCGACGCAATCATCAAGTATGTGTTCGGCGACGGCGGTTGGAGCGAATTCAACGAGAGTAACCGCAGCAAATACGAAGCGGTCGTAAACGAGATCAATGCCGCGCTCGGATTGTGAGGGAGAAGAGAGGAGAAATGATGAAAAAGTTAGTATGTGTCTTTCTGGCGGTGCTTACGGCGGCAATGTTGTTCGGCTGCAGTGCGAAGACGGAGGAGGGGACGGTGCGGTTTGAACAAGTCGTGAACGAAAATGTGCAGGGGCTGGGCGTAGAATGGGATGCATATGAGCATCCCGACGTGATCACCGAAGAAAAATGGGAACGCGCGACGGCGTACATGGATAAATTGTCGCCTGCCTATATTCGTTGCGTGATCAACCTTGACTGGGTGGTCACGAACTGGAACAAGGGCGCTTCGGAGGATGTTTCGGACGATACGTGGGAATACAACTGGGAACAGTCCAATATCCGCAATATGTTCAAGATTCTCGATCATTGCCAAAAATCGGGGATCCGTGTCGGATTGGGTGTGTGGCGTCCCGTGGACGGATGGGATATGCAGGATTCCTCCGATGTACGTTTTGCAAAGATCATGGCGGATATTGCCGAGGAATTGATCGTTTCGCGCAGGTATAGCTGCATTTTCGGTTTATTTTTGACCAATGAACCGAACTACCTGCCCGGTAATGATTTTCAAAAATGGAGCACGGGTGTAAAAAATACGGCGGCAGAGCTTGCGGCGCGCGGGCTTTCGGACAAGGTGAGTATTATCGGTCCGGACGCGACGTCTTATTCTGCGGCGATCACTTGGTGCGAGGATACCGTCAAAAATGTAAAAGAGCATATCGGGAATTACTCAATCCACATGTATGTAAGTGATTACTCGGTAGATTCGGGCAGATTTGCCGAAGATATCCGCGATGTTGTAAACACGATCGAAAAAGAAGATAAAGACTTTGACAAAAAAGGTCTTATCATTTGGGAGAGCGGACTTTTGGACGGCAAAGATCCCGAATGGGACACCAACGTGCTTATCGATACGTTCGGTTTCGGGGTACGTATGGCGGACTATACAATGCAGGCGATCATGGGCGGAGCGAGCGGCGTTTCTTTTTGGGAATTTGACGATGCGATGCACTTTTTGGAAAACGGTCAGATGAAACAATACGGTATGTTCAGTTCACTGGGTACGGCGGCGCAGCAGGAACTGCGGCCGTGGTTCCAGTCGAGCTATCTGCTCACGCGGTTGTTTGCACCGCAGAGCAAGGTGTACGGTTGTTCGCTCAATTCCGAAAAGGATACCACTCTGCGTGCGCTTGCATCGGTTTCTTCGGATGGGAAAACGGGCGGCTATTGCGTTGTCAACCGCGGCTACGAAGAGGCGGAGGAAACGTTCTACCTGCCGCAGAAAGTGCAGGGTGAAAAGCTGTACGTGTATATTTTCGGCGAGAAGGATATGAAACTGGGCGCGGACGGGTTTATCGTACCCAACTACGAACTGGACGGAAGTTTGAACGGCACGCTGACTTTGAAGATTCCCGCAGGAAGCGCTGTTTTCGTCACAAACACGAAATATTGATAAGAGGGGGAATAAAAAATGAAGAGGATCATCGTCATTGTTGTGCTGTCGCTGATCGCATTGCTGAGTTTCGGCTGTGCGGCGAAGACCAACAATTTCGAACAGAACGAAAAGAGCGGCGCTATCGGCGCATTCACGCAGACGTCGCCTGCCGACGGTGCGCTGGTGGAAACGGCGTCGCCCGCGTTCAGCTGGACGGCGGCGGAGAACGCGGAAACGTACATATTGGAAATTTTTGAGGACGAAGAATGCACCGATTCGGTGTACCGCAAAGCGAACATTGCGGAAAACTCGTTCACGCCGTCCGCATCGCTGGCGCTTCGCACCGAATATTTCTGGAAAGTTACGGCGGCCAATGCGGATACGCAGAAAGAGGCGGACAATGCGGGGCTTTCTTTCAGCTGTCAGCTTTCGGCGGAGGACGCGCAGGTGGATATCGACCTCGGCTCGCCGCAGGATTATACGGTCAACGAAACGGGGATGCCCGTAACGGTATCGCTGGATACCGAAAATACTCTGGGTACGGGCACAAAGACGCTCAAACTCAGCTATGAAGAAAACAGCATCGGCTGGGGCATAGTGAGCCGTACGGTCGGTTACTCGATGAACGCGGGGGATGCAATCAAATTTACCTTCTTATATACCGGCGGTTCGGCTTCGTTCGGAATACGGTTTTTGGAGATGGACAGCGACCTTTGGACGTGCGATGTCACGGCGACCGAGGGCGCAGGTGTCGTGCATACGGCGGTCGTTCCGTACAGCGCGTTTGCTTTGCGCGAGGATGAATCGTTCGGCGATCATGAGATTCAGTTCGATCTTGTGACTCGCATCGATTTCATGATCGAGCAGTGCTACGACGGCGGAAGTTTTTACATTGCGGATGTATCCAGCGTCAATTACTCCGACTATGCGGAAAAGCCCGTTTCGACGGTCGATCTGGGAGAAACGAGCAATTACAGCGTCAATATCGGCGGAGATACTCCGGAATTTGAAGTGGTCGAAAACTGGATGGACAGCGGCGAAAAGGCGCTGACCGTTAATTATGGCAAGGATGCTTCGGCGGGTTGGAGCGTTCTGACCAAGCAAGTCGGAGCGCAGATCGTTTCGGGCACGGACGCGGTGCGTTTCCAATTCATTTTCACGGGCGCAGCGGCGGAATTTATGCTCCGCTTCCAGGAAGGAGACCGCGATCTTTGGATGGCAAGCCTGTCCGCACAGAACAACGGCATTTTGCAGACGGTCATGATCCCGTATGAAGATTTTATTTTGCGTGCCGATGAGTCGTTTGGCGACGGGACGGTGCAAATGGACCGCCTGCTCCGCATTGATTTCACGATCAGCAACGCCTATGCCGAAGGAACGTGCGCGTTCAGCAACATTCAGTTTGTGAAGATGTCCGACTACGAGGTCGAAGAGGCAGAAATGTGGTTCGACGGCGTTTTCGGAAGCAATATGGTCTTACAGCGCGACGAACCGGTCACGATCACGGGCGGAGGCGTTGCGAACGAAACGTATACGCTCCAATTTGACGGAAAGGATTATTCTGTCACGGCGGACGAGAACGGAAGATGGGAAGCGACGCTCCCGCAAAAGAGTGCGGGCGGAAACTATACGATCACACTCAGTGACGAAAATGACGTGACCGTTTCAATCGAAAACGTGACATTCGGCGATGTATATTTGTTCTCGGGCCAGTCAAACATGGCGTTCAAGCTCATGCAGGCGACCGATCCGAAAGGAGATTATGATAACGAAAATTTGCGTCTGTTCTTCCAGGCGGACAATCCGCAGGATACACCGCAGACATCGCCGCTGAACGCATACTGGAGCGTTTCCAACGAATCGACGGCGCTTGCGACTTCGGCGATCGCGTGGTTTGCGTCCGATATCATCCAGCGCGCGGAGAGCGTGCCGGTCGGCGTACTGGTTTCGGCGGTGGGCGGCACGTCCATTCAGCAGTGGATGAGCGAAGATGTTGTCATCGGCGACAGAGAAGACAGGTGCAAGCTGTATAACGGCATGATCGCGCCCCTGCTTCCCATGAACATCAAGGGTATCGTATGGTATCAGGCTTCGGCGGATATTGCGGCGTATGAAATGTACGGTTCGCAGTTGGAAGCGTTCTTTGACGATCTGCGCGATAAATTCGAATCTCCCGATCTGCCCGTATATCTCGTGCAGTTGCAGGCATTTATCACCGATCTGAACTGGGCGTACATGCGCGAAGTGCAAGAAGATTTCTGCAAGAGCGCAGAAAATGTGCATCTTATCGTGAGTATGGATGACGGCGAAGCAAACGACATTCACCCGACGCGCAAATATTATATTGCAGAGCGCGTTGCAAATCTGATCCGTCAGTATACGTACGGCAGTGTTTCGGATGCGGATATGCCCATGTATTCTTCGTACGAAGTGGTAGGAAGCGAAATGCAGATCACATTCGAGAACGGCGCAGGGCTGAAACTGGAAGGCACGGGCGGCTTTGATATTGCGGGCGCGGACCGCATCTTCTATACGGCGAATGCGGAGATCCGCGACGGGAAGCTCATTCTTTCCTCCCCGTACGTTTCCGTGCCGATGTATGCGAGCTATGAATTTACGGCGATGCCGAATACCACGCTGTACAACGGCGCAGGGCTTCCGGTCGGTTCGTTCCGTACCTTTGATTCGACAGATGATCTGTCGGTGTTCTGGAGGGAAAATCTGATCGACGCGCAGTATCACGACGCAAACAACCGCGAGTGGGAAGTTTCGATCGACCGTGAAAATCCGCTCGGTGCGGGCGATGCGCTTTGCATTGCGTACAACAACGAAAAGGGCGACGGCTGGGGCATTGTTCGCTACCATTACGGCTCCATTTTGGGCTTCGGCGATACGATTGCGTTTGCGATGCGCAATACAAAGCCCAATGTCACGGTCAACCTCCGCATCTGGGAATTGGACGGCGACTGCTGGCAGACAGCTGCGGATGTTCTTGCGGACGGGGACGGAAACGTCTATCTCGTATTCAACGATACCAACTTTACTCGCACTGCAGAGAGTTGGGGCGACGGAAAAATCGAATACGGCAGCATTATCAGCTATATCGACGTCGTTATCGGGAACTGCTTCGAGGCAGGCGAATTGTACATTTCCGGCATGCGCACCATCGATGAATCGGAGATCCCCGTGCAAGATCCGAATTTGGTTGCATCCTTCGACAAGGCTTATTACGACGGTTTGTACTCCACGCAGACCAGCGAGGAAGGAGGCCTTCTCACGCTTTCGCACAGCACGGACAGCGCTATCGGCGCACCCGCACTCAAAATGGAACTCGATAAAGTTCAGTGGGGAAACGTGTTCATTCCTTATCGTACGGATGCGTATGCGGGCAACGCGCTGTCATTCGATATGCTGTACGAAGGCGGCGCGGCGGAAAAGGTTTCGTTTGTGTTCCAGTTTGACGGGTATCGCAAATACACGCAAACGCTGACTTTGTCGGCAGGCGTCAATCATATCACGATCTGGTTAGAAGACTTTGAAAAGCGCGAGGCGGGCGATGTGGATTTTTCCGCGAATAACCCTTCGCAGCTGACGCAGGTCGGTTTCATTTTCGAAGGAATGTACAGTACGGCGACGGCGTATGCGGGCGAGATCCGCTTTGTCACCGAAGAAAAGCCCGCGCCTGTCGATAAGGAGCTGATCGCAAAATTTGACGGGGAATACGATGCGTCGTTGTATAAGCCGCAATGCGGCGAGGAAGGGACGCTCACGCTTTCGCACAGTACGGACAGCGAAATCGGCGCGCCTGCATTGAAGATAGAGATGCAGGGGAAAGTCGGCTACGCGAATGCGTTCATCAATTACACGCCGAGCGAATATGCGGGCAACGCATTGACGTTTGACATGATATACACGGGCGGCGGGGAAGCGAAAGTCTCGTTCGTGTTCCAGTTTGACGGGTATCGTAAATACACGCAGACGCTGACTTTGTCGGCAGGCGTTAATCATATCACGATCTGGCTGGAAGACTTGGAAAAGCGTGATGCGGGCGATGTGGATTTTTCCGCGAATAACCCTTCGCAGCTGACGCAAGTCGGGCTGATGTTTGAAAATTTGTACAGTGCGGCGACGGCATATGTGGGCGAGATCCGTTTTGCGAATGTAGAAAAGCCTGTAGAGACGGTTCCCGTGATCGACGATTTTGAAAATTATGACGCATCGAGCTGGACGGGCACGCACACCGAAAACAACGAACATCCGCAAATGACGCTCACGAGTGCGGAAGATGAAAAGAGCGGCGGCGAGCACGGAATGCAGCTGCGCTACGTCAACGCGGGTTACGACACTACGTATATGAAGACGCTTTCGGAGCCGTTGACAGGTACGGAGCTTTCTCTGTGGCTCAAAGGACAGCCGAGTTCGACGGTGTTCCTGTACATTGTTTCGGACGGCACCACGTACAAAAAGACTTTGTCCTCGGCGGACGGAACGGCGGTCACGGCGGAAGGAAGCGTGCACACGTATGCTCTTACAAGTTTTTATGCGGACGGGGGTGTTCAGTGGAGCGGAGGCGAAATCGAAGGGTTCGGTATCATGATTCAGGATTGGACGCAGCCTTTCGGATACGCGATGCTGTATGTGGATGACATCGTTCTTTCTTGAAAGAAGCAGTGCGGCTTTGAAATGATCTGATAAAAGCGGCGTTTTTCCGCAAAAAACGGGAAAACGCCGCTTAGTTTTTATGCGTATTTGCGCAGAAATGCAAGTATCGGTTGACAAAAACTTCCTATGTGTTTATAATAATTCAGACAGAACAATTGCGGATCAAGTCCGCAGGATAAAAAAACTCCGGAGAGGCCAAAAAACGGCGCCGAAGGTGTATGCCGCAAGGGCGGCTATCTCTCAGGCAAAAGGACGGAGCGGATCATCCGCGCCGCTTTCGGGCGGCTTTCTTTTTTGGCAAAAGAAAAAATGCAGGCATTTGAAAGGATTATCAACAGCATCGATGATTTTGTGTGGGGAATCCCGCTCATCGTGCTCATTCTCGGCGCGGGCATTTATTTAACGATACGGCTGATTTTTCTGCCCATTCGCAAGTTGCCGCGCGCGTTTCGGTACATGTTTAAAAAGGAAGAGGGCGAAGGCGAAGTTTCCAGCTTCGGAGCTCTTTGTACGGCGCTTTCGGCTACTATCGGAACGGGCAATATAGTTGGTGTTGCGACCGCACTTGTAGCGGGCGGGCCGGGCGCTCTTCTTTGGATGTGGCTTGCCGCCTTTTTCGGGATGGCGACGAAATATGCAGAGGGGCTTCTGGCGGTCAAATACCGCAAGGTGTATGCAGACGGGCATACGCTTGGCGGACCGTTTTATTACATTGAAAACGGGTTGGGAAGGCGCTGGAAATTCTTGGCGATCATATTTGCGGTGCTCGGAATGTGTGTGGGGCTTTTCGGGATCGGCACTTTTTCGCAGGTGAACAGCATCACTTCGGCGGTCGGCAATATTTTTTCGGATGCACCTACATTTCGTATTTTTGGTACGGAGTACAGCGTTGCAGTTGCTGTTGCGGGCGGGCTTTTAACCGTTGCAGTTGCGCTTGTTTTGCTCGGCGGAGTCAAGCGGATTGCGAAAGTTTCGGAAGCGGTCGTTCCGTTTATGGTCATTTTATATGTATTGATTTGCCTGATCATTCTTGCTTGCAATATTACGGCGATCCCTGCGGCAATCAGTCAAATCGTTGTGGGGGCGTTCAATCCTCGCGCTGTTGCGGGCGGTATTGCCGGCAGTATGCTTGTCGCTATGCAAAAGGGCATTGCACGCGGCATTTTTTCCAACGAAGCAGGGCTTGGCTCTGCGCCGATTGCGGCTGCGGCGGCAAAGACAAAAGAACCCGTGCGTCAGGGACTTGTTTCCATGACGGGAACTTTCCTTGATACCATCGTTGTATGTACAATGACAGGGCTTGCAATCGTCATCACAGGAGCTTGGAATGTCGGACTGGACGGCGTTGACGTGACGATCCGCTCTTTCAGCGAAGGGCTTCCCGGTGCTTTGGGTACGGCGGGACCTGTAATTTTGATGGTTTGTCTTATATTCTTTGCGTTTACAACGATACTCGGTTGGAATTTTTACGGCGAGCGTTGTTTGGAATATATTGCGGGAAGGAAACGTTTTGCAATATACGCTTATAGGATTTTGTATATTTTGGCGGTATTTATCGGGCCGTATATGACTGTTGCGGCGGTATGGACGATCGCAGATATTTTCAACGGTTTAATGGCGATTCCGAATCTTATTGCGCTTCTCTTACTTTCGGGCGTGGTTGTGCGCGAAACAAAGAGTTATTTCAAACGATACCCGACGATGAAGAGCGCGGAGGAAGCGGTGGCATTGGAGATCGGCGATGAAGAAATGGCGAGGGAAACTCCTGCATCGTTAAAAGAGCCTGAAAATAGCGCGAAAGACGGAAAGAAGCGACTATAAAAGCAGAAAATTGCGCAAAATATTTTTGCGGAAAATAAAAATAATAAGGAAGAGTGTATGAGAGAGAAAGATACTTCCCTGATCGGGGATTTTGCGGAAGAGTCTCCCGCAGCAGACGAGATTTCGGCAGGGCAGGCGGAAGGGCATAAGAAACGTGGCTTTTCCAGCAAGATCGGCTTTGTGCTTGCAGCGGCGGGATCCGCGGTAGGCTTGGGAAATCTTTGGCGATTTCCTTATCTTGCAGCGAAATACGGCGGCGGCATATTTTTGCTTTGCTATATCGTGTTGGCGGTCACGGTCGGGTTTACGTTGCTTGTGTTAGAAATTGCCATCGGAAGACGGACGGGCAAGGGCGTTATCGGTGCTTTTGCCGAATTGAATAAAAAGTTCAAATGGTTCGGCTTTTTATGTTTGGTTGTTCCGATCATTATCGTGCCGTATTATTGCGTTATCGGCGGTTGGGTCACGAAATATATTTGGTCGTTTTTGGTTGGTTCGGAAGGTTTGCTCGTTTCGGGGGCTGACACAGCAACGTATTTCCTTTCGTTTATTGAAAATCCTTGGCAACCGCTGATCTTTTTCCTCATCTTTGCAGCGGCGACGATTGCTGTAGTTGTTTTCGGGGTGCAAAAAGGAATTGAACGTATCAGTAAGATCCTGATGCCTGCGCTTGCCGTTTTGGCGCTGTTTTTGATGATTTATGTCCTTTGTCAGCCGGGTGCTTTTGATGGCGTAAAATATTTATTTATTCCAGATTTCAGTAAATTTGGATATGAAACATTGCTTACGGCGCTGGGACAGCTGTTTTATTCGATGTCGCTTGCGATGTGCATCATGATCACATATGGTTCGTATATGAAAAAGGCTGCGAATATTCGTACGGCTGCTCGTCAGATTTCCATCTGCGATACGTGCTTTGCAATTGTTGCGGCCATGATCATCATTCCTTCCATCTATGCGTTTTCTGCGGATCCGGAAGGGGCGCTTTCGTCGTCGGGGCCGTCCTTGATGTTCATTCAGCTTCCGTCTGTGTTCAATAATCTGCCTGGCGGGCGTTGGATCGGTATGATTTTCTTTATTCTTGTATTTTTTGCGGCGCTCACATCTTCCATCTCGCTGGTGGAAGCGATCGTGGCAGTGCTTCGTGAAAACTGCAAATTAAAGAGATGGGTTGCTTGTGCGATTGTTTTTGGCGTTATTTTGGTGTTAGGTACTCTATCATCGCTGGGATTCGGCGTGTTGAGCGGAGTGAGCATTACAGCACCTTCCGGCACGACCTATTCGATTTTGGATATGTTTGATTATCTTTCGAACAGTATTCTGATGCCGATCGTCGCCATTTTGACATGCATCATAGCGGGGTATTTTATCGATCAGAAGATTCTGCCGGAAGAGATCGGAATTCTCAATCAGCGCGGAAGATTGCGGTATTTCCGCATCATGATCCGTTATGTCGCTCCTGTATGCATGGCGGCAATTCTGATAACGGGTATTGTGTTCAACTTGATTTTGCCGCCTCTGTAATTTTATTGTAATCGAATGAAAGCCTTACCGTTCACAAATATGTGTGCGGTAGGGCTTTTTTTGTAGAAAGAAAACAGAACAATTTTTAATTTTGGTCGGCGTTGAATAAAATTTCAGAAAAATACCGAGACTAAGAACATGAGAAAGAGGATCGCGGCAGTGGACGAAACACGTACGCGCGATGAGCGTGAAAGTTGTTTCGGCGTTTTTTCGCCGAGGGAGAACAAAAATGCAGGAGAATAATGCGCAAGGCGTTTGTAAAAACGGGAAGGCCTGTGCTTCACCCGAAGGCGGAACAGCCTCGCCGGGCGGAGTGAATAAGAATTATTTGGAATATGTACGGTCTTTAGCACCGCCGACAAAACATTTTCATAATTGTATCCGTGCATTTATGGTCGGAGGGTTGATTTGTTGTATCGGACAATTCTTCCGTATTATTTTTGAAACGGTGTTCGGATTGTCGGGTGACATGCTTGCCGGGACAGTTTCCATGGCTCTTATTTTTCTGGGATGTTTGCTTACGGGATTGGGGGTATACGACCGAATCGGTAAAGCAGCGGGTGCGGGATCGATTGTTCCGATCACAGGATTTGCGAATTCGGTAGCTTCGCCCGCCCTTGAATTTAAAGCGGAAGGTATGATCACGGGGCTTGCGGCAAAAATGTTTATTGTTGCGGGACCGATTATTGTTTACGGCGTACTTTCGGGGGCTGCGGTCGGGTTGATCTATTATTTTCTGAGTCTTTAAATGAAAGAGCCTTCGTGCGGAAATTTTCTGCGCGAAGGCTCTTATGATTTATTTGTTATTCGTGATGGGAATTTTTTATTGTAAAATATGTGCGCTCATATAAAATTATTCGTCTGCAAGGACATTCTGCATATCGTATTTTCCGGCTGGTTTCCCACACATGAATTTTGCCGCGCGAACGGCTCCTGCCGCAAATACGCGTTTGCTGCGCGCGCTGTGAGACAGGGTAATAATTTCGTCATCGCCCGCAAACATAACTTCATGTTCTCCGACAATGGTACCGCCGCGCACCGCATGGATTCCGATTTCCTGTTTTTTCCGCGCGCCGACCATGCCTTCGCGCCCGTAGACGAATTGTTTGCCGTCGGCAAACGCTTCATTTGCGCTTTCTGCAAGCATGAGAGCTGTGCCTGAAGGCGCATCTTTTTTAAGGTTGTGGTGCTTTTCGATAATTTCGATGTCAAAGTTTTCACCAAGGAAAGCTGCGGCTTGTTTGACCAGCTTTTGCAGGAGATTGATTCCTACGGACAGGTTTGCTGTTTTAAACAGGGGGACTTCTTTTGCTGCGGCATCGATCTGCGAAAGTTGAACAGGGGTATATCCCGTAGCGGCGAGAATGACAGCCGCTCCCGATTTTTTCGTGAAGGTAAGAACGTTATCAAGATTCGCAGCGCTGGAAAAGTCGATGACAACGTCAACCTTTTCCCGGATGCGGTCAAATGATTTGTATACGGGAACGCCGCATATTTCTCCTTCTTTGAGGTCTACGCCGCAGACGCATTGCGTCTGATCGTCCGCTGAAACAAGTTCGAGAACCGTTCTGCCCATATGGCCGCAGATTCCGCTGATCAGAATATTTATCATAAAAATAACTCCTTGTCAAAATCCCCGCGCAATGCGCGGGGAAATTTTCGGGTACAGCAGTGCATCCGAAAGGTTTGGCGAAAATCGCCGGTAAAATGAGAGCTTCTTGTATATCAGTCAACCACTTTCAAACCAAAATCGGTAAGGACTTTGCGAAGCTGATCTTTGTGTGCGGGTTCGAGTTCGGTTAAAGGAGGACGCGGAACACCGCCTTCCAGTCCGATCATCTGTGCGGCAGCCTTAGCCGGGATGGGATTGACTTCCATAAACATCGCGTCAATAAGGGGCAGCATTCTGTCTTGAATTTCATTTGCCGCGGCGAGGTTGTGTTCCTGCATGAAATCATAAAGCATTTTGGTCTCTTTCGGAATTATGTTGGATGCCACCGAAATGAGCCCTGCGCCGCCGATCGCGAGGATAGGGAGGTTCAGATTGTCATCACCCGAATACAGATCGCATTTCCCGCGGATTCTGCGCATGGTTTCGCAGATCTGTTCCATATTCCCGCACGCTTCCTTTACACCTGCAATATTGGGAAGGGTTGCAATTCTTTCCATTGTTGCAGGCAGAATATTTACGCCCGTACGCGGGGGGACATTGTAACAGATGATGGGAATATGCACGGCTTCTGCAATTGTTTTATAATATTCATAGATACCGTTCTGTGTGCATTTGTTGTAGTAGGGTGTAACGACAAGTAAGCCATCGGCGCCCATTTCCTGTGCTTTTAAGCTTGCTTCGACGGCCTGCGCGGTATTGTTGGAACCGCTCCCGAACACAATTTTTGCGCGCCCCTGAACTTTTTGCACGGAAAAGCGCATAACCTCTTCTTTTTCAGCGGCGGTCATCGTTGCCGGTTCGCCTGTTGTGCCTAAAATAACAAGAACGTCCGTGCCGTTTTCGATCTGATATTCGATCATTCTGCCGAAGGCGTCGAAATTAACTTTCCCGTTTTTGTCAAACGGAGTGATCATGGCAGTTGCGGTGCCGTGAAAGAAACCCAACATGTTGTATCCTCCCTCATAGATTGGATTGCCCGATCCGCTTTGCGGTGCGGGGTGCGGTTGCGCCGCAACCGCTTTTTTGGTGTATTGTATGCGGGCTGACCCGCTTTTGTTCGCTCAGATATAGTTCTGTGCGCAGAGCAGTTCTGCCATCAAAACGGCTCCGCCGGCTGCGCCGCGCAGAGTGTTATGGGAAAGACAAACGAACTTATAATCGAACACGATGTCTTCACGCAGTCTGCCTAAGGATACGGCCATGCCGTTTTCGAGCATGCGATCGAGTTTCGCTTGCGGACGGTTGTCTTCTTCAAAGTAGTGCAAGAACTGTTTCGGTGCAGAGGGGAGTTGGAGTTCTTGCGGCACGCCTGAAAACTCTGCCCAAGCCTTTAAAATTTCCTCTTGGGAGGGTTTTTTGTCAAAAGAAACAAAGACGGCTGCGGTGTGACCGTCCGAAACGGGTACCCGCAGACACTGTGCGGTGATTTTCGGCGCGGTTGCATCGACGATTTTGTCTCCTGCGATATGTCCCCAGATTTTCAGAGGTTCGCGTTCGGATTTTTCTTCTTCGCCGCCGATATAGGGGATGACGTTATCGAGAATTTCGGGCATGCGGTCAAAAGTCTTTCCTGCGCCGCTGATTGCCTGATAGGTCGTGACAGCCACTTTGGAAACGCCGTATTTCATGAGCGGGTGCAGCGCCGGAACATAGCTTTGCAAAGAGCAGTTGCTTTTAACGGCAATGAATCCGCGTTTAGTGCCCAAGCGCTTTTTCTGTGCATCAATGATCTTTGCGTGGTCGGGGTTGATCTCGGGGATGATCATCGGCACGTCCGGCGTTCCGCGGTGCGCGGAGTTATTGGAAATGACGGGGATCTCCGCTTTCGCGTATTTTTCCTCAAGAGCACGGATTTCTTCCTTTTTCATGTTGACTGCGCAGAACACGAAATCTACCATACCTGCGATTTTATCGATGTCTTTTTCGGCGTCAAACACGATCATGTCTGCGAATTTTTCGGGGATGGGGGAAGTCATAGCCCATCTGCCGGCGACTGCGTCGCGGTATTTCTTGCCTGCCGACGAAGGGGAAGCCGCAAGTGCCTTTACATGGAACCAGGGGTGGTTTTCAAGGAGCAGGCAAAAGCGCTGTCCAACCATTCCGGTTGCGCCGATCACGGCGACGTTGTACTGTTTCATATCAAAATTCTCCTGAAAAATATTTCTCGGTTTGCTAGCTGGCTTGGGAAATAAAAAAGCGGTGCCGAAAAGGACACCGCGTAAAAGACAGAGCAGAGGCCCGACAGTTTTGCCGGATCTTGTTTTGCTTAAAATAGTTCTCCACTCGCGGTGACAGTCGGGCGGGTATTCTCCCGCGCGCCCGGCGACGACAGTGCGGTTTGCTGGCCGTGCCTCGGCGGAGATGCCCTTTTCTTACGTCGGAGAAAACCGCTCTCCATAAGACGAAAGTACTGATGCTCATCCGCTCCTCTATTCAGCATACAGATTTTAACACACTATTGCGCAAATGTCAAAGAATTTTTTCGATTGTACACAACAATTTAATTGAAAAAATTTCCTCTTTGCGCTATAATGATAAGAAAGTTGTAAAAAGCAAAAACATTGCGGAGGCGATATGGCACAACAAGGCGAGAAAAAAGGATTTATAGCTCGTATGCTCGAAGGTAAGGAGCGCGATGAGGAATATGCGCGCAGTACATTGCCGACGAGCCGTTGGGCTCTCTTTTGGGATATATTCAAAGGCAGGTTTTCGAAACTTGTAATTGTAAACCTGCTTATGCTCATCTTTTTTATACCTCTGATCCTTGTCTACTTTTTCCGTTCAACGATGCTCGGTTTGCAGGCATCGTGGATGCCTTTTGCTTCGTGGATGGGGGTAGGATATCCTGCGATGCCGAATTTGACGGGCCTTCCGCAGGAACTTATATTTTCCACGAACGTATTTTACGGTGCGTTGATGATCGTAGCAGGGCTGATCGCGGCGGTCGGTATCTCGGGCGGAATGTATGTTATCCGTAATATGGTTTGGACGGAAGGCATTTTCGTCGCAAACGATTTTTGGCGCGGGATCAAGATCAATATCGTGGTTGTTTTGCAATCGACGTTGTTTTATGGCGTGATGCTGTATCTGTTCAGCGTTTCGATCAGCTGGAGCAATTGGATGATCGCAACGGGCGAAGGGAATACGGTGTTAGTCACTATTTCCAAAGTCATATCATATGTCGCGATTTTGATCGTATCATTGATGTATTTGTGGATGCTTTCGATGGGCGGGAACTATAAACTGAAATTTTTCCAGCTTTTGCGAAATTCTTTCCTGATGACGTTCGGGTTGATCTTCCAGAATATTTTCTTTGCTTTCCTGATGATGATCCCCGTGATTTTAGTGTTGATCGGAAGTTTCTTCCAAATCATCGGGTATGTTTTGCTGATCCTTCTCGGCATTTCATATATGCTTTTGGTTTGGTTCGATTATTCGCAGTGGGCGTTTGATAAATTCTTTGAATCCAAGCGCGAAGGCGGAAAAGTCAATCGCGGCATTTACCCGAAGGGCAAAGGCGGCGATCAGAGCAAGGCAGTGCAGGAATATCAGAAAAATTTGGAAGCGGCGATGAGTGTCAAATCCGACCTGTCTTCCCGTCCGATCAAGCCGATCACGGACGATTTGAAAGTGTACGAGCTTCCCGAATCGTTCTCGCGCGATGATCTGAAAAAACTGCGCGAGTCCAAAGAATTGATTGTAGAGGATACCGAAAAGTACGCCGAAGAGCATAAGAACGACGAGAAATATGTCGTTTACAATGCGCAGTTCGAGAAGAAGGAAGAGCCTGCCGAAGAAGAGAACGGCAAGAAAAAATCGGGCAAGAAGGAAAAGAAGAAATGACGCACGACGCGTACGCTTCGCTTGCCGAATGGTTTGAATATCTCAATGCAGACTGCGACTATGAAAAATGGTCGCAGTACTTATATGAGCGCCTGTGCGGACTGGGTATATCAGCAGGCCGCGGACTGGACATCGGTTGCGGGAGCGGCGCATTTACGCGTCGGCTTGCGCGCAAAGGCTTTGCGATGACGGGCTATGACATAAGCGCGGGAATGCTCGCCAAGGCGGAAGCGCTCAGTGCAAAAGAAGGGGTTTTTCCGCAATATGTCCTTGCGGATGCGCGAAAAGTGCATGTTTTAGGCGGGCGCGCCGATTTTGCGGTATGCGTCAACGATTGCCTGAACTATATTCCCGCGCCGGATATATCTTCGTTTTTCAAGAGAATGGTCGCCTGTTTGCGTAAAGGCGGGGCGCTTTTGTTTGATGTATCATCGCCTTATAAATTACGTGAGATAATCGGGAACAACACCTTTTGCGAGGACCGTGACGAACTGGCGTATCTTTGGTTCAATACACTGTTTGAAGACCGTGTGGAAATGGAGATCACGCTTTTTGTGCGCGGTGCGGACGCGCGTTTTTCGAGGGAAGAAGAGCGGCATGTGCAATACATTCACGAAGCGACATTTTTGCGAAGTGCGGCAGAGTCGGCGGGCTTTACCGTGCACGGAATCGAAGGAGCGTTCGGGGATAAAAGCGACCGTACGCGATTGAATTTCATCTGTACCCGCCGCTAAAAAGAGGAAAAATCATGCAAAAAAAAGATGTGATCTTGCGCGGACTCGCGTTTGAAGGGGAAGTATCCGTTGCTGTTGCGGACACGACGCAACTTGTCAATGAAGCAATTCGCATTCACGGGCTTTCGCCTCTGGCGGCGGCAGCGCTTGGCAGAACCCTGACTGTTGCGGCATATATGTGTTCTTCGCTCAAAGCGGAGCGCGGTGCGTTGTCCGTATCGGTGAAAGGCAACGGTGTCGGCGGCAGTATTTATGTAAGCGGGGATAAATCGCTTCATATGCGCGGCTATATTGAAAATCCAAACGTCGATTTGCCGCCCAATGATAAGGGAAAATTGGATGTCGGCGGATGTGTCGGCAAGGAAGGATATCTGTCGGTCGTGCGCGATGACGGCGACAACCGCCCGTTTGTCGGGACGACGGCGCTTGTGAGCGGGGAGATCGGCGAGGATTTTGCCGCGTATTATGCGGAGAGCGAGCAGTTGCCGACAGCCATTGCAGTCGGTGTGAAGATCGGAAAAGACGGAAAATGCCTGGGGGCCGGAGGAGTCTTTTTACAGCCGATGCCGGGCGCCAAAGAAGAAAACATTCGAAAGGCAGAAGAGGCGATCTACCAATTTGGCGCAGTGAGTTCAATGCTGGAAAGACAGACGGCGGAAGAAATTTTGCAAGAATATTTCGGTTCGGTTAAATTTTACACCCTTTCGCCCGAATATAAGTGCAATTGCAGCAGAAATTATATAGAGGGAGTGCTTGCCGCGATGGGGGAATCGGAGATTCGTTCGGTCATCGAAGAGCAGGGAAAGATCGAAGTGCATTGCCATTATTGCAACACGGATTATATATTTACCCCCGAAGAGGCGGAAGAGATCATCCGCCGTGCGCGCGGCTAAACGGCGCGTATAAAGCGAGGAAGGAATGGGACAGGACAGAAAGTTTGATGTGAGCGCGGATCGGCTTCTCGATCTGGCGGACGCAAAAATGGAGACGGGCGATCAGCTTGGCGCTTTACGGCTCCTGCATAAATCCATCGAGATGTATGGTCCTGCGGCGGATGAATACGCGTCGTTGGCAGACGCTTACGAAGAGATGGGGTTGTTTCTTCTTTCAGCAGACTGCTGGTTCCGGTATTTGGATGTCTGTGCAGAGGAAGATGCCGTAGACGGTTATGAAGGATTGGCCTCTTGTTTTTACAATCTCGGAAATGAGGAACGGTCAGCGTATTATTTTTCCAAGATGACGCATGACGCACATGTAACGCCGTTGCATAATTTTGAGATCGGAGAACTTTTGCGGCAGCAAGAGAGCGGACGTGAAACTTTTCGCGTGATCTGGCCTCCCGAACGAGCGGATTATTCGGCAGAGATCGAAGAGGGGCTGAACGCGTTGCGTGTAGGTGATTTTGAAAAAGCGGAGGAAGCATTTTTGCGAGTGCATCCTGCCTCAGAAGGATATTCTTCGGCGATGAATTATCTTGCCGTTGTGTATCTTTTGAGTGAGAGAGCAGACAAGGCGGAAGAGCTTTGCTGTAAATTGCTCGAACGTACGCCCGATGACGTTTCTGTACTGTCGACATACGTTGCGGTACTTGCCGAGCAAGGACGCACCGAAGAGGGCAGAGCGGTTGCGGAAAGGTTGGCAAGGATACCGACGAAAAATCCAGACGAGCTTTACAAAATTGCTACGGTATGTTGCGAACACAAGTTGTACGATGCTGCATATAAACATTTTTGCGTGATCGAAAATATTGTCAATTATGATCGGCCTCTGTTATATTTTAAGGCGGTCGCGGCGTTTAAAAGCGGAAGGCTTCGCGAAAGTGCGGAAGCGCTTGGAAAACTTTTGGATATTTTTCCGACAGCTGCGGTAGCGCGATATTATTATCGGGAAATTCGTCGGTACATGGAGGACGGGCAAGACGCCCCTGAGATTGACTTTTTTTATCGTTTGCCCAAAAATGAGCGCGATGACCGGATCAAAGCATTGTTGGTCCTTGCGGAAATGCATAAGAAGGAGTTAAAAGCCTTTTGTGCGGAGACGGACATTTCGGAGCTCATCGAATGGTGCTTTGATGAAATGGACGGGCAGGACATGAAACTGCAAATCCTCGGTGCGACGGTCGCTTTTCGTTGCGATCTTCCCGATTTTATTTTGGATGAGATGCTGAGTCTGGAAGTGAGTGATGCTGTCAAGCTTGAATGTTTGCGCCTTCTCTGCGAAAAGAATAAAAGCTTTGATTGTAATATCGTGGTGGGGGAAGTATTGCGCAAAATATCGTTTGATAAGCTGGAGGTCGGCAAGGAACGGCGCGCGGCATTTGTAAAAGCATATGCAAGGAGTGTCGCTCGTTTTGCAGCGCTTGATGAAGAACCGTATCCGGAAAGTTATCGCGTTGCGGCAATACAGATTTATGAGGCTTTGGCTGAACAAGGCGCGCTTGCACAGGCAAGTGATATTGACGCTCTTGCATGCGCTATTCATTTGGCTGCATGCGGTGCCGACGGGAAAAAGGCAGAAAGCGCAGCATTTTTCGGGCAGGCGAATGCGCGCAAGGTATCGTATATTTTAGCCGCGCTTGGAAAAAAGATTTTGCGGGAAGAGATAGCGGTTACGGAAGGCGGCAAAGACGAGGCGGGCGAGACCGCCGGGGAGGACAGTGATGAAACTCATTGATTTTGACGATAAATTTAATCGCAAGATGGCGGAGATGATTGAAAAGCACGCAGGAGAGCGAACGGAAGACGAATGGGAAAACGCTGTTGCGGCGGCCTATAAAAAGTTTGGCGACACATATATGGCAGCACTGGGAAAGACGCCGCGCCAGTATTTTGGACAGATGAGCGACGGAGAGCTTGTAGAAACGCTCAAAGAATATTTATTGCAAGAAGTATCTGTTCCCGATTTTCTGTGCGAGGAGATCGAAGGCAGAGGGGTATTTCCCGAGCTTTTATCTCTTCTGAATGAAACAGACGAAGAGCTTGTATTGTACGCGCTCAATTTGATCGGTTCGGATCGCCGTGCGTTGCAAAGATATGTTGCTATGCTTTCCGAAGAGGAATACGACGAGCACGTGAAAGATGCGATCGCCGATCTTCTCAAAGAACGCGCGGACGACGTGACGGATGTCGTGCTTCCGCTCGTACATACGCAAAGTTCTGCATATGCATTGGAAATTTTGTCTCGTACCAAGCGTCGGGATGAAGGAGTATATACGGCATTGACACAGGCGTTTTCAGAAGCAGATGAGGCGGATGTGCCGTTGTATGCGGGATACATTGCGGCATATGGGGATGATCGTGCGCTGCCGCTTCTTCTGAAAAAGATCGATGAGCCGGAAATCGGATTTGTGGCGTTTCAGGAATTAAAGTTTGCCATTGAGGCATTGGGCGGTGAATATACCAAAGATCGTGATTTTTCTTCTGATCCTTCGTATAAAAAGATCATGGAAGCCGGAGGCGGTACGGATATTTTCGGCGCGAAAAAGAAGTAATTGTCCGAAGCTATACTATAAACAAAGGCGG
>CABQND010000029.1 GCA_902465495.1 uncultured Eubacteriales bacterium
TATTAAGCCCTTTTAGGGCTTGTGCAAGCCACCCGTTTTACGGGTGGTCTTGACTTTGCTGTATTTATGCATTTTTATGTGTTTATGCACGAATATTCAAAAAATATTGCATAAATATAAAATTTATACAAAAATAAGCAAGTATTTGTGAATATTTTTTAAAAAAACGCTTTAAAACGCTTGACTTATGCGGCGCGTGGCTGTATAATCTATGACAGTAAAAACACGAGGAAAATTGTAATATGGAAAAGAAAGAAATTAAGAAAGTAGTTCTCGCGTATTCGGGCGGTCTGGATACATCCATCATCATTCCGTGGTTGAAAGAGAATTATAACAACTGTGAAGTAATCGCTGTATCGGCAGACGTCGGACAGGAGAGCGAGTTGGATGGTTTGGAAGAGAAAGCGCTGAAAACGGGTGCTTCAAAATTATACATAGAAGATCTTCGCAAAGAGTTTATTGAAGATTATATTTATCCTACGATGAAAGCGGGTGCTGTTTATGAGAATAAATATCTTCTCGGCACATCGTTTGCTCGTCCCGTGATTGCAAAACGCATTGTAGAGATTGCAAAGAAAGAGGGTGCGGATGCGATCTGTCATGGTTGCACCGGTAAGGGGAACGATCAGGTTCGCTTTGAACTGACGATTAAAGCGTTTGCGCCTGAAATGACGATCATTGCTCCTTGGCGGATCTGGAACATTAAGAGCCGTGATGAAGAGATTGATTACGCTGAGGCGCACAAGATTCCGCTTAAAATTACGCGTGAAACGAGTTATTCCAAAGACAAAAATCTTTGGCATTTGTCGCATGAAGGCCTGGATCTGGAAGATCCCGCGAACGAGCCGAAATATGATGATATCTTGGAAATGGGCGTATCGCCCGAAAAGGCGCCCGACGAGCCTACATACTTGACTCTTACGTTTGAGAAAGGTGTGCCTGTTGCGCTGGACGGAAAAAAATTGGGTTCGGTCGAGTTGATGCACAAGCTCAATGAGATCGGCGGCAAAAACGGGGTAGGGCTGATTGATATTGTCGAAAATCGTCTTGTCGGAATGAAGAGTCGCGGAGTATACGAAACCCCTGGCGGCAGTATCCTGTACTTTGCGCATGAACAGTTGGAAATGCTGTGCTTGGACAAAGAAACGCAGCATTTCAAGCAGCATGTTGCGATCAAATTTGCGGAACTTGTCTATAACGGTCAATGGTTCACGCCTTTGCGTGAAGCGCTTTCCGCGTTTGTGGACAAGACGCAGGAAAATGTTTCGGGTGATGTCCGCCTGAAAGTCTATAAGGGCAACATCATTCCTGCGGGGATGAAGAGCGAGCATTCGTTGTACAGCGAAGAAATTGCTACGTTTGGCGAGGAAGATGTTTATAACCAGCATGATGCGGAAGGCTTTATCAACCTGTTTGGATTGCCGGTAAAAGTAAAAGCGATGTTGGATGCAAAAAAACTGAAATAAATGGCTGTGGATCGCCGGAAGCTCTTTTCGTTAAGCGGGAAGGGCTTCCTTTGCGAAAACAGGTTTGACTTACGCCGGTTCGGGTTGGTTGTCAGGTTGTAAATTATGTGCAGGATTATTATAAAACGTTTGCAATTTGCTTCATTGACAACGAATTACGATCGCGCGAGATATTGAAAGACGCAGAATATTATGGTAAATGTATTTATTGACGGGAAAGAGGGAACGACGGGTCTGAAAATTTTTGAACGGCTCGGCGGGCGCAAAGATCTTAACATTATATCCTTGCCCGAAGAGTTGCGTAAGGATAGCGCGGCGCGCAAGGAATGTATCAATGCGGCAGATATAGTATTTTTATGTCTCCCTGATGCGGCTGCGATCGAAGCGGTTTCGCTTTGTGAAAATCCGCATGTAAAAATTATTGACGCGTCGACAGCGCATCGCACCTCACCGGAATGGGCGTATGGCTTTCCCGAGCTTTCCGCAAAACATAGAGAAAGAATCGCGCAGGGCAATCGTGTGGCTGTACCGGGTTGCCATGCAAGCGGATTTATTTCTCTCGTATACCCGCTGATTGCAGGGGGAATCGTTTCTGCCGATTATCCGTTCGTTTGCCATTCGGTGACAGGGTATAGTGGCGGCGGAAAAAAGATGATTGCCGAATATGAAAGTGCGGGCAGAAGTATTGAATTGGATAGTCCCCGTCAATATGGACTTTCGCAGAAACACAAGCACTTGCCCGAGATGCAAAAAATTTGCGGATTGGAATACGCACCTGTTTTTAATCCGATTGTATCCGATTATTATAGCGGAATGTGTGTGACGGTGCCGTTGCATGTGCGCCTTATGAACAAAAAAATGCGCGTTGATCAATTAAAAAACTATTTTACAGAGTACTATGCGTCGCATAATTTTGTGAAACTTGCGGATGAAAGTAAGACGTATTTGCCTGCGAATCCGCTGGTCGGCACGAATAATATGGAGATCTATGTCGACGGAAATGACGAGCGCATTGTACTTGCGTCGGTGTTTGATAATCTTGGGAAAGGTGCTTCGGGCGCAGCGGTGCAGTGTATGAATATTATGCTCGGATTGGACGAGCGCACTTCCCTTTGATGGTTTGGACTGAACGAAAGATGTTGTGAATTGGAGGACGATATGAAAAAAATGGAAGGCGGTGTATGTGCGCCGGCGGGTTTCCGGGCGAACGGTGTGCATTGCGGGATCCGTAAAAATAAAACAAAACGCGACCTTTCGCTGATTGTCAGCGATGTGCGTTGTGCGGCTGCATGCGTCTATACGCAGAATCTTGTAAAAGGCGCACCGATTGCGGTCACAAAGCGTCATGTTGCGGACGGGTATGCACAAGCGATCGTATGCAACAGCGGCAACGCGAATACCTGTAATGCGGACGGAGAGCAGATCGCGGAAGGTATGTGCGCGCTCGTTGAAAAATACGCGGGGATTTCTGCGCAGGATGTCGTGGTTGCTTCGACGGGTGTGATCGGGCAGCCGCTTTCTCTCGAACCGATCGCGGAAGGTATGGAGCCGCTTGTCAAAGGCCTGAGCGAAGACGGAAGCCTGAATGCGGCGCAAGGTATCATGACAACGGATACGGTTGATAAGCAGATTGCATATTCTTTTACTGTCGGCGGGAAGGAATGCCGGATTGGGGCGATCGGGAAAGGTGTAGGCATGATCAATCCGAACATGGCTACAATGCTGATCTTTGTCACGACGGATGCGGCAATTTCTCCTGCCATGTTGCAGAAGGCTCTCTCTGCGGATGTTAAGGACTCTTTTAATATGGTCAGCGTAGACGGCGATACTTCCACCAATGACATGGTTTGCGTATTGGCGAACGGCCTTGCCGGCAACTCCGAAATTACCGAAAGAGGGAAAGATTTTACGGCTTTCCGCAAAGCGCTCAACAAAGTCACGACCAATTTGTGCCGAAAAATTGCTAAGGACGGGGAGGGTGCGACCAAACTTTTGGAATGCAAAGTGACGGGGGCAAAGACCAAACAGGCGGCGAAGACGGTCGCTAAGTCGGTCATTAAATCTTCGCTGTTCAAGGCTGCCATGTTTGGCGCGGACGCTAACTGGGGAAGAGTGTTGTGTGCGATCGGTTATGCGGGTGCCAATGTGGATGTTTCCAAAGTGGACGTGGATTTTAAAAGTCGCGCGGGTGTTTTGGAAGTGTGTCGCGGCGGAAGCGGCATCCCGTTTTCTGAAGACGAAGCGAAAAATATTCTTTCGCAGGATGAGATCGAGGTGCTCATTCGCCTCAATGACGGCAACGGTAAGGCAACGGCATGGGGATGCGATCTGACTTACGATTATGTGAAGATCAATGGGGATTATCGTACTTGAGATTTTGCGTTGTCGGGAATAAATAGTGCAACAAACCGACATTGTATCTTCGGAAGAAGATTACGGTGTAATAGATTTATATAAAAGTTTCGGGTAAAAGATATGGATAAAAATCTGAACGATAAACATTTTCGCGCGCAGGTTCTGAGCGAGGCTCTGCCGTATATTCAAGATTATAACGGGAAGATCGTCGTTATCAAGTATGGCGGCAATGCAATGATCAATGAGGAGCTGAAAATGTCGGTCATGCATGACATTGTTTTGCTGAATCTGATCGGTGTGAAAGTTGTACTGGTGCACGGCGGCGGGCCTGAAATTTCCGAAATGCTGAAAAAGATCGGCAAGCAGTCGGTGTTTGTGGATGGGTTGCGTTACACGGACGAGGAGACGGCGGAGATTGTTCGTATGGTTCTTGCGGGCAAGGTCAACAAAGCACTTGTCAATCTTTTGGAGGGGATTGGAGGCAAGGCGCTGGGACTTTGCGGTATTGACGGGCACATGATGAAGTGCTGTAAAGAGAACGAGAAGCTCGGTTATGTGGGCAAGATCGTGCAGATGGATACGAAAGTGATCACCGACGCATTGGACGCCGGGTATATTCCCGTTGTTTCGACAGTAGGTTATGATGACGAGGGTCACATTTACAATGTAAATGCGGATACTGCTTCGGCAGTGATTGCAGGTGCTTTGGGGGCAACCAGTCTTATTCTCATGACGGACACGACAGGAGTTTTGCGTGACAAGGATGATGAGAGCAGTCTGATCCCGAAAATTTACGTCAGTGATATTCCTTCTTTGGTGAAGCAAGGTATTATTGTTGGCGGAATGATTCCGAAAATTGAATGCTGCCGTGAAGCGATTCGTCGCGGCGTAAAAAAAGTATTTATTATTGATGGCAGGGTGGCGCATTCCATTTTGGTGGAAACGTTGACCGATCAAGGTATCGGCACCATGTTTGTAAACGAAGACTGATTTAAGATCGGTCTTTTTTTGCGCCCGCAGAGTTTGTTGTTTTTTTGAGGAAAATTTGTTACGATCCAAAAATTTTGAAGGGCGGGCAAAAGGTTTTACAAATCATTGCAAAATTCGAGCTTTTATGATAGAATAGATAAAATAGGTGCATTATGAGTTTTGAAGAACTGAAAAACAAGGACTCGCAGTATATTGCGAACACATACAATCGTTTTTCTGCCGATATGGAGCGCGGAGAAGGTGCGACCCTGTATTCGGAAGATGGTAAAAAGTACGTGGATTTCGGAAGCGGGATCGCGGTAAACTCGTTCGGGATAAACGACGAAGAATGGAAGACGGCTGTCATCGCGCAGATCAATCGGATTCAGCACGCAAGTAATCTGTATTATACGCGTCCGCAGGCGGAGTTAGCCGAACTTTTGTGTGAGTGGACAGGGGCAAAGAAGGTGTTTTTCTCCAATTCGGGGGCAGAGGCGAATGAGTGTGCGATCAAAGTTGCGCGCAAGTATTCGTATGACCAATACGGAGAAGGGCGGTTCCGCATCGTGACGCTGAAAAACTCTTTTCACGGCAGAACGATGGCGACGCTTTCGGCGACAGGGCAGGACGCGATGCACCATTATTTTATGCCTTTCTTAGACGGTTTCGATTATGCGGAGCCGACTTTTGCGGGTGTACGCGAAAAATGTTCGGACAAGACCTGTGCCGTTCTGTTGGAGCTTGTGCAGGGTGAAGGCGGCGTGCGGGCATTGGACGAAGAGGAAGTCAAAAAGATCGAAAAATTCTGCAAAAAGCAGGACATTTTGCTGATGATCGATGAAGTGCAGACCGGAAACGGCAGGACGGGGAGTCTGTACGCATATATGCATTACGGGATCGAGCCGGACGTTGTTTCTACGGCGAAAGGTCTTGCGGGCGGTTTGCCGCTCGGCGCGACGATGCTGTTTGATAAATGCAAAGGGGTATTTGGCGCCGGAGATCACGGTTCGACTTTTGGCGGCAATCCGATTGCGTGCGCGGGAGCGCTGAGCATTTTGAAGCGCATCGATAAAGATCTTCTGCTGGAAGTACAGGGTAAAAGCGCGTATCTTTTCACGCATTTGGGACGCATTAAAAACGTGATTTCGGTCACGGGCATGGGGCTGATGATCGGTCTGGAAACGACAAAGTCTGCGCGTGAGATTGCGGAAAAATGTCTGGAACGGGGCTTGATCGTGCTTACGGCTAAAAATAAAGTGCGTTTGTTGCCGCCGCTGAATATCAAGAAAGAAGAAATGGATTTTTGTATAAAAATTTTGAACGAGGTAATATCCGAATGAAGCATTTGTTGAAGCTCGGCGATCTGTCGACGGAAGAGATTTTCGGCATTCTCAACCTTGCCGATCAGTTGAAATATGAGCGCAAGAACGGGATCAGTCATCAATATCTGAAAGGCAAGCATTTGGGCATGATCTTTCAGAAATCTTCGACGCGCACTCGCGTCAGCTTTGAAGTCGGTATGGATGAATTGGGCGGTAAAGCTCTGTTTTTATCCGATCGCGATTTGCAAATCGGGCGCGGTGAACCGATCAAGGATACCGTTCGTGTGTTGTCGCGCTATCTGGATGCGATCATGATCCGTACGTTTGCTCAACAGGATGTTGAAGACCTCGCGAAATACGGTTCGATCCCGATCATCAACGGATTGACCGATTATTGCCATCCCTGCCAAGTCTTGGCTGATTTGATGACCATCCGCGAATATAAAGGCAGCCTGAAAGGTTTAAAACTCTGCTTTATCGGCGATGGCAATAATATGGCAAACTCGCTGATCGTAGGGGGGATCAAAGTCGGCATGGAAGTTGCAATTGCCTGCCCGGATAATTATCGCCCGGATGCGGATATTTGCGCGTGGGCGCAAAAGAACGGAAAGCTCACGATCACTTCGGATATCGAAGAGGCTGCAAGGAATGCGGATGTGCTGTATACCGATGTTTGGGCGTCGATGGGGCAAGAAGGAGAGAAGAAGGTGCGCGAAGCGGCCTTTGCCGGATTCTGTGTGGATGCGCGAGTCATGGCTGTGGCGAAGCAGGATGCGATGGTTTTGCATTGCCTGCCTGCTCACAGAGGTGAAGAAATTACGGATGAAGTTTTTGAGGCGCATGCGCAGGAAATTTTTGACGAAGCGGAAAACAGGCTTCATGCACAAAAAGCGGTGCTTGTGAAATTGCTGAAATAAAATTCGGGAAGGTAACATATGAACGGAGAAAAAGTTTATCTCACATTGCAAAACGGCAAAGTATTTGAAGGAAAGCGGTTCGGGGCGGACGGCGATGTGCTCGGAGAGCTTGTGTTTACGACTGGAATGACGGGCTACATTGAAACGCTGACTGATCCGAGTTACTATGGTCAGATCGTAATTCAGACTTTCCCGCTCATTGGAAATTACGGAATGATCCTTTCCGATCGCGAAAGTACGAAGCCTTATCTTTCGGGGTATATTGTTCGCGAGTATTGCGAAGAGCCTTCCAATTTCCGCTGTGAAAAGAAGATTGACGAATATCTGAAAGGACAGAACGTTGTGGGAATATACGGAATCGATACGCGGGAGCTTACCAAGACGGTACGCGAAGCGGGTGTCATGAACGCCGTTATTTCGTCTAAGCCTGTGCAAGATATTGCAGCGATCGGGAAATATACAATTACAGACGCGGTCAAAAATTGCACTTGCGATCAGGTACGCTATTATGGCGAAGAAGGCGCAAAGCGTACGATAGTGCTTTGGGACTTTGGGGCGAAAGAGAATATTGTGCGTGAACTTGTAAAGCGGGATAATCGTGTGATCCGTGTTCCCGCATATTATACGGCGGAGCAGATACTTGCGTTAAATCCGGATGGCGTGATGTTGACGAACGGCCCCGGAGATCCCGCTGAAAATATAGAAATTATTGAAAATATCCGAAAGCTTGCCGGCAAACTTCCTATTTTCGGAATTTGTTTGGGGCATCAGCTCTTTGCTCTTGCGATGGGCGGGAAAACAAAGAAAATGAAATACGGTCATCGCGGAGCGAATCAGCCGGTGAAAGAGCTGAAGACGGGCACGGTATATATTTCCAGTCAGAATCATGGCTATGAAGTGATAGCGGATTCGGTAAAAGGTGTTGGTGAGATCAGTTTCATCAATGCGAATGACAATACGTGTGAAGGTGTCGAATATCCTGATTTAAATGCGTTTACGGTGCAGTTCCATCCCGAAGCTTGCGCCGGACCTTTGGATGCGCGCGATTTGTTCGATAAATTCATGGCAATGATGGACGGAGGGAAGAAAAATGCCTAAAAGAAGCGATATTAAAAAAGTACTCGTCATCGGATCCGGTCCGATCGTGATCGGACAGGCGGCGGAATTCGACTATGCGGGCGCACAGGCTTGCCGCGTTTTAAAAGATGCGGGGGTGAATGTAGTTCTGTGTAATTCCAACCCCGCGACCATTATGACTGACAGCGCGCTTGCGGACGAAATTTATCTCGAACCGCTGACTTTGGAATCCATCAAGCGCATCATTATTAAAGAGCGGCCGGACAGCATTCTCGCTTCTCTGGGAGGGCAGACAGGGCTTACCATCGGATGTCAGCTTGCGAAAGAAGGATTTCTCGATCAGTATGGCGTTAAACTGATCGGAACGAAAGTGGATGCGATCGACCGTGCGGAGGACCGTGAACTTTTCAAAGAGACCATGCAGAAGATCGGGCAACCGGTCGTTCCTTCGGATATTGCATATACGGTGGACGAATGCGTGGCGGTTGCGAACAAAATCGGATATCCTGTAATTATTCGTCCTGCATTTACGCTGGGCGGCGCGGGCGGCGGCGTGGCATATAATGAAGAGGATCTGCGCACGATCTCGCACAATGGGCTTATGCTCTCGCCGATCACGCAGGTATTGGTTGAAAAATACATTTACGGCTGGAAAGAAATTGAATTCGAAGTGCTTCGCGACGGTGCAGGCAATGTGATCACCGTTTGTTCGATGGAAAACTTTGACCCTGTCGGAATTCATACGGGCGACTCCATCGTCATAGCGCCTGCGGTAACGCTGTCGGACAAGGAATATCAGATGCTTCGCAGTGCGTCATTGAAGATCATTACGGAGCTTGGAATTGAAGGCGGTTGCAATTGCCAGTTCGCACTCAATCCCGATTCATTTGAATATTCGGTCATTGAAGTTAATCCTCGCGTATCCCGTTCTTCGGCGCTCGCGTCCAAGGCGACGGGGTATCCGATCGCGAAAGTTGCGACCAAGATCGCGCTCGGATATACTTTGGACGAGATCCGCAATGACGTGACGGGCAAGACGTTTGCCTGCTTTGAACCGACCATAGACTATGTCGTTGTCAAACTTCCGAAATGGCCGTTTGATAAATTTTTGTATGCAAAGCGCGAGCTTGGCACACGCATGAAGGCAACGGGCGAGGTCATGGCGATCGGCACATCGTTTGAGATGGCGATCATGAAGGCGGTCCGCGGCGCGGAAATTTCTCTTTCCTCGCTCAATCTTTACAAATACGATGGGAAGGACCTTCGCGAAGAGTTGAAAAAACTTTCGGACGAGCGTCTTTTCACGGTATATGCCGCGCTGAAAGAAGGGATTTCGGTCGATGAAATCTTTGAGATCACGAAGATTGACCGTTGGTTCCTGAACAAACTTCTCAATCTTGTGAAGTTTGAAGAAAAGCTCAGGACGCAAAAACTTACCCGTGCGCTGTACGAAGAAGGAAAGCGTCTCGGCTATCCCGACAAAGAGCTGGAAAACATCTCGGGACAAAAAGTGCCGTACCATAAAAAAGCGGTCTACAAGATGGTGGATACCTGCGCGGCAGAATTTTCTGCGGAAACGCCGTATTTCTATTCGACTTATGACGAGTATGCGCACGATGAGGCGACACCGTTTATCAAGGAAAGTACGAAAAAGCGCATCATCGTTATTGGCTCAGGACCTATCCGAATCGGGCAAGGTATCGAATTCGATTATTCCTCCGTGCACTGTGTTTGGACCCTGAAACAGCTGGGTTATGAAGTGATTATCATCAACAATAACCCTGAGACGGTCTCCACGGATTTTGATACGGCGGACAGGCTGTATTTCGAATCGTTGACGCCCGAAGATGTACAGAACGTCATTGACAAAGAAAAGCCGTACGGCGTAGTGATCACGTTCGGCGGACAGACGGCGATCAAGCTTTGCAATTATCTGGATAAGAAAGGTGTACGCATTCTCGGTACGAGTGCGGACAGCGTGGATATGGCGGAAGACCGTGAACGTTTTGACGAGCTTTTGGAACAGTTCGGTATCAGTCGTCCGAAGGGGCTCACGGTCATGACAAAAGAGGAGGCACTTCAAGCCGCGGAAAAACTCGGCTATCCCGTCCTGCTTCGTCCGTCTTATGTTATCGGCGGGCAGAACATGACGATTGCTTTTACAGAGAGCGATATATCCCGTTACATGGATGTCATTCTCGCACAGCATATCGAAAACCCTGTATTGTGCGACAAGTATCTTATGGGACAGGAGCTGGAAGTCGATGTCATAAGTGACGGAAAAGACGTGTTGATCCCCGGGATCATGCAGCATATCGAGCGCGCGGGCGTACACAGCGGCGACTCCATTGCAGTGTATCCGCCGTATAATCTTAGCGATATCATGCTGGACAAGATCATCGAATGCTCCACGCAGCTTGCGCTCTCACTGAAAACGAAGGGACTTATAAACATTCAGTTCCTTGTCTATCATAATGAGTTGTACGTGATCGAGGTGAATCCTCGTGCTTCACGGACCATTCCGTACATTTCTAAGGTCACGGGTGTGCCGATGGTAGAGCTTGCGACCAAGATCATGGTCGGAGCGCATCTGAAAAAGCTCGGTTACGGTACGGGTTTATACAAGAGTTCGCCGTATGTTGCGGTCAAAGTTCCGGTATTCTCTTTTGAAAAACTCAACGATGTCAATTCTCAGTTGGGGCCGGAAATGAAGTCGACGGGCGAAGTGCTCGGTATCGGCAAGACGATCGAAGAGGCATTGTTCAAGGGGCTGGTTTCGGCCGGATTCAAACTTTGTCATCCCAGCAAGCAGCGCGAAGTGGGGGTGTATTTCACCGTAAACGATCAGGATAAATTTGAAATCCTGGGGCTTGCGAAAAAATTCAGCGATTTGGGGCTGACGATTTATGCGACCAAAGGTACGGCGGATACCATTCGTACGTTAGGTATTGATGTGCACACGGTTGACCGCCTGTCCAAGAGTGAAGATATTTATCACCTTATGGACGACGGGAAAATTGATTACATTGTGTATACGGGTAAGACGGATATGGATTCCATCAACGACTATATCCGCATGCATCATCATGCAATTTTGCTTGGAATCACGACCCTTACGTCGCTGGATACGGCGAATGCTCTTGCAGATATTATTGCGAGCCGCTTTAATGAAGATAATACGGAGCTCGTTGACATCAATAAACTGCGAACCGAGCGCACGAAATTGAAATTCATTAAAATGCAGAGTTGCGGCAACGACTATATTTTCTTTGATAATATGGACGGCAAGATCACTTGTCCCGAATCTCTTGCGATCAACTTTGTGGATCGACATTTCGGGATCGGTGGCGACGGTATTACCCTTATCGAAAAGTCGGATGTTGCGGATGCAAAAATGCGTATCTTCAACAAGGACGGCAGTGAGGGGGCGATGGCGGGCAACTCCATTCGTTGCGTGGCGAAATATCTCTTTGACAACGGCATTGTCAAGAATAAATATATGACCATCGAAACGTTGAGCGGCATTCGTCAGCTTACTCTGTTTACATTTAACGGTAAAGTGAGCTCTGTGAGCGTGGATATGGGCAAGGCGGTGCTTGCAGGTAAAAAGATTCCGTCTACATTGGACGGGGAGCGTGTAGTTGATCGTGCGATTCAGATCGGCGACAAAGAATACAAAGTTACGCTTGTGAATGTCGGTAACCCGCATTGCGTCGTATTTTGCGATAAAGTGGATGCGGTCGATGTTGCAAACTTGGGTCCGATGTTTGAGTATGCAAAATATTTCCCGCAGCGTATCAATGTTGAATTCGTGCGTGTAGTCAATGATAAGACGCTGAAAATGCGTGTTTGGGAGCGCGGCAACGGCGAAACGCTCGCCTGCGGTACAGGCGCGGCAGCATCGGTTGTGGCGGCGGTTTTGAACGGCTATTGCAAGCAGGATGAAGATATTACGGTAAAAGTACGCGGAGGCGATCTGATCGTCCGTTACGCTTCGGATGGCACTGTAACGCTTACGGGTAATGCGCGCCAGGTGTTTGAAGGCACGGTAGAATTCTGATCGAGGGGGGATTATGCAGGAGATCTTTTACGAAGAGAGTGCAGGGATGCGCAATAAAGCGCCCGCAAGGAGGATGTATAAAATCTTTACGATCGCGGGAGCGATCTGTCTGATTTTTGCAGTTATGTCTCTATTGTTTGCGCTGACGACTCCTGTCGGGGAAGAAGGCTTTACCCGGGGTGTTGTTATTGTTTTGATTATGTGGCTTGCTTTGTGCGCGGTGATGACGTTCGGCGGCGTCTTTTTGTTGCGGCGCAGGCATACGTTCTTCCTTGAGTTTGACTATACGTTTGTTTCAGGCGAATTGCGTATTTCCAAAGTAATTCACGAACGGCGGCGTAAACTTATGTATAAGCTCGGGGACGAAAAGCTGATCAAGATCGGGCGCTATGGTTCGGAGTCTTATAAAAAACTCAAGGCCTCGCCGGATAACCGTGAAGATATCTTGACCCCCAATAATGAAGCGGCGGAGGATAAAGAATTTTTCTATATTCAGGCAATGACGGCGGTCGGAAAACGAATACTTGTAATAGAATGCCGTTTGCAAATGATCTATACGATCGTTCGCTTCATGAACAGAAATATTTTGGAATCGGAATTTAACAGAAAATGATTTATCTGGACAATGCCGCGACAACCGCACCCGATGCGGAGGCTGTGCAGGCGGCGGTCAAATATTTACAGAGCGATTTCTTCAACCCCTCCGCGCTTTATAAGGAGGGGTTTGAAGTGCATAAGCAGGTTGAATCTGCGCGTCGGAGCATTCTTTCCCATGTTGCTCCTGTCGGCGGATATGAGCTCGTCTTTACCGGTTCGGGAAGCGAAGCGAACAATCAGGTGCTTTTTTCCTGTCCGATGCATGGAAATATTGTTACGACGGCGGGGGAGCATGCGGCTGTGTATAATGCAGCCAAGGAGCTTGCGCGACGTGGCATGGACGTGCGTTTCGCCGAATTGAATGCGGATGGAAGTGTGAATGAGGAATCTCTTTTTCATCTTGTCGATGAAAAAACCGTTTTAGTTTCGGTCATTCACGTCAATAACGAAACGGGCGCGATCAATGATATTGATTCGCTAGCCGCGCGCGTTAAAAAGATTTCGCCGGCTGCGATTTTTCACAGTGATGGCGTGCAGGCATTCGGGAAGATCCCATTCGCGCTTTCGGGAAAAATCGATCTTTACACGATAAGTGCGCATAAGATTGGCGGTGTCCGAGGAGTGGCGGCGCTCATTCGCCGTAAAGGCGCAAGACTCCATCCGCTCATTTTCGGGGGAGGACAGGAGAACGGTCTTAGAAGCGGTACAGAAAATACTTTTGCCATAAAGCAGTTTGAGCAGGCGGCAGAACATAAATTTTCCTCTCTTACAAAAGATTTTGCGCGGGTGAAAGAGTTGAACATGTTCGTGCGCAAAGGATTGGATTCCGAAATTTTTGATGTTCTTTCGTCGCCCGATGCGTCGCCGTATATTTTGAGTGTTGCGGCAAAAGGTCTTCGCGGGGAAGTTTTGTTGCATATGTTAAACGATGCGGGTGTGCTTGTGGGGACGGGGTCGGCATGTTCCTCGAAAAATCGGTATAGCCGCGTCATTTTGGCTTGCGGCGTAGGGGAAAATAGGGCGGACGGTGTTCTGCGCATATCCTTTTTTCCGAAGAACACCGAAGAGGAAGTGCGTGAAGCGGTCCGTATCATCAATGAAAAAGCGCGCTTGCTCGCCGGCAGAATGAGGTAAAAATGCAAACCGAAAGAGAAATCGTTATAATTGTACGCTATTGTGAAATCCATTTAAAGGGCAAAAACAGAGGGTATTTTGAGAAAGTTTTTATGAACAATCTCGAAAAGGCTCTCAGCGGTATTCGCCACGAAATGCGCAAACCCAGCGGGCGTTATGTTGTGGAGGGGTTTGATGCTTCGCGGGCGGATGAGATCGTGGAGCGGCTCCGCAAAGTGTTCGGTACGCATACGCTGAGTATCGGGTATAAGGTAGCTGCCGATATGGAAACGATTTGGGAAACGGTAAAGACGATCGCTCCCCGGAGCGGCACGTTCAAGGTGCAGGCGAATCGTGGAGACAAACATTTTCCGCTCAATTCCATGCAAATCAATGCGGAGATCGGTGGGAGACTTCTTAAAGATAATCCGAATTTGAAAGTGGACGTTCACGCTCCCGAGCATGAGGTGTATATCGATATTCGTGAAAACGGTACGGCGCTTGTGTTTTCTGAAATTATTAAGGGTGCCGGCGGTATGCCTGTGGGAACTTCCGGAAACGGTCTGTTGCTGCTTTCTGGTGGCATTGACAGTCCTGTTGCCGGTCACATGATAGCAAAACGCGGAATGCATTTGCAGGCGTTGCATTTTCACAGCTATCCTTACACGAACATGCAGGCGCGAGAAAAGGTAGAGGAGCTCGCGCGCATTCTTTCCGCATATACGGGCGGCATACGTTTGCATGTTGTCAGTGTCACACATATTCAGGAAGCGATCCACAAAAATTGTCCGGAAGAGATGATGATCACTCTTTTGCGGCGGTTTATGATGCGCATTGCGGAACGTTTGGCAAAGCAGACGGGCGCGCAATGCATTATTACGGGTGAAAGCCTGGGTCAGGTTGCAAGCCAGACGATCGAGGGGATGACTTCTTCCAATGCAGTCGTGGAAAATATGCCTGTTTTGCGGCCTTTGGTCGGATTTGATAAGACGGAAATCATTGAGAGAGCGCGCATGATCGGTACATTTGAAACATCGATTTTGCCGTATGAAGATTGCTGTACAGTATTTTTGCCTCGTCATCCTCTGATCAAGCCGAAACTGGAAAACGTGCTTGCGGCGGAGCAAAAACTTGATGTGGCAGGGCTTGTTGACGAAGCTTTTGATTCTTTGGAAACTTTGGATATTCGTTAAATATAAGTTAGTTTTTGTTGTGCGATTTCGTATTTGGTCGTAATCGCAAGTAAACGTGACAATTCGTCTGCGAACTTATAAGGATCAAAAAATGCCGTAGCGCAAAAAGCGCTACGGCATTTGGTTTATGGGGGGCGCCAGAAAATTTATTTTTCCCACCAATGATCGGGTACTGTAGAGGTGTTTTTCTTCGTGTTCACGGCGGGTAATAAAATTTCTTCGCCGTAAATCTTTTCACCGTTTGCTCCGATAAAGTAGGGGGTAATTGAATAAGTGTAAATTTGGTTTCTTTCGATATCGGTATCGCGGAAGATTGTTTGCAATTTTCCATCAAAAACAGCGATTGTTTTTCCGTTTTTGCATTTTTTTACTAAATAATCATAGTACTCTGTCTGACATAATTCAATGGTTATTGCATTATTTTTATAGGATATCTTCGGGTTATCGGAAGGATTTGTGAAGATTGCGCCTGTTTCGGTAGGAACGTTATTGCTTCGGAATAAATCGGTGAACGTATATACGTCAGGTTGGTTTTGTGCGGCAAGGCGAAGAACGTGATCGCGTTCATAAGATGCTTTGTCCAACCTGCATTCGGTGACGCTGTCACATAATGCGGGTTGAGTCGGGATGTCATTTTCATAAATTTTTTTATTGAGCAAAAGAGCATAATGGCATGGCAACCCGCCGCCTGTAATATCAGTCAAAGAATTGTCTGCGTTGCCCATCCAAACGCCGACGGTGTGTTTTGTTGTGTACGAAATTGTCCATGCGTCGGTATTTCCTTTTTCAGTTCCGCAAGTGCCGGTTTTGGCGCAGATGTAATAAGGAAGAGAAGCCAGCTTTTTAGCTGTTCCGATTGTCGCTGTGCTTCGGAGCATGTCGTTGACGAGATATGCAGTATCCTCAGAGTAGACGCGGCTGTTTTCTTGTTTGCGGGAGTAAAGGATTGTTCCGTCCTCCGCGCGAATTTCGCGAATAAATGCGGGGCGAGTATAGATGCCGCCGTTTGCAAACGTAGCGTACGCGGCGGCGACCTCCTGCAGCGTAAATCCTTCCGAAATACCGCCGAGAGCAAGAGCAAGTGATTTATCTTTTTCATTGATCTGTAAGCCGACTCTGCGCAGATAACGTTCGCTTGTGTCGACGCCAAGTTCGTTCAGAATTTTTACAGCCGGGATATTCATGCTTTGAGAAAGGGCATCTCGCGCAGATACATATCCGCTGTAGATATCTCTGTAATTGGAAGGCTGATATCCTGCGAAATTTGTTTTTTCGTCGAGAATGGGAGTCGCGGGGGAAATGATATTTTCTTCGATTGCCGGGGCGTATACGGCAAGCGGCTTGATGACAGAACCTGGCTGGCGAGCGATGTTTCCTTCGGATGTGAAGTATGCGGCGACGCCGCAGCTGTCGTTATTGAGTATAAGAATACTTTTCCCGGAACGGTCGGCATCGGTATTTAAATTTTCGGTGTAACTTTGCAGAGAGCTGTCCATATACGTGTAAATTTTACAGCCGTCCAGGAATTTGTACGGATCATAAAAAGGGAGTGTTTCCAATTCTTCATAAACGGCAGAAATATAGGTGCCTGCGGTCTGTGTTGCATCGTGTTGAGTGGGCAGGGGCTGGTTGGAAGCATTTTCGCAATCACTTTCGCTAATGTAGCCGAGAGCGAACATTTTTCGCAAAACGTCGTTTCTGGCGCTGAGGCATTTTTCGGGGTTGGAGAAAGGGGAATAATTGCTTGGCGAGCGAATGACCGCTGCGAGCATTGCTCCTTCATCGATTGTCAGTTCGGAAACACTTTTGTCAAAATAAAATTCCGCGGCTCCTGCGATGCCATAACATGCATGGCCGAAATAAATACTGTTCAGATACATTTCGAGTATCTGATCTTTTGTGTATTTGTTTTCCAATTGTTTTGTCAGCTTGATCTCTTTCAGCTTGCGAACGATGGTCTTTTCGCTGGTAAGTTGTGTATTTTTAACAAGCTGCTGGCTGATGGTGGAGCCGCCTTGTTTAAAGGAATGTGCGCGCAGATTTTTAAATACGGCGCGAGCGATCCCGCGGTAGTCAAGCCCATGATGTTTATAAAAGTTCTTGTCTTCTGCGGCGATAAAAGCGTTTTTGACGTGTGCGGGGATATCTTTCGCGCTTACGCTTTTGGAAGCATTTTTAAAACTGACTTCAGCGATTTTTGAATCCAGCGCATCGTAAATACAGGCGCTGTTTTGCGTCTGTTCGAGTTTGGTTGTGTCGAGCCGTTCTCCGGCGGTAACTGAGAAATAGAAAATAAAAGCCGCAGCGACGGCGATTAAAACCGTGCATAAAATTACGGCGGCGATCTTAGCAAAAATTCGCATACGTATACCCTTGCAATCAGTATTTGAAATTTTACAAAAATTATTTCCGTTTGAATAAACTTCAAAGAGTTGAAAAAATCCTGCAAAAAAGTTATAATAGAAAATATAGAATCGAGGACAGGAGCAGGAATGGCAAAACAGTATTGGATCGTGACGTACGGCTGTCAAATGAACGTACATGAATCGGAAAAAATAGCAGGTATTCTTCGCGCGCGCGGGTATGAGGCGGGGGCAAAGGAAGAGGATGCGGATATAATCGTTTTCAACACCTGTTGCATTCGTGAAAATGCAGAAAATCACGCGTACGGGAATATCGGGGCGCTGAAAAAACTTAAAAAAAGTCGTCCGGGGCTGATGATAGCAGTTGGGGGGTGTATGACCCAACAGGAAGGCGCGGCGCAGAAACTTCGCAAGAAATTTCCGTTTGTGGACATTGTGTTCGGTACGCACAATCTTGAGGATTTGGGTGCTCTTCTCGATCGCAAAGAAGCAAGTAAAAAGGCTGTTGTGGATGTATGGGGTAAAGAGGGGAAGATCCGCGAGGAAGATTTTTCTTTCCGTTCAAGTTATCCAAACGGCTGGGTAAATATTATGTACGGGTGCAACAATTTTTGTACTTATTGCATTGTCCCGTATGTACGAGGCAGGGAGAGAAGTCGCGATCCGGAACATGTGATTGCAGAGGTGAACGGCCTGCTTGATCAAGGCTACAAAGAGATCACGCTTTTGGGACAGAACGTAAATTCGTACGGGAACGATCGCGGCGGAGCATTTACTTTTCCGCAGCTATTGCATAAGATCTGCGAGCGCGAAGGGAAGTATCGCATTCGTTTTATGACGAGCAATCCCAAAGATTTTGGGGAGGAGCTTGTCCGTGCCATTGCAGAACATGAGCAAATTTGCAATCTTGTGCATCTTCCTGTGCAGGCGGGGTCAGATCGGATTCTGCGGCTGATGAACCGCAAATATACGGCATCGGAATATTTGAAAAAGCTGGAACTTCTTCGTAAGTTTGTTCCTGACTGTCAGGTGACCTCGGACATCATGGTTGGGTTTCCAACTGAAACGGAAGAGGATTTTCAGGCGACGCTCGAGCTTGTCAAAGAGGCGAAATTTTGTACGGCGTTTACGTTTGTGTATTCGCGCCGGAGCGGGACAAAGGCGGCGGAAATGGAGGGGCAGATTTCAGAAGAGGTCAAAAAGGATCGCATCATGCGCCTTGTTGAGCTTGTGAATTCGCAGACTCGTGAACAGTCGCTTGGTTATCGCGGTAAGACGATCGAGATATTGTGTGAAGATTACGACGTAAAGAAGGGGTTGTATCTCGGGCGTGATGAATACGGCAGAATGGGGTATTTTAAAAGCGATCGTGATCGTGTCGGCGAATTTGTAAAGCTTCGCGTTTCGGAAACGTCGGGTGTATCGCTCGCAGGTGAAACGGTGGAATAAAAGCGGCGCGGTCAAAGCGTGAAACGGAAGAAGAGGGAAGACAATGGATACAAATAAACTTTCGCCGATGATGCGGCACTATCTGCAAGTCAAGGAAAATTATAAAGACTGCGTTGTTTTTTATCGCTTGGGCGATTTTTATGAAATGTTTTTCGAGGATGCGCAGGAAGTGTCGCGGCTTTTGGATCTCACGCTGACCGGCAGGGATTGCGGGCTTGCGGAGCGAGCGCCTATGTGCGGCATCCCGTTTCATGCGGCAGACACATATATTGCGAAACTTGTTTCGCTGGGCAAAAAAGTTGCCGTTTGTGAGCAGTTGACCGAGCCTACGCCGGGAAAAGGTATGGTGGAGAGGGACGTTATCCGCGTCGTTTCGGCTGGCACGCTCATCGAAGAGAGTTTGCTGGATGAGAAGCGCAACAATTATATTTGCTGTGTATATCTGGGCGGAGAAGATTGCGGGCTTGCATGGGCGGATATCACCACGGGAGAATTTGCCGTGACGGCATTTTCCGGGAAAGAAAATGTGGCGTCTTGTTTGGAATATCTTTCAAAGTTGGCGCCTGCAGAGATTATATGCAACGATGAATTTTTATCGCGGACAAAGAACTGCCCGCAGATACGGTTATTGCCTGCTTTTTCGTGTTATGTGCCCTGGGCGTTTTCGCTGCGTCATGCCGAAAAGAATCTTTTGGAGCAGTTGGGGTGCAAGACGCTTGAGCCGTTCGGGATCGCGCATATTCCCGCGGCGATTTCCGCGTGCGGGGCGTTGGTGGAGTATCTGCGGGAAACACAGAAACATGCCTTGAAAAACATTGACGGAGTCCGTTATGTCGGGGATGGTTCGTCAATGATGCTGGATACGGCGGCGATCAAAAATCTTGAACTTGTGCGCACGCTTGGGGACGGAAAGCGAAAGGGGTCTTTGCTGGGACTTTTGGACGTGACGCAGACGGCGATGGGCGCGCGCCTGATGAACAAGCTTGTTTTGAATCCTTTGCGATCGAAAGAGGATATTGATTTTCGGCTGGACGGCGTGCAAGAGCTGTACAATGCAACGGTGATTCGCATAGGGCTTGCGGAAACGCTCAAGGGTATCCGCGACATCGAACGGATAGCCGGAAAGATTTCCAACAATAATTTGACGCCGCGCGATTGCGAAAATTTGGGCTTTTCGCTTGCGGCAATCCCGAACCTGAAATTTCAGCTTTCGGGTTTTACATCGGGGGCGGTCGTAAATATTGTGGAAGGATTGGGTGATTTTACGGCGCTTGCCGACCTTCTGCGTTCAGCGTTTGTTGACAATCCTCCGGTGAATGTTAAGGATGGGGGATATATACGTAAGGGGTACAGCCGCGAGCTGGATGAGCTTCGCGATATGCACGACAATGGTGCGCAGAAGATCATTGAGATGGAAACGCGAGAGCGCGAGGCGACGGGCATCAAGAATTTGCGTATCAAGTATAATCGTGTGTTTGGTTATTCCATTGAGGTGACCAATTCGTTCAAGGATAAAGTTCCGTATAATTATCAGCGCCGCCAAACGCTTGCCAATGCCGAGCGCTATATCACGACCGAGCTTAAAGAATTGGAAGATAATATTTTGTCCAGTGCGGAAAAGAGTCTGAGTTTGGAGGCGGAACTTTTTGCACAAATTAGGCAAGTGCTTTCCGATAATATCGGTGGATTGAAGCGTCTGGCGTCAGCGGTTGCAATGTTGGATTGTCTTGTTGCGTTCGCGACGGTAGCTAAGGAACGAAATTATTGCCGTCCCGTTATTGTTGAGGCGGGAGGAGCGCTGAAAATTACAGACGGACGTCATCCTGTCGTAGAGTCGCTTTCCAAAGAGCGGTTTGTTCCGAACGATACGGACTTGGATGGCGAAACGCGTACAATGGTTATTACTGGACCGAATATGGCAGGTAAGAGCACGTATATGCGTCAAAATGCGTTGATTGTGCTGATGGCACATATGGGATGCTTTGTTCCGGCAAAATCGGCGCAGATTCCTGAGATCGATCGAATTTTTACGCGAGTTGGCGCGAGCGATAATCTTATTCTGGACCAGTCGACTTTTATGGTGGAAATGACAGAGGTTGCTTCCATTATTATGAATGCGACGCCGAATTCTTTGCTGATTCTTGATGAGGTCGGCAGAGGCACGAGTACGTTTGACGGGTTGAGTATTGCTTGGGCGGTGCTCGAATACATCACCGAAAAGATTCGTGCCAAGACGTTGTTTGCGACGCATTATCACGAGTTGACCGAGTTGGAAGGCAAAATTGAGGGCGTCAAAAATTATAAAATAACTGTGCGAGAGACGGGCGACGGCGTAATTTTTCTGCGCAAGATCATGCGCGGGGGCGCAAATAAGAGCTTTGGTATTGAGGTCGCTCGTTTGGCTGGGGTGCCGCAGTCGGTTACGTCCCGGGCGAAAGATATTCTTAAAAAACTGGAAAAGAACGATATAGCTCGTACGGCGGTCGATTCAGTGACGGAGGAGGAAACTCAGCCGATATACAGTGAAGCAGAGCAAATTCTTGCAGAAACGGACATAGAAAATCTCACACCGATGCAGGCGTTTCATCTTCTGTCCGATCTGGCGGAAAAAGTAAAGGCAAAGGGTTGATTGTATGGCAAAGATCAACATATTGGACAGCAGTATTTACAATCGCATAGCGGCGGGCGAAGTTGTGGACAGGCCGTATTCGGTGGTCAAGGAATTCGTTGAAAACAGCCTGGATGCGGAAGCGAAAAACATTTCGGTCAGTATCGAGCGCGGCGGAAAAGATCTGATTTGTGTCACGGATGACGGCGCGGGTATCGAAAGGAGCGAGCTTCGTTCGGCATTTTTGCCGCATGCGACAAGTAAGATCTCCAAAGTGGAAGACCTTGATTTGATTCGCACGCTGGGCTTTCGCGGTGAGGCGTTGGCGAGTATCGCGTCGGTTGCGCGCGTGCGTATCCGCTCGCGTTTTAAAGATTGCTCTGAGGCGTATGAAATTTCCTGCGTGGGCGGCGCGATCGGTGAAATCGTGCCGTGTGCGCTTGGTGTAGGGACAGAGATTTGTGCTGAAAATCTTTTCTTTAATACTCCTGTCCGAGCGAAGTTTTTAAAGACGGATAAGGGCGAGGAGGGGGAGATCTCCAATTTTATTTCCCGCTTTGTCCTGGGGAATCCGAACGTCGCTTTTCGTTATTATATCGACGGAAAACTTGCTCTGCAATCTTTTGGCGGCGGGTTGGATGAGGCTGTTGCGGCTGTGTACGGTGGTGCGGTGATATCGGAGTGTTATCATATTGACGCCACGAGGCATGGGGTGCGTATCCACGGATATATCGGCAAGCCTTCGTTCAGTAAACCCAATCGAACCTATCAGAATGTGTTTGTCAATGGGCGGTATGTCGTCAATAATACCATAGCTTCGGCGATTTCCAATGCGTACGGAAGTTATCTTATGAAGCGCCAGTACCCGTTTTTTGTGTTGTTTATCGATGTTCCGCCTGAAATTGTGGACGTAAATGTTCATCCGAATAAATCGGACGTACGATTTGAAAATAATCAGGTCATTTACAGCAGTATTTATTCTGTTGTGTCTGCTGTGCTTGACGGCACGTCCCGCGCTCTCGATTTTGTGGTCGATGTGCCCGCGGAAGGTTCTGCGGCTGCGGCGCCTGCGGAAGCGGGCTCGGCTGCTTTCGGTTCTGTTTCTTCCGGCAAGACTTCTGTCGAGCCGCAAAAAAAGAGTTTTGCGGATATTTCCGATGGGCAAAGCCATGCGGAAAATCGTTCTGCTGTGTCCGAGCGTCCGCTTTACGGCGATTTGCGGGCAAAACTTTCGGACGGTGCAAGCGAAAAAACGCAGAGTTTCGATGCTGGACAGGTTCCGTTTCCGGATGCAAAAGATGTGAACATCAAGGATGGTGAGACGGTCGGAACGGCGGGAGTCTTTGCGCGCCCGATAACTCCGAGGGGGCAAGTTTTTGAATTTCATGACAGTGGTGCGCCGTCTTTTTCTTCTGTAAGGAATGAAGCGCCTGCATGCCGGGCCGAAACGGATTATTTTGCGGAGAACAAGCGCTATTTGGAGGCGCTGGAACAAAAGGCGAAACAGCAGAAGATCATTTTTGAACGCGCCGAGTACCGCGGTTGCTTGTTCAATACATATCTGATTTATGAAGAGGGAGATGCGGCGTACTTTATTGATCAGCATGCGGCGCATGAGAGGCTCATCTTTGATCGGTTAAAAGCGGAAATGGATGCGCGTAAAGTTGTGCGGCAGCCCATGTTGGTGCCGTATGTGTTACGTGTGAGTCGCGAGGAATTTACGTTTATTAAGGAACATCTCACTGAAATTGATGAGATCGGCTTTGAAGTAGAGGAGTTCGGTGGTGACAGTTTTAAGGTGTCTTCCGTGCCGCTTGATTTGCAATCGATTGACCTTGCGGCGTTTTTCAATGAGCTGCTCAAAGAGGTCGGATCCCTTCGCGGTATTAAATTGTCCGAGCTTTTGCGCGACAAGATAGCGACGACTGCCTGCAAGCATGCAGTCAAAGGCGGTATGATGCTGACAGATGCGGAAAAAGAGAAATTGTTTGAAATGCTGCGCGGGGATATGGGGCTGAAATGCCCGCACGGGCGCCCGATCGCGGTGCGAATGCCCAAATCGGAAATCGAAAAGTTGTTTAAAAGGATTGTTTGATTTGAAGAATAAAGCATTGGTCGTGTGTGGGGCAACTGCTTCGGGGAAGACGGGCTTTGCCGTTGAAATGGCAAAGGTTCTGGGCGGCGAGGTGATCTCGGCGGACAGTATGCTCATCTATCGCGGGATGGATATCGGTACGGCAAAACCGACGACGGAAGAAATGCAGGGCGTTCCGCATCATATGATCGATGTCGCCTTGCCTACACAAAATTTTTCCGTTTCTGATTATGAAAGTGCGGCTCTTCCTGTATGTGAAAAAATTCTGCAAGAAGGAAAAGTGCCCGTTGTGTGTGGGGGGACAGGGTTTTATATTCAGTCCCTTCTCTTTACACGAGGGAACGGAAATGTCGGTGCGGATGCGTCCGTTCGCGCAAAATATGAAAAGATTGCTCGCGAAGAAGGAAATGACGCGCTTTTTACGATTCTGGAAAAAGTTGACCCGGAAAGCGCGCAAAAACTTCATCCGAATGACGTGAAAAGGGTAGTCCGTGCGTTGGAGATATACGATTTGACGGGTAAAAAGAAATCCGAACAGGACGACGGTTTTGTGGAGCGGTTTCCTTATATTGCGGTTGCTTTCGATTATCCGCGGCAGGAGCTGTATGCGCGCATTGAACATCGGGTCGATTGTATGTTAGAGGCAGGATTGGTCGACGAAGTAAAAAAATTATATGCGCGTGGTATAGATGAAAGTTGTCAGAGTATGCAGGGGATTGGCTATAAAGAAGTGCTTGATTTTCTAAAAAACGATATTTCATACAGTACTATGTGTGACATAATTAAGCAAAATACGCGCAATTATGCCAAACGTCAGATTACATTCTTCAAAAGGTTTCCCGGTATTCACTGGCTGGATCCAAAGGATGAGAATGTGAAAAAAGTTACGGAGATGTATTATGCAGATTGAAACGCTGATCAAAGATTGTGAAGAAGAGCTTTCCGCGCAGTTTGCGGCGCGCGAGGAGATCGCGTACAAAAATCAGGTCAAAGTGATGGAGGCGTTCCGCAAGAATAAAATCGCGCTTCGCCATTTTGTGGGAACGAGCGGGTACGGCTACGGCGACGAAGGCCGGGATACGCTGAATGCTCTGTTTGCCGATATTTTCGGTGCGGAAGCGGCACTGGTATCGCCGAATATCGTATCGGGTACACACGCGTTGACTCTCGCTCTCTTTGGGTTGTTACAGACAGGCGATACGCTTTTTTCGATTTCGGGCGATCCATATGATACGTTGCGCGAAGTTATTTCGGGCAAAGGGATCGGCTCGCTGGCTGATTATGGGATCGCTTTTAAAAAATGTGAGCTCATAAACGGGGCGTTTGATTTTGATGCGATTCGAAGGGGTTTACAGGACCCGAAGATCAAGGTTGTTTTTATTCAGCGTTCTCGCGGATATGAATGGAGGGATGCAATCAGCCAAAAACAAATTCGGGAAGTATGTGCGTTCGTGCGCTCCTGTGGGTTTGATGGCTGTATTTTTACGGATAATTGTTACGGCGAATTTGTGGAAGATACGGAGCCGACTGAAAACGGCGTTGATGTAGCGGTTGGATCGCTTATCAAAAATGCGGGAGGTGGCATTGCGCCTACGGGTGGATATGTCGTCGGAAAAAGAGAGTATATTGAAAGGATAGCAGGCCGATTGACGGCGCCGTCAATCGGTGCGGAAGTAGGTTCCTATGCATTCGGGTATCAATATTTTTATGAGGGCGTGTTTATGGCGCCGCACGTTGTGTGTCAGGCGCTCAAAGGCGGGCTTTTGATCGGTGCATGTTTGGAGAAACTTGGATTCCAAACATCGCCGTCTGTTACGTCGATGCCTTGTGACATTACCCGTGCGATTCGTTTTAATACGGCAAAAGAGCTGATCGGATTTATTCAAGCGGTACAGGAAGCGTCGCCTGTCGATAGCTTTGTGACTCTTGAGCCGTGGGATATGCCCGGGTATCAGGAACGGGTGATCATGGCGGCTGGCACGTTTGTTCAGGGCGCGTCCATTGAGCTTTCTGCGGATGCCCCCATAAAAGAGCCGTATATCGCGTATTTCCAAGGCGGACTGACTTATGAGCATTGTAAATATGCTCTGACAAAGATTCTTAATAAAATCGGGGCATCCGCAAAGGAGACAAACAAAAAAGGATAAATCTTTCATCTTTTCAATCAGATATTGTTTAAAAGTTTTTTCGTGGATTCAATAAAAAAGCGCCCGAGCTCTGCAATTTTGCAGAGCT
>CABQND010000030.1 GCA_902465495.1 uncultured Eubacteriales bacterium
GCGCTTTCCGTTTTTTCCGTTGAATCGTTTAACGAACACGGCGCGACAAGCTCTTCAAAAAGGAAGAAATCTGCGCGAACGCTTCATCAAAATGCACTTTTTCATTCAAAAACTCGTGGCGCGATCCTTCAATGAGGTATTTCTCCACTCGTTTCATTCCTTGCTTTTTATAAAAATCATACAGCCGTCCGACGCCCTTTTCACCGCCGACAGGATCTTCGGCGCCCGAAATAAGGAGCAACGGAAGCTCCCTGTCCAACCCCGCGGCGTTTTTCTTTTTGTACAATCCCGAAAGTCCCTTAAAAAATCCAGTAAAGAAATTATTGGAACAGACATACATACAAAACGGATCGCCACGGTACTTTTCATTGTTTTCCTCGTCTACACTCAACCAGGAAAACTTTTCACCGCCGATCTTTTTATCGTAACCGCCAAACACAACATTATTCACAAATTCCGCAGGGGCGTCTTTTCCCTTGAACGCACCGCCGATTCCCGCAAACACGCGTCCCGCTGAAACCGCCGCAGCGTTTTGTCTCGAACTTCCTGCAATGATCGCTCCGTCCAAGAAACGTGCATATTTTTCAATGAACGCCTGCGTCAAAAACGAACCATATGAAAAACCGTAAAGCACATATTTTACCTTCGGAAATTTTTCTCCATAATATTTCGCGATGCCCGCCATGTCTTTCAGCGTGTCCGTAAACATATCCCCTTCACAGTAGCCGAGCGTATCGCTGTCCGTATCGCCATGACCGCGATGGTCATCCGCAACAACAATATAGCCGAGCGCGTTCAATGCACGCGCAAATTTATCGTATCGCGCGGCGTACTCATTCATGCCGTGCGCAATCTGCACAACACCAATCGGATCCTTTACGTCCGTCCATTCGCGCACAAAAATCTGTTTTTGATCGTACGAAGTAAAAATCATATCGCCACTCGCCCTTCCTCTTATAACCTTTTCTATTATTGTACCCCATTGCCGCAAAAATGTAAAGTCCCGCGCCAATTTTTTTGTTAGAGCAAGGAAAACTTTCAAAGATATTATATTTTTGCACGCAAAACAATATACTAATCAAAAAACAGGTTGGGAGGACGCATGAAAAAACTGGTTCTTACGGGCGGCGGAAGCGCGGGACACGTTGTACCGAACCTCGCGCTTGTGCCTCGATTACGCGAAAAATTTGAACTCTTTTATATTGGAACAAACGGTATCGAACGAAAACTTCTCGCCGGCAAGGGCATCCCCTTTTACACGATCGATGCCCCCAAACTTGTGCGCGGCTCGCTGATGCAAAATTTTTCCCTTCCTTTTCGGCTTTTGAGATGTGTGCGCCAAGCCAAAAAGCATCTGCGCTCAATTTTACCCGACGCCGTATTTTCCAAAGGCGGATATGTTTCGCTTCCGGTCGTTCTTGCCGCCCGCGCTTTAAAAATACCCGTTCTCTCACACGAAAGCGATTTCAGCGCGGGGCTTGCGAACCGTATCATCGCGAAACGTTGTAAAACGGTTCTGACCAGTTTTCCGGAAACAGCCAAATCAATGGAGAACGGCGTTTATACAGGCTCGCCCGTACGCGAAGAATTGTTCTTGGGAGATCATGCCGCGGCGCTTGGCAAGTACGGATTCGCAGGCAAAAAACCGGTCCTTCTTGCATTTGGAGGCGGAAGCGGCAGCCGCACCATCAACGACGCACTCACCGCTGCACTTGCGGAGCTTCTGCCTTATTTCGATATTTTGCATATTTGCGGAAAAACCGAAAATGCGGCGCGATCCGAAGGATACGTTCCTCTTGAATTTGAACAGGATATGGCATCCGCTTACGCCTGCGCCGATTTCGTTGTGGCGCGCGCGGGCTCAAATACGGTTTTTGAACTGCTCGCCCTGAAAAAGCCTGCCCTGCTCATCCCTTTGGAAAACAAACGCTCACGCGGGGATCAAGTAGAAAACGCGCTGTATTTTCAAAAGCGAGGCGTATGCCACGTCCTGCGCGAAAGCGAACTCACTGCAGACACCTTAAAAAATTCTTTGTTGAAGCTTGCATCAGACAAAATTCTGCAACGCAACCTGCAAAGTGCAAATTTTAAAGCAGGCAATAGCGCCATCATCAAAGAGATCTGCGATGCCGCAGGCAATACAACTCAAACTGAAAAATAAAAAAACGGGCTTTTGCCCGTTTTTCTTTATTTCTCAATCAGCGTTCAACAAAGTGCACACAAAAACCGCGCGCACGCAAGAATTCAACAGAGAGGTCAAGCCAATGCCGCACATGCGAATACACAGCGCCCTGCGGCTCACAGTCATTCACTTCAATGTCACACGTTGAAAGTCCGTGACTGCCTTCAGAAAAAAGATGGAGTTCCGCCGGTACCCCCGCTTTATGTAATGCGGAATACAATAAAACAGAGTTTTCAACCGGAACACAATCATCCGTCGTTGTTGCCCAAATGAAAGACGGTGCCGCTGAAGCACGTACTTTATTTTCAAGGGAATAATCTTCTTTTTTTACTTTATCGCCACAGAAATTTTTAAATGAACCGCCATGCGAAATATTTTCTCCGGAACTTATGACCGGATACGAATACACCGATGCATCGGGCCGGATCTTCTCGCAATCGCCGGCAAAAAGAGCTTTGAGCGCAGGATCATCCCAAAGCAAGGAAATGCAACCCAAAAGATGCCCGCCAGCCGAAAACCCGACTGCCGCGATGTGCTCTGCGTCAATATCCAAATTCTTTGCTTCACGGCGCAGATACAGCATAGCCATTCCCGCTTGCACGATCTGCGCGGGATAAGAAACAGGCGCGATGTCATAATTCAGAACAAATGCATCAAACCCGTCAGCAAAATAGCGCATCGCTATCGGTTGCCCTTCTCGCTGGGAAACGAACCCATATCCGCCACCGGGGATCACAAGGATTGCGGGGCGAATTTTTTTTGTTCTCATTTCCGTCATATCGCCGTGGCGGAAACAAGTCAGCGTGCCGGCCTTTACGCCTTCGCGCTCAAAGGAAAAATATTCATAGAGGTCTATCGTTTCTGTTTTCATTTTGTTCACCTTTCCTTCGTCAGTACAATATCATCAATTCGCGCCAACTCTTCTTCCGTAAACGACGCATTGATTTTCAAATCATCTTCAATTTGTTGAGGACGGGATGCCCCTACGATCGAGCTCACAACATCACTGTCTTTCAGCGTCCAGGAAAGCGCCATTTCCGCAAGCGTTTGACCGCGCGCTTGCGCCAGCTCATTCAGACGCACGATCTTGCCTGAAAGTTCGTCTGTGAGGCGCTCACGTTTCAGATCGAGATTGCGATTCATGCGGCTGTCTTCCGGAATGCCGTGAAGGTAACGATCTGTCAAAAGCCCCTGTGCAAGCGGACTGTATGCCGTGATCGCAAGCCCGTTTTCATGCGCAAACTTTTTCAGCCCGCTTGTCTCCACTGTCCGATCAAGAATCGAATATTGCATTTGCAAAAGAACAAACGGAACTTTCAATTCTTTAAAAATGGGATAAGCAGCTTTTACCTGTTCAAACGAATAATTGGAAACGCCTATATACAGCGCTTTCCCACTGTCTACAATCTGTTTCAGCGCAAGACATGTTTCTTCAATGGGAGTATTCGGATCGGGACGATGGTGATAAAAAATATCCACATAATCCACGCCGATATTTTTCAAACTTCGGTCCAAGCTGGAAATGAGGTGCTTACGATCCCCGTTACCATTGCCATAAGGGCCTCGCCAGGCATTATATCCGGCTTTGGTTGTAATGATCATTTCATCGCGGTATGCTTTCAGATCTCGCGACAAAATACTTCCGAAATTACGCTCTGCCGCACCCGCCGGAGGGCCGTAGTTGTTTGCTAAATCGAACACAGTTATCCCGCCGTCGAATGCAGCGAAGATAATACTTCGCATCATTTCGTAATTGTCGACAGACCCAAAATTGTGCCACATCCCGAACGAAAGAGCCGAAAGCTGCAATCCGCTTTTCCCCGCGCGGCGATATTCCATATTCATATAACGATCGGGCGAAGGATTGTAACCGTTATTTTTGCGGATCATCTGCCAAATCTCATGACCGTCCATAACTGATGCCCCCATCTTTCTGCCGCTCTTACTCGGCAGTTTTTTATTTGGTAATATTGTAAAATAATAAAAGGCAAAAGTCAACACAGCGCCACAAAAATTTTAGGCAGTTTCAATTTTAATGATTTATTCCGACTTCCAATCCTATACTCCACCATGCGATTTTTATTATTCGTACTCTCCGTAATCGCGCTTTCCGTATGACTGGGAATCTGAAGACTCACAGACATACGGCTGTTTTTTGTTCGGACGCCCTTCTGGCCTTGTGCTTTTCAAATCCACAAGAACTACGTCCGCTCCGATTTTTACGATGCTTTTAATGGAAATGAACAAATCATTGTTGCGAAATATATGTATCCCGCGCTTTCCCGGTACCACGATCCCGAATACCCTGCCTTCCGGAAAAGAAAAGACAATATCGCATGTTCTGCCAAGATTCCTTCCGTCCGTCACATTGACGACATATTTACATTTGAGTTCCCTGTACGAAGTTTCCATACAACCTCCCCTTGGTTTTGCAAAATATGCAAAGCCCTCTATCATTGTATGCACTTCGTCAAAAATATGTGCAAGGCGGGGCTTTGCACTCGCAAAGCCCCGCCCAATCCTTTATTTTTCAGTCAACTCAATACTCATAGGCAATATTGTTTCGGATCGCATTGATCGCATTTTTTTCCAAACGCGAAACCTGCGCCTGCGAAATACCGACCTCGTCGGAAATCTCCGTCTGCGTTTTGCCCTCATAATAGCGCAAGAACAAAATTTTTCTTTCTCTTTCTCCCAAATGCTCCATCGCATCCGAAAGAGCGGCGTGTTCCGTCCACACCTCATCGTTGTTCTTTTCATCATAGATCTGATCCATCAGCATAAGCGTATCGCCCGATTTATTATAAACAGGCTCAAACAGTGATACCGGATCCGAGATCGCGTCCAACGCATATACGACTTCGCGTTCGCGCACTTTCATCGCCTCCGCAATCTTTTCGATGGTCGCCTCCTTGTCCTCTGCTTCCAGCCGCTCGCGCGTTTTTAAGACATTGTACGCCGTATCGCGAATACTGCGTGAAACGCGCAAGGAATTTCCATCCCGCAGAAAGCGTTTGATCTCGCCCAAAATCATCGGAACTGCGTACGTCGAAAAGCGAACGCCCACATTGACGTCAAAATTATCGATTGCTTTTAAAAGCCCGATGCAACCCGCCTGAAACACATCGTCCGCATTTGCGTTTTTTGCCCAAAACCGTTTAACAAGCGACAATACCAGCCGCATATTTCCGACAATAAATTTTTCTCGTGCCGCTGTATCGCCCTCTTTCAGGCGACACATCAACTCTTCATTTTCTTTCGCCGTCAAAAGCGGCAAGCCCGACGTATCAACGCCACAGATTTCAACCTTTTGCAACATACTTCGCACCTCCGTTTCCGTATGTACCCTGTGGCGTGCAGTATGCGCATCTTTTTTGGAATTATGTAAAGCTTATTTCACGAAAAAAATTAATGTCAGACCATTTTACTCATTTCATTTTTCAGTTTTGCAATGATCTTTTTTTCCAATCGTGAGATATACGACTGCGAGATCCCCAAAAGATCCGCAACATCTTTTTGTGTCATTTCTTCTCGTCCGTTTAAACCGAAGCGAAGATTCATGATCTTTTGATCCCGTTCGGGAAGTTTTTTGAGCGCGCCTAAAAGCAGCTCCTTTTCCACCCCCGTTTCGATATCTTTATACACGACATCGCTGTCTGTTCCGAGAATATCCGAAAGCAAAAGTTCGTTTCCTTCCCAATCGGTATTGAGCGGTTCATCGAAAGACACCTCGCTTTTCAGTCGCACGAGACGGCGCAGGTACATCAAAATCTCATTTTCGATACACCGCGATGCGTACGTAGCAAGTTTGATATTTTTTCCCGGATTAAAGGAATTGACCGCCTTGATCAGCCCGATCGTTCCGACAGACACGAGATCGTCCGAATCGGCACCCGTGTTGTCAAATTTGCGAGCTATGTAAACCACCAGCCGCAGATTGTGCTCGATAAGAGAAGACTTTACTTCCTCATCTCCCTTCGAGAGCTTGCCCAAAAGGTCAGATTCCTCCTCCGCTGTATACGGAAGAGGCAGAGCCTCACTGCCGCATATGTAGTCAAGTACGTTTTCCCGCATCTTCATCCTGCGCATCAACTGGCGCAGGGATGCACGGATCTTGTTCAGCATCCTTCACCTCCGAATCCGAAAAATCTTCCTCTTTCGTAAACGACGCCGGCAAAATCAACGTATATTCTCCGGCAAACGATTGCTCACTGATCGCAACCGTCACATCTCTTAATATATTCGCGCGCCCGCCATAATATATCTCCAAAACATCAATTTGAAAAGCCGTAAGAAAAGATTTTCCGTTTACGGTACGTACTTCAATTTTTTCACATGGCGTCGACACCGAAAACAACCCGTCCGCAAGCAAAGAAAGTGCTACGGCACGTTCCGCAATTACGATGCCGCGCCCGCGGCCGTCTTTTAATCGGTTGCCCGTATCCGCAAAAGCCCGCGCTGAAACACATTTTCCTCGCAGGGTCAGACGGCAATCAAACAATAACGCCGCAAGTTTTTTGCGAGTGCGAACAAACTTTGCAAAACGAGCCCCTCCAAACGCCAAAACAACACATGCCAGCACCAAAACACCTGACGGAAGGGTCTGCACATTATACGAAAGCTCTCCGCCCTGCTGTATCTCTCCTTGCGCAAAAAGAGCTGTCAAAATTCCCGCAAACGCAAACATATATCCTGCAAAAGCAAGCGAGCAAAGCGCATACGTTCGTTTTTGTTTAAAGGTAGCGGCAGGCAAAGGCAACAGTGCCAACACGCCATATTTGACAAGGAACCCGACGAAACCCGGCAAGGTATAATACAAACAAAATACCGCATACCCCGTACCCAGCATCGCCCCGAAAAAAGCAACAATTCCGATGCGCCACAATTTTGCCCTGCCCTTCACCGTACGGACAGCACAGTATAAAAGCGCGGCATCGGCACAGAAATTATCGATAAACAAAAGATCGATATAGACGACCACGCGCCGCACCCCCTCTCGCCGTGTGCAAACATTATAAGCCCGCATTTCTGCGATTTTTTGGAAAGCCTTGCCGCCTTGCGTCGGATTTTGACGAGAATGTATTCGCTTCTCCCGCCCGCGGATGCACAAAAAAGGCGGCGTTGATTACTCTACGCCGTCTTTTTATCCTTTCTGCAGGATAGCATAACTGTGCTATCGTCTTCAAATGTTTTCTTTGATTCGTCAACGGCGGCATCTTCCGCCGTGTTGCCCGTTTGCAAATTTTTTATTGTTTCAAAACAGCATCCTGTGCGGAGGGAACACTCAATCGTTCTGTCTTTTCCACGCCGATTCGCAATATTCGAAATAAATGCGCCAATTCGAATCGATCAGATCGGAATAAACATACTCGTTAGCATTCGAGATTTCGATATCCCCTGCCTGCCATCCTTTCGGCTCCGTAAATTGTACATCAAATAACCGATAGGATACCCACTCCGAGGAACCGAACGCCCGAGCCCCGATGTCGGTCACGCTCGCGGGAATATATATGACTGCATCGTATTCTCCCCCTGCCGTGGATACCCAGCCGATGCCGTAAAACGCTTCTTCCCCGATGGAGACGATACCCGAATCCAACCAATCGAGCTCTATGTTATTATCGATGCTGCCGGCATATGCAAACGCGCGCCTCGAAATATCCTTCAAACCTGTTCCGAACCGGATTTCACGGATCAGTGTACTGTATTCGAACGCCCTTTCACCGAGATACGTCAAGCTGTCGGGCAAACTGAGTCTTTCGATAAACGTATGACCGAATGCCGCCGTGCCGATGTGTCGGACGCCCTTTCCAAGATCCAGGCTCGTGAGCGGAACATACTCGAACGCATGATCGCCGATGTATGTGCAAGAGTCGGGAACGGACAGGGTCAGCTCGTTCGGCTTTGCGCTCTCATTCTGCCTTGCGAACGCATATGCTTCGATGCTCTCCAACCCCTCGGGAAAAGAGAAGCTTTCGATCGGACAATTATAGAAAGCGTACTCGCCGATGATCTTGACCGAATCGGGAACAGTGATACGCGTGATGCGACTCTCCGCAAAGCTGATGATGGTATCGATGCGGATCGTCTTTTCAAAAGACACATAGGTCAGCGAAGTACAGCCGCTGCAATCGCCTATATACGTGAACGACGCAGGAAAGGTGATGCCCGTGATCGAAGTGTTGCCCTGCAGTGCCGTATCGCTGAGGGAAGTGACAAACTTTCCGTTATAGATCCCGTTGATGACCAGTCCCCCCAAGAACGAAGGGTCAATCCCCGTGATCTCGTATGTACCGTCCGCCAGCAGGTTGTAGGTAAACACCGACGGATCGGTGTATTCGATATCTCCCGAATAGTGTTTGAGGTCGGTATTGCAATACCCGCATTTATCGCTGTCCGAAAGAGCGGAATGGATCTCCCATTCGGTCACCGCCTCGCCGCACGCGGTACAGACACGCCAGTGCGCAACCGAATTGCATTCATACCCCTGTCCGAGCGTGTGCTCAAGCTTCGGCGTGATGCGCGTGATGTCGTCCCCGCAGTGTACGCACACGCCGCGATCGAGCCCTTCCCCTTTGCAGCTGGCGGCAATCTCGGTGGTCCAGGCGTATTCGTGTCCCGCCGCAGGAATGACGCTCGGCTCGCCGCGGACGTAATTCCCGTCCGTATCCATGACATAATTGTGCTTGCACGACGTACAGAAATAATAAGCGGACAGGCCCTCTTCAAGGCAAGTCGCAGGGATCTCTTCGTGTAAGACAAAATTATGCGAAACGATCGGCGTTGAAACGATCTGGGTGCGCTTATGTCCGCAGACCTCGCAGACAAAGGTGAGCTCGCCCACAAATTCGCAGGCGGGGACATCCGTGTAAATCGCCTGATACCGATGGCTTTCATAGCCGACCGTTACGCCCGCACAGCCGCACGTCACGGCATGCCAATGCCCGTTCGCGTTATACGTCCACTGTTCGGAATACGGGTGCGGCTCAAGCGGCTTGATCACACTCTCTTCGGAGATCTCCTCGCTGCCCGCTTCGTCGGAAAAGACGGCTCCGCAGTTCACGCAGCGGTAATGGGCCGAATATCCGTGCACCGAACAGGTCGATTCCGTTTCCTGCCTGTATTCGATCTCGTGCGCCAGCTGTCCCAGAATGATTTCCGATCCCGTCAGGTTTTGCGTGCAGTCTTCGTCGGCAAAGAGTTTCCCGCATACCGCACAGCTCCAATATTCAATGTTCCCGGGCGCCGAACAACTCGGCGCAACGGCTTCGGTATGTCCGACGGTATGGATCCCCGTCGCCGGAATCTCCACTTCGCTCGCACCCAGTTCGCTCCCGATATAGGCGGATGCATCCGAAAAGTATCCGCCGCAATGACGACACCTATAACAATCCATGCGGATGCCTGTCAGACAAGACGCCTCCCGCTGTTCTATAAATTCCGTGAAATGATACGCCGTCCCGTGCGGCAGTGTCAGTAAGGAAAGACTTGTGGGTGTCATATTGCGGTCAAAACAGCCGCCGCAATCGCCGCAAATGTAATGCTCGTCGGTACCGTCCGCAATGCAGGTCGGTTCCGTTCTGTCAAAGTGTTCTAATTTCTCATGTCTCTGCCAATCCTGCGGCAAGAATATGTTATAAACGGGAGATTGGCATTGTCCGTCGGAAAAACGGGCAGAACATTCGCCGCATTCCCAATATTCGACCTGCCCGCTTCTCACACAGTTCGGCTCGATCCGTTCATGATGCGTCAGCGAATGCGCCGCAAGCGGCAGGTACATATCCGTATAGTAGAGTTCTTCCGTGCACTGTTCGTCATAAAACATCTTGCCGCAGTCATTGCAAGCCCAGTAATCGCGCATACCCGCAACCGTACAGGTCGAAGCATATCCCCTCACAAACTCGGATGAATGACGGGCAGGATCGGGCGGGGTCGCAAGCTCCGAATCACTGAATACAGGTTGCGTCCCGTCACCGTCCCGAAACTTCGTAAGGCAATGAGTGCAATAATAATGCGCCGCAACACCCGCAGCCGTACATGTGCCCGGCCTTTCCTCAGAAAATGCAAGAATATGCTGCCCGTATTCTGTTTTTTTGATGCTGTCCCAATCGATCGAAGTTCTGCATTCGGCGTCGGCAAACAAAAGATCGCAGTTTTCACAGCTCCAATATTCATTGGTGCCCTTTGAATTGCACGTGGAAGGCACTTCCGCATGATGCACGGGAAGATGTTCCCGTGTCGCGGGAATGATCAGTTCGTCGTCGTTTTCGATCTCGTCGAGTGCATTTTCGTCACTGAATTTTTTTTGGCAGACTTCGCAGACATAGTATTCGTTTATGCCGTCATCCGCGCATGTTGCGGGGATCTCTGCAACAGGATATAAGGAATGCGCTCCGAAACCGCCGTGCACGAATGTCTCTTCGCCGCGCTGTCCGCACCCGGTGCATGATTTATAATACACCGCTGACCCGGTGCAGGTGGCCGCCGTTTTCAAATACTCGTCCGACGCATTCTCCTCATATGTATGCGGCAGTTTCGCGACAATGACGGACGTGGAAGAAATCTCCTTTTTCCCTTCCGCATCCGAAAAATATTTGCCGCACCCTTCGCAATACCAGTGCGCAATATTCCCCTCCGCACAGCACGTCGCCTCCGTCACGCTTCGCTCTACGAGTGCGTGTACGTGTTCAGTCTTTTCCTCTTCGCATGCCGAAAAAATCGCTACGCAAAAAAACACCGCAACGATCACCGACAACACAAATAAAGACATCTTTTTCATATTCCGCTCCCCAAAATTTTTTCACGGCCCAAATAAAAAACTGTCCCTGTATTTTTTGCGTCGGCCGCATCTTTTTCCTATTCTCCCGTCTCAGTATAGCACAAAAAATTCCACACAACACAAACAGCACAAAAATGTGAATTTTTTTGCTGTTCTTTGCAGACGCAAAAGTCCGTACAGACAAAAAGATCGCCGTGTCCGATATCGGACACGGCGATCTTTTTAACGAAACCGATTAAAATTACGAAAATTTGCCGCTTCGAATTCGCGACGTTCCGCGTTTGCGCGTTTGATGTCACGCAATTTTTCCTCACCTTCGCTCGTGTACTCCTGCGCCTCTTCTTCAGAGATCGCGCCCTCTTGCAAAAGCCAATCGACATAGCCGACCTGCCCGCAAACACCATAACGTCCAGCCCCTTCGCCGCGCAAACGATTCGCTATTTTACTCATAAAAAAGGACAAATCACGGAAAAAATTATAATGCGCGACATATTCGGCATCCTCTTCGAACATTTCCGGCCATGTAAGATTTTCCCCGCCGTATTTTTCCAAAGAGCTGACCAGTCCCGGACGCATCGAAAACCGCACAGCAGCATCCTCGCCGACCGCACAGCCGTCCCGCAAACTCATTGCGCGCGGCCCGACAAAGCTCAGCTTTCCCGCAAAGACCGCCGGCAAACAAGGATAATATTTGAGTCCCGTCGCTTTGAGAAATTTCCCCATCGCAGTCGTACGTTCGCTCTCAGGCAAAAGATTGCCTTCCGCGTCGCGGCGGATACGCTCGGTCGCAAAAAAAGTCACCTTGATCGGTTTTCCCTTCTTCCCGCAAAAATACTCCGAAACAAACAGCGAAGCATAGGCATTCTGCGACTTGTTATAAATCGCGTCCGCAAGGAGCGCAAGAAGGAAAAACACCAGAAAAACGGCCATAAAGATTGCCGAAAACAGCACATCCAGAGCGCGTTTAAAAAACCAGCGATAATTGAGCGCAATAATCAGCACAAGTACCGCAAGATCGAGTACGACGAAAATCGTCATTCCCCACCATGTATTCAAAAACCCCTCCGAGGAGTTAGCAAGCATTGCATTCATCGTATCTTCCTCTCGTTTGATACATCATTATAGCATACGCGTTGCGCGATGGCAATAACTTTTATGCCAAAAAATTTGAGTTTTTATTCAGAGCAACTCTTCTTCTGCTTCCTCTTCGACTGCGGCGAACCGCGCGCAAATCTCATCGAGAAGGTTCAGCACAGCTTCCCTGCCCAGCCGCGTTTCGGCAGAAGTCGCGATTATGTTTCCTTCACCCGTTTTAAGGCACGCCGCAATCCTTCGAACAGCCTCTTTCACGCGCGTCTTGGCAAGTTTATCCGCCTTGGTAGCGATGATCGTAAACGGCGTACGCGTTTCATACAGAAAAGAGATCATCGTCTGATCGTCCGCCGTCGGATCGTGGCGAATATCCGCCAGCGAAAAGACATGCGTCACCGCCCCTTCCTGCGCAAAAAAATCGTCCAGAAGTTTTGCCCATTTGTCCTTCTCTGCTTTGGAAACGCGGGCAAACCCATACCCCGGAAGATCAGCGAGCAGAAACTGACCGAAATCGAAATAATTCACAAGGCGCGTCCTGCCGGGCTCCGCCGAAGTACGAGCCAATTTATTGCGGTTCGCCAGCATATTGATAAACGAGCTCTTACCGACGTTGGACTTGCCGCACACCGCGATCATCGGTTTGTCCGGCCTTACAAACCCCTTTTTATCCGCCGCGGAAGTTATGAATTTTGCGTCTTTGATGATCATGTTCACTCACCCGATCGCTCACAACCCTGCAATGGCATTGCGGAATACCGCATCTGCCTCGGATACGGGAATGAAATTCAACTCACTGCGCACATTGGCGGGAATTTCTTCCTCATCTTTCGCATTGTCTTTTGGGATGATAATATTGCGAATACCGATGCGATGCGCCGCAAGTGCTTTTTCTTTCAGACCGCCGATGGGCAAAACTTTGCCGCGCAACGTGATCTCGCCCGTCATTGCAATGTCTTTACGCACGGGCTTGTGCGTGAACGCGGACAAAATAGCGGTCGCCATCGTAATCCCCGCGCTAGGCCCGTCTTTGGGTGTCGCGCCCTCGGGAACGTGGATATGGATATCCGTTTCCGAAAACGCTTCGGCGGGGATGCCGTACTTATCCGCATGAGCGCGTATATAGCTGATCGCCGCGCGAGCCGATTCTTTCATAACATCGCCCAGTTTCCCCGTGAGCAGGATCTCGCCCTTGCCGGGCATGGTCGATACTTCGATGGTCAGCGTCGTGCCGCCCACGCTTGTCCAAGCAAGCCCTGTTGCGGCCCCCACTTCGTTGCCGTCGAGCTGTGCGGGATCGTCGTTGTATTTGCGTATTCCCAAAATGCTTTCCAAATTCTCTTCGGTCACGATTTGTTTGCCAATGTCCTTGTTTTCGGCATAACGTACCGCGATTTTTCGGCACACGGACCCGATCTGACGCTCCAAATTGCGCACGCCCGCTTCCATCGTATATCCTTCGATGATTGCCGTGAGCGCATCGTCCGTAATCTCCAAAAGCCCGTCGGGCAGTCCGTTTTCTTTAACTTTTTTGGGTACCAGATAGCGCTTGGCGATCTCGCGCTTTTCATCCAATGTATAGCCGTTGAGCTCGATCAGCTCCATGCGGTCCAAAAGAGGTGCGGGGATGGTGTCCACCGTATTCGCCGTCGTGATGAACAGCACCTTGGAAAGATCGTACGGAACTTCGAGGAAACGATCGCGGAAGGTCGCATTCTGCTCGGGATCGAGCACTTCCAAAAGAGCGCTCGCAGGATCCCCGCGCATATCCGAAGAAACTTTGTCGATCTCATCCAACAAGAACACGGGATTGATGCTCCCTGCCTGCTTCATAGCATAGATGATGCGTCCCGGGATCGCGCCGACGTACGTCCTGCGATGGCCGCGGATCTCCGCTTCGTCCTTGACGCCGCCCAAGCTCATCCGCACAAATTTTCTGCCCAGCGCCCGCGCGACCGAACGCGCAATGGACGTTTTTCCGACACCCGGAGGGCCCACAAAACAGAGAATGGGCGCGTTCATGCTCTTCGTCAACTGCAAAACGGCAAGATATTCCGTGATGCGCGTTTTCACCTTTTCCAACCCGTAATGATCTTCGTCCAACACCTTCTGCGCATCAGCAAGATTTTCGGTATCCTTGGTTTCCTCCGTCCACGGCAGATCGATCAGCCAGTCGAGATAATTCCGGATCACCGTATATTCGGGCGAAGAAGGCGGCATTTTGTCCGTACGAGCGATCTCTTTGAGCGCCTTTTCCTCGATCTCGGCAGGCATATGTTTTTCCTTGATCTGCGCCGTGAGCGTGTCGCGCTCTTCCTCATCGTCGCCAAGCTCGGTGTGAATTGCTTTCAGCTGTTCGCGCAGGAAATATTCTTTCTGGTTTTTGTCGATGTTCTGACGTACCGCCGCACTGATTTTCTTTTCGAGTTTTGCGATTTCCAATTCGTCATTTAAGCAACGCTCAAAAATTTTCAGACGCTCGACGACGTTCGCGGTTTCCAGGATCTGCTGTTTGATATCCTCTTTTATGTGAAGATAAGACAGCGCGTTGGAAACATATACGTCCGGATCGGTAAACTTTTCCAGCGTCGCGGCGGCATCCTTGGGGAAACGCATGTCGCTCGCCTGAATGTCGCGCATCACATCCTGCGCAGTGCGGAAATACGCCTCTTCCAGCACCGGATCACCGTGAACCGCTTTTACCTCATACACGTTTGCGTGCAGGCAACCGTCCTCTTCATAGATCTCTTCCGCTTTTGCGCGGTACATCCCTTCCACCGTCACGCGCAGATTCCCCGAAGAGAGCTTCGCGATCTGTTTGATCTTGACGACCGTCCCGACCGCACAGATATCCTCGGGCGTGATCTCATTTTTATTGGCGTCGCGCTGATAGCTTACAAACAGAATCATCTCCCGTTCGGACGCGCGCGAAATCGCGGTGAGCGAAATAAGCCTCCCCGCGTCGAACGAATTCACCGTTTCGGGAAATATGACTTTGCCCCGTAAAGCCACAACGGGATAATTAACAATCTTTTTACTTCTCGGCATAATCAATCCTCTGCGCCGCATGCGGCACATTTTTGTTTCGACTGCATAGCGCGCCGCATAGGCACGCGGCGCCGCATTCATTCCTTTTCAGTATAACACAAATCCGCCGCTTTTACAAGCCAATTTAAATTTTTGCGAACCGCGCTTTGCGTTTTTTCCTCTCTTTCACAATGTTTCCATATTTTTCTGCTCTTCGCCGCAAAAAAATGAGCGCGCCCTGCGGGGCGCGCCCGATGTCAATGCTTACTTTGAATATACTCGTCGATCGCCTCTGCGGCAGTCTTGCCGGCGCCCATCGCGAGAATGACGGTTGCGGCACCCGTAACGGCATCCCCGCCCGCATATACTCCTTCGCGCGAGGTCAGACCGTGCTCGTCCGCAATGATCCCGCCCCATTTCTGCGTTTCCAGACCTTTGGTCGTGTTCTTGATCAGCGGGTTGGGGCTCGTGCCGATCGCCATGATCACGCAGTCGCAGTCCAGCGTGAATTCGCTGTCCGCCTTCTCGACGGGACGGCGCCTGCCCGACGCGTCGGGCTCGCCCAGTTCCATCTCCACACAGGTCATGCCGCGCACCATGCCGTTTTCACCTTCGAGGATAGCCGTCGGATTGGTCAGGAATTTAAAGACGATCCCCTCTTCCTTCGCATGTTCCACTTCCTCCGCACGCGCGGGAAGTTCGTTCTCGCTGCGGCGGTAAACAATGTATACTTCTTCCGCGCCCAAACGTTTTGCACAGCGCGCCGCATCCATCGCGACGTTGCCGCCGCCCACGACCGCTACTTTCTTTGCGTGCAAAACCGGCGTGCGCGAATTGTCTTTGTACGCCTTCATCAAGTTGACGCGGGTCAAAAACTCATTCGCGGAATACACGCTTTTCAGGTTTTCGCCCGGAATGTTCATAAACCGCGGCAGGCCCGCACCGCTCCCGACAAATACCGCTTCGAATCCGTATTCACCCATCAGTTCATCGATCGAAAGCACTTTGCCGATGACCATGTTGGTTTCCACTTTCACGCCAAGCGCTTTGAGGTTATCGATCTCTTTTTCAACGATGAGCTTGGGAAGACGAAATTCGGGAATGCCGTATACGAGCACGCCGCCCGCCAGGTGCAACGCCTCGAAGACCGTCACATCATAGCCGCGCTTGGCAAGATCGCCCGCGCAAGTCAGCCCCGCAGGCCCGCTGCCGACAACCGCCACCTTGTGACCGTTCGGCTCAGCTTTGACGGGAAGATCGCAGCTGTTTGCATTATGCCAATCGGCAACAAACCGCTCCAGCCTGCCGATCGCGACCGGTTCGCCTTTGATGCCGCGCACGCACTTGCTCTCGCACTGCGTCTCCTGCGGGCAGACCCTTCCGCATACCGCGGGAAGCGAACTTGTTTTCTGTATGATCTGATACGCCTCTTCAAATTCCCCCGCCGCGACTTTCGCAATAAATTCGGGGATATGTATCTTTACCGGACATCCCCCGATGCAGGGTTTATGTTTACAATTGAGGCACCGCTGCGCCTCTTCGATCGCAGTTTCTGCCGTATATCCGAGCGCAACCTCGTAAAAATTTTTATTGCGCACTTCGGGAGCCTGTGAAGGCATTTCGTGCTTTTTAGGAGACATATTCGGCATCTTACTTTACCTCCTTTTTGAAAAGGTTGCACGCTTCTTCACGCTCTCTCTTTTCAAAATCCTTATAAGTGGACGCACGCTTCAAGATTTCATCGTAATCCACTTCATGTCCGTCAAAATCCGGGCCGTCCACGCAGGCAAATTTTGTCTTGCCCGCAACGGTCAAACGGCAGCATCCGCACATGCCTGTCCCGTCGATCATGATCGGGTTCATGCTGACCATCGTCTTGATGTTGTACTGTTTTGTCAAAAGAGATACAAACTTCATCATCACGACCGGTCCGATCGCAATCACTTCGTCATATGCGTTCCCCGCCTCGATGAGCGCTTTGAGCGCATCGGTAACCAACCCTTTCTCACCGTAACTGCCGTCATCCGTCATCATCTTATAAACATCGGACACAGCGCGGAATTCCTCTTCGAGAATGACAAGATCTTTATTGCGGAAGCCGACGATGCTGTGCACTTCGGCGCCCAGCTCATGCAGTTTTTTCGCAACGGGATATGCGATCGCACAACCGACGCCGCCGCCCACGACCGCCACTTTTTTCAAACCGTCCAAATGCGACGGCTCGCCCAAAGGTCCTACAAAATCATGAATAAAATCACCCTCGTTCAAATGATTCAGGCGCTCCGTCGTACCGCCCACGATCTGGAAAATGATCGTGATTGTGCCGCGCGCGCGGTCGTAATCGGCAACGGTGAGCGGGATTCTCTCCCCTTCTTCGTCCACGCGCAAAATGACAAACTGTCCCGGCTGCGCCTTCTTTGCGATAAAGGGTGCATCCACTTCCATCAGCGTGACGGTGGGATTCAACTCTCTCTTTTTTAAGATCTTATACATAACTACCTGTCCTTTTCCGTTTGCGCGTCAGAATGCGGTTCATTCTCTCCATGTGCACGCGCCTCGCGCGTGCGCATACGCGCACAATAATGTATCCTATACAGTATAAATGACGGCGCAGCTTTTTTCAAGCGTTTTGCGCCGCGTATGAAAAAAATGCTATTCAAATTTTTTATGTCATGCAAAATTTACGCGCCGCGACCGCAAATTTTCCGTTCAAACGTATAAACGCGGCTCAAAAACGCGCGTAAACAACGGACATATCGTCACGAAATTTCAGCCGCACGAATTTTTTGCATGCGGGGTCGGCTTCCTGCGCGGAATGCAGTTTTTTCACTGCCTGTACAATGCCGTTCTCTGCAACGTCGGCGATCATCTCTGCGGGGCTTTCATACAACCCGAACAAATCGTACGCTTCCGCAAAGCCATCGGAAAAGAGCAGGACGTCTTTAAGTTCAGCAATCGGAACACATCCCATGACAGCTGTATCCAGACCTTCGACAGTGTGCGCAAGCGCACCGTATCCCCCTGTCTTGTTCATCCGCGCGCGGTTTTGCAGAATATACGGTATGATGCGTGAAAACGTTTGCAAAAGCGGTATGCCCTCTTCCTGCGCAATTTTTTTCATGCGTAAAAAGTTTTCTTCATCCAGCTTTACGAGACGATCGTCAAGAATATATTGCACCCCGCCGTCCTTTCTGCGCAGAATAATGACCGAATCGCCAAGGCTGTAATATTCCAGCATTCCGCCGCGCTCACGTACGAGCGATATGACTGCGGAAGGCTTGTCTTTTACACACTCTGCGCCCGAAAATGACGCATACGCCTCCGCGGTTTTGCGCACACACTCCTGCATGATCGGAAGAATCGGTTGATCTTCGTACAGAGAATGTTGTAACATTTCGCGAAAAGTCCGCGCATACCATTCCGCATCGGTAAACGCATCGGTAACTTTGGAGCCGTCCACCCCCGTCGCCCCGTCGATGACAAACGCAAACCGTTCGCAGGCAAACAGCGCATCTTCGCAATGCGTATTTTTTGCCCCGCAAAGATAAGTGTAAATATTGCGCATCTGTGCAATTGCTCCTTACTTAAATTCCCCCGCAGCCCGAAGGGTTCATCTCAGTATAAAACGATGTGTCCGATTTTTCAAGTGTTTTGCCATATGCTCGAAAAATTTTTCAGGGTTCCACTTGTCACTGCGGGCCTTTCAAAAACGGAGAAGCGCCCGACGCGATTGCGTCGGGCGCTTCTCTTGCTCATTCGGCGCGGATTGCGCCATACATGTCTTTTACATCTTTTCGACTGTAATTTTATAACATTCTCCGGTATTGAGTGCATAGAGAAAACCATTTTTCTCTTTTCGGAACTCCCCCACATAAAATTCCTGCATATACCGCAATAAATCGTCGGATATATCCTGCCGGACCGAATATTGCAACTTCGGCTTTTCTTCAAGCACAACCATAAAACGACCTCCTTCGTAATTTATCTGCCGTTTTCGACAATACTATTATAGCATTTTCGCCAATATTCGCAAAACAAAAGCTTGCAAAAATCCATGAGAGGTTTTGTCGTATGCGGACTTCTTTACGACTATTTTGTCGAAAGGTGTCGAACAGGTTTAAAAAATTATTTTTTAAAGTTAATACTCTCTTAAGACAAACCATCAAAGGAGTGTATTTATATGATACGAGAAATCATGGAACTGTTGTTTAGTAAACAGTTTAAAAAACGCCCGGCAGCGTAAGTTTGCGCTGCCGGGCGTTCAAGTTTCACCATAAAAAGCGGGCAGGCTTTCGCCTGCCCGTCTGCGCTACGCGCTCTTTTTGATCAGTTCGGGTTTTGCATTGCCAAGCACGCAGTCGCGCGTGATCTTGACCTCGCTGATGTTGGAATCCGACGGGATCTCGTACATCACGTCTGTCATCAGATTTTCGATGATGGTGCGCAGCCCTCTCGCCCCCGTTTTGAGTTTGATCGCGGTATTTGCGATTTCGCTCACCGCCGAAGGCTCAAACGAAAGTTTGACGCCGTCCAGTCCCACGAGTTTCTGATACTGCTTGATAAGCGCGTTTTTCGGCTCGGTCATGATCTTGACCAGCGCCGTTTCGTCCAGTGGCTGTAAGCTCACGAAAATAGGAACGCGCCCGACAAACTCGGGAATCAGCCCGAATTTAGTCAGATCCTGCGGCTTGACTTCTTCCAGAACGCGGTAATCGGTTTCGTCCACACCCTTGACCTTTCCGCCGAACCCGAGCGAACGATCGTCCTTGCGCGCCTGCACGATCTTATCCAACCCAACAAAAGCACCGCCGCAGATAAATAAAATATTGGTCGTGTCGATGCGCATGCATTCCTGTTGCGGGTGCTTTCTGCCGCCCTGCGGAGGAACGCTCGCCACCGTGCTCTCGATGATTTTCAAAAGTGCCTGCTGTACACCTTCACCCGAAACGTCGCGAGTGATCGAAACGTTTTCTCCCTTGCGCGCGATTTTATCGATCTCGTCGATGTAAATGATGCCGCGCTGCGCTTTTTCGATATCGTAATCGGCGTTCTGAATAAGTTTTAACAGAATATTTTCTACATCCTCGCCGACATATCCCGCTTCGGTAAGCGTGGTCGCATCCGTCGTGGCAAAGGGAACGTTCAGGATGCGCGCGAGCGTGCGAGCAAGCAACGTCTTGCCGCAACCTGTGGGACCGAGCAAAAGAATGTTGCTCTTTTCGATTTCCACATCGTCGTCCTTATTGCGCATTGCCTCGCTGTTGATTCTTTTATAATGGTTATAAACCGCAACGGAAAGGACCTTTTTTGCTTTATCCTGTCCGACGATATACTTATCCAATTCTGCCTTGATCTCGGACGGTTTTTTGAGCTCAACGGTTTCCGTAGCACTCTCCTGCCCCGCCTTGATCTCCTCACTGCATATTTCGACGCATTCGTCGCAGATCGCAAGTCCGTTCGGACCGCTGATCAAAACTTTGGTACGGCTTTTCGGTTTGCCGCAAAACGAACAGCACTGTTCATCGTTTTTCATGTCTGACCTCCTTCCGCGCCGAGCCTTGCGGCAAAAAGCGCGAATATCGAAAGAAAACCCGCACAGGCACGTAAAACGCACCGGATCGGGCTTTTCTCTCGTTTCTCTTTCGGGGTACAATCACCCCTGCTTTCATTGTCCGTCGGCGAATTCTTCCCGCAAACGTTTATCTCCTATAAAAAACTTTATCAATGAGCCCGTAATTCATTGCCTCTTCCGCCGTGAGATAATTATCACGGTCGGTGTCGCGCTCGATCTCCGCAATGCTCCTGCCCGTATTTTCGGAAAGGATCCGGTTCATCTTGTCGCGAATGCGCAGGATATGCTCTGCCTGTATCTTAATGTCACTCGCCTGCCCTTGCGCACCGCCGAGAGGCTGATGGATCATGACCTCGCTGTTGGGCAGAGCGTAACGCTTGCCCTTCGTTCCGCTGGACAAAATGAATGCACCCATACTCGCCGCAAGCCCGATGCAAATTGTCGAAACATCGCACTGAATATACTTCATCGTGTCATAGATCGCAAGTCCTGCCGAAACACTTCCGCCGGGGCTGTTGATATACAGACTGATATCTTTATTCGCATCTTTTCCTTCCAGATAGATGAGCTGTGCAACGATGGTATTCGCCATTGCATCATTGATCTCGCCCGTCAAAAAGACGATGCGATCTTCCAAAAGCCGCGAATAGATATCGTACGAACGCTCGCCGCGATCCGTTTTATCCACGACCATCGGAATAAGATTGCTTCTGATCTCGTTCATGGTTTCTCCTTATCTATATAAAGCACGCGCCGGGCGAAACCCTGTCCCGAACGGATTATTACTCCGCCTTGGGCGCTGCGGGCTTTTTCGCCGCGGTCTTCTTGGCCGCAGGTTTTTTCGCCGCAGGCTTTTCTTCGCCTTCCGCTTTCTTTGCAACAGTCTTCTTCGCGGCAGGCTTTTTGGCTTCAGCCGCAGATTCACCTTCCGCTTTCTTTGCAGCGGGTTTCTTCGCCGTGGTTTTCTTTGCCGCGGGTTTTTCCTCTTCTGCAGTCATGTTGTTGTTTGCTTTGAGGAACTCGAACAGTTTGTTTACAACGATGTCGTTCGCAATATACTCGCGCTGAGAATCGCTGACATCCTTTTTATACTCTTCAAGGCTCTTATTCGCAGCTTTGGCAAACTCTTCGATCTTGGCATCGATGTCCGCATCGCTCGCTTCGATCTTCTCTTCGCGCACGATCTTATCGATGACGAGCTGGCTCTTGACCGTTTCTGCGGCCTGTGCGCGATATCCTTCGCGGAAATCCGCCATGTTGCTGCCCATATATCTGAGGTAGTCTTCCAGCTTCATGCCGCCGTACTGCATTCCGAGACGATATTCGGCGTTGCGCACCATCATATCCATCTGGCTCTCGATCATCGCGTCGGGGATCTCCGCTTCCGCGGTCTCGGTGATCGCCTTGACGATGTTGTTCTCCGTCTCCGCGTCGCCCTTTTCCTTCGCCTGTTTTTCAAGGCGCTCGCGCGTCTCTTTCTTGTACGCGTCTACGCTCTCCGCTCCGGCAGCATCTTTGATGAACTCGTCGTTCACTTCGGGAAGTTCTTTCTTTTCCAGCTTGTTGAGTTTGACCGCGAACACCGCATCTTTCCCTTTCAGTTCTTCCGCCTGATAATTTTCGGGGAACTTCACGTTGATGTCCTTCGCATCGCCCACTTTCATGCCCACGACCTGCTCTTCAAAGCCGGGAATGAACGAACCGCTGCCCAGAACGAGCGGATAATTCTCGGACGTGCCGCCTTCAAACTTCACACCGTCTACACTGCCCGAAAAATCGATGGTCGCCGTATCGCCGTTTTCCGCCGCACGGTCCGTCACTTCGACAAGGCGGGAATTGCGCTCCTGCAAACGCTTGAGTTCTGCTTCCACATCCTCATCTTTTACAGTATACTCTACTTTTTTGATGTTTATACCCTTGTACGCACCCAGTTTTACGTCAGGCTTAACGGGCGCAACGGCAACAAGCACCGCGCCTTCGTCGCTGATATCCTCCACCGAAAGCTCGGGCTGGCCGACCACGGAGAAGTTGTCCTTTTCTTTCTCGATAATGTCGTAGTAATGATCGGAGAAAAGATTGTTCAGCGCGTCTTCATAAAACACGCCCTTGCCGTAGTTGAGCTCGATGACGTGCTTGGGCGCTTTGCCCTTGCGGAAACCGTTGACGAAATATTTGCCTTTCGTCTGCTGGTAGGCTTTCATGTTCGCCTCGTTCCATTCTTTCTGATCGAAAGTCATGGTGATCTTCACGGTACTTTTCTGGGAAGGTTCTGTTTTGTAGTTCATTGTCTTTCTCCTGCTATATAAATAAAAACATTTTACTCGTTACAGTATTTTAGCACAACGCACGCATTTTGCAAAGCATTTTTGCGAGGCGTTTGATTTTTTTTGCGATTTATCGTTAATACCCGCCGTTTTTACGCTTTTTCGACAAACCTTACTGCACAAAACAGAAACCGCACGGAAAATCCGTGCGGTTTCTGTTTTTATTTTTGTATTTATTGATTGAAGATAAATCATGCAATGATAATTTGTCGCTTTGTTCCGTCCAAAAAGAAAATTTCAATTTTATTTTCCTTCACCTCGGTTTGCGCGATTAACTCATCGCGCAGACATTCCTGCACCAACTTCAAAAGCTCCTGAATACTCATACGGCATCTCCTTTTGTTTTAATAAAAACAGTATACTTTGTCCAGTTAGACGATGTCAAGTATTTTTTGTCCAAAAAGACGATAATTTTAATAAAAACGACGCAGTGTATCCATACAGAGGAAATTTTATGGAAAAATACGCGCAAAAATTTGTAGGCTCCGTGCGCGAGTATCTGGAAAGGACAGGATTGACCGTAACAGCTTTTGCACGGAAAATCGGCTGTCTGGAACGGTGCGTGGCACGATGGCTGGACGGAACAAATACCCCTTCTACCGAATATGTGATCAAAACGGCGGATGCCATGGACGTGTCCGTCGATTACCTGTTCGAGCGCTGTGAAACCGCAGAATATCTCCGCGCAACTCCGCCTTCATGTTTTGCGGAACGGCTTGCAATTCTGATTTCGGAAAGCGGACGCAATAAACGCTCGCTCGCCCTGCAATTGAAAATCGAACCGTCCGCCATTTCAAAATGGTTGCAACGCCAAAGATTACCCAAACCCGACACTGTTTTTCAGCTTGCCGACTATTTTTCCTGTTCCATGGACTACCTGCTGGGCAGAAGCGACGTCCGCTAAACAAACGGGAACTTCTCGCGCTCAAAAGCGGAACCTTGATTTACGAAAATATCGAAGCGCGTAACGCTTCCGTTCGGGTTGCGTTTTGCGCGCAATTGCGCTATAATAATAAACTGAAAAATACGGCAACGAGGAAACATACATGCCGCAAGACGCCTATACCCTGCGACACATCGCGCGCGAACTGGACGCGGCGCTCGCAGGCGGAAAAGTAAATAAAATCATTCAACCCTCCCGCGACGAAGTCGACATCCTGCTGTATGCAGGCGGAAAGACACGCAAACTTCTGCTCAACACCAACGCTTCGTTTGCACGTGCCCTTATTTCAGACGCGCCGCGCACCGCACCCGATGTCGCGCCGAATTTTTGTATGCTTTTGCGCAAGCACCTTTCGGGAGCAACGCTGACCGGCGTAAAACAAGAAGGCTTTGAGCGCATTCTTTCCTTCACCTTCGATTGTATAAACGAATTTTCGCGTGCCGAACGCATCCTGTACGCGGAGATCATGGGCAAATATTCCAACCTTGTGCTCACCGAAAACGGGATCATCTGCGGAGCGCTGAAAGTTTCTTCCTTACAAGAAAATTTCAAACGCGTGCTGTTCCCCGGCGTGCGGTATACCTTCCCCGAAAAGCAGGACAAGGCTGACCCATCCGACCTTTCCGCTTTGAAAGAGCGGCTCACCGCATTCGGCGGGGGCGACGTCGCAGAGTTTCTATTTTCCAACCTTGCAGGGTTGGCACTTCCCACCTGCCGCCTGATCGCAAAGAAGATCACCGGTGAGCATGCAGACGCATTTGGGGAAAATGCTGGAAAATGGGCAGAACGTATCCGCGATTTTGTGTTTTCGGACGAAATCTCCCCCGCCGTCGAACGGGACGGTAAGGGCGAAGCGAAAGACTTTTATGCGCGCTTTGAAGGCGGCACTATGTATGACAGCGTGCTCGCCGCCGCCGACGCATACTATATCGAACGGGAAAGCAAGAAAGATTTTTCCGAAAAAAAACGGCGGCTGGAAGGATTGCTATTGTCTCGCCGAAAAAAAGAAGAGAAAAAACTTGCCCTTCTTTGCGAGCGGGAACACGCCTGCGCGGATATGGAAAAAAACAGATTGTACGGCGAACTGATCACCGCAAATATTTACGCTCTGCATAAGGGGGCGGATGCCTGCGAAGTCGTCAATTATTACGACGAAAACGCCAATACGGTGCGCATTCCGCTGGAAAAGACGCTCGACCCCGCACAGAACGCACAGAAATATTATAAAAAATACAATAAGCAGAAACGTACGCTGGCGGCGATCGCGCCGCAAAAACAGGAGGCGCTTTCGGACCTCGATTACACGGAAAGCATGCTCTTTTCGCTTGCACGCGCCGAAAATGCGCTCGATCTTGCCGAAATCGAAGAAGAACTGCGCGTCGCGGGATTGTTACCGCCCATAAAGAGTAAAGGAGCAAAGGTTCAGAACATCCCCTTCCGCACTTTTACCATCGGAAAATTTCGCATTTTTGCAGGGCGCAACAATGTACAGAATGACCGACTGCTGCGCGAAGCCGCGCCTTCCGACATTTGGCTGCATACACAGAAATACCACAGCTCGCACGTGCTCATTCGCACCGAATCGAGAAAACTTCCGAGCGAAGTCCTGCTCGCCGCCGCCCAGATTTGCGCCTATTTTTCGGACGCGAAAGCGGGAAATAAAGTACCCGTCGATTACTGCGAACGGCGGTTTGTGAAAAAGCCGCCCAAAGCCAAGGCGGGATTTGTCAACTACACCGATTACAAGACGATGCTCGTCGATCCAGACCGCCATGCAGAACTGGAAATTTGATTTGAACACCTTTCAAAAACAGCAAATCGGGAGCAAACTTTTTTATTGAAGAAAATCAAACAGTGCGCCCTCGCCGCAGTTTGCGGCGAGGGCGCA
>CABQND010000031.1 GCA_902465495.1 uncultured Eubacteriales bacterium
GGAAGCATACGGCGCGGCGCATATCTTGCAGGAGATCCTCACGGTCAAGTCGGACGATATCGTCGGGCGTGTCAGGACGTACGAGAGCATCGTCAAGGGCAACAATATTTCTGAACCGGGCATTCCCGAAGCGTTCAAGGTCCTGTTCAAGGAACTGCAATCGCTGGCATTGGATGTGAAAGTACTCACCGAGAGCAAGGACGAGTTGCAGCTGAAAGATTTGTCCGATGCGGAAATGGAAGAAGAGGAACGCGACAACAGGCACGACGAAGAGATCGAAGAACTCGACTTCAACTTCGACGAAGAAGAGGACGAGGACGAAGAGGATCTGGGTGTCGGTTCTATCTTCGAAGAGGATGAAGAGGACGAGGATTTCACTTCGGCGGATCTGTTCGGCGAAGAGGATCTGGATGATCTGGACGACCTCGATGACGAGGACGATGCAGACGATCAGGCTGACGAAGATCAGACAGACGACGAAGAATAAAGCGGGAGGATTACTATGTACGAATTAAACGATTTTGACTCTATACAGATCGGAGTTGCGTCTCCCGAAAAAATAAGAGAGTGGTCGTACGGCGAAGTTACCAAGCCGGAGACCATCAACTACCGTACGCAAAAACCGGAAAAGGACGGCTTGTTCTGCGAAAAGATTTTCGGGCCGACCAAGGACTGGGAGTGCCACTGCGGCAAATACAAACGCATTCGTTATAAGGGTATCATCTGCGAAAAATGCGGCGTTGAAGTGACGCGCGCGAAAGTGCGCCGCGAGCGTATGGGACACATTGAGCTTGCCGCGCCCGTTTCGCACATCTGGTATTTCCGCGGCGTGCCTTCCCGTATCGGGCTTTTGCTCGACATGGGGCCCAAACAGTTGGAGCAGGTGATCTATTTTGCCGCATACGTTGTGCTCGATCCGGGTACAATTCCCACTTTGGCGTATAAACAGGTCATCAACGACAAGGAACTGCGCGAACTGGAAGAGCAGTACGGCGATTCGAGTGTTACGGGTCTGAAAGTCGGCATGGGCGCGGAAGCGATCCGCGAACTTTTGCAGGCGATCGACCTGGAAAAAGAAAGCAAAGAGACCAAAGAGATCATTGAAAACAATCCGAGCGGGAGCAAGCGCCTGCGTGCGGTGAAGCGCATCGAGATCATCGAGGCATTCCGCAAGAGCGGCAACCGCCCCGAATGGATGATCCTGACGGTGCTTCCCGTCATTCCGCCCGAACTGCGCCCGATGGTGCAGCTGGACGGCGGGAGGTTTGCGACGAGCGATCTCAACGATTTGTACCGCCGCGTCATCAACCGCAACAACCGTCTGAAAAGGCTGATGGAGCTGGGTGCGCCGGACATGATCGTCAAAAACGAGAAGCGCATGTTGCAGGAAGCGGTGGACGCACTGATCGACAACGGCAGGCGCGGAAAAGCGATCTCGGGGCCTTCCAACCGCGAGCTCAAATCGCTTTCGGGCCTTCTTCGCGGTAAGCAAGGGCGTTTCCGTCAGAACCTTTTGGGTAAACGCGTCGACTATTCCGGTCGTTCGGTTATCGTCGTAGGTCCGGAACTCAAATTGTATCAGTGCGGTCTGCCCAAGGAAATGGCGATCGAACTGTTCAAGCCTTTCATTATGAAAAAGCTGGTCGAGAGCGGCCAGTGCCACAATATTAAGAGCGCGAAGCGCGCCGTCGAGAAGGCGAAACCTTCCGTCTGGGACGTGCTGGAAGGGGTCATCAAAGAACACCCTGTCCTTTTGAACCGTGCTCCGACGTTGCACCGCCTGTCCATTCAGGCATTTGAACCGGTGCTCATCGAGGGCCGTGCGATCAAGATTCATCCGTTGGTCTGCGGCGCGTTCAACGCCGACTTCGACGGCGACCAGATGGCTGTGCACGTACCTCTTTCCATCGAAGCGCAGGCGGAAGCACGCTTCCTCATGCTCTCTTCGAACAATATCTTAAAGCTTTCGGACGGCAAACCGGTCATGACGCCGACACAGGACATGATCCTCGGCGCGTATTATCTGACCATTGTCCGCCGTTATGACGGGCGTTGGTATGACAAAGACCACAACGAAGTGCCTGAAGGCACCGAAGGTGCGGAACTGTACCGCGCAGGCGTTTATACTTCCGAAGACGAAGCGATCATGGCGTATCAGACTAAATTCATCACATTGCAGGATGAAATTTATGTCCGCCGCACGGTCGCTCTTCCCGAAGGCAAGTTCTTTGACGAACAGGGGAATCCCATTACCGAGATTACCGGGCGTGTGCTCACGACGGTGGGGCGTATTATCTATAACGAAGCGATCCCGCAAGATTTGGGCTTTGTGCCGCGTGAGACCAAAGAAGACTATCTGCAATACGAACTGAGCGGTTATAAAAATGTAGAAGTTGCCGAAGTGACGGACCCTGTTACCGGTGAAGTCATTTCGCCGAAGAAGACAGTGCGCAAGAGCATTGCCGTGGACAAAAAGATGATCTCCAAGATCGTCGACCGTTGCTTTAAAACAGGCGGCGCGCCCAAGGCGGCAGAAGTGCTGGATAAGATCAAGGCGCTCGGTTTCAAATATTCGACGATCGGCGCTCTCACGACATCCGTTTTCGATATGCACATTCCCGATTCCAAGAAAGTCAAGATCGCGGAAGCGGAAAAGAAAGTCGAAACCATTTCCAAGAAATTCGCGCGCGGCCTTTTGAAAGAGGAAGAGCGCTATAACGCGGTCGTCAATGTCTGGAAGGAAACGACAGACGAAGTGACGGCAGAACTGCGCAAAGGCGCGGACGATTTCAACCCCATCTGGATGATGGCAAATTCCGGTGCGCGTGGTTCCATCGACCAGATCAAACAGCTTGCCGGTATGCGCGGCCTCATGGTCGACCCGCAGGGCCGTATGATCGAAATTCCCGTTAAATCTTGCTTCCGTGAGGGACTTTCCGTTTTGGAATACTTCATTTCCTCGCACGGCGGACGTAAAGGTTTGGCAGATACAGCTTTGAAGACGGCTGACTCGGGTTATTTGACCCGCCGTCTTGTCGACGTTTCGCAGGACGTTATCGTGCGCGAAGACGATTGCTGTGCAGGCAAAAAGCCGCGCGGCATGAAGATCCGCGCGATCGTCGGGCCCAACGGCGAGATCGAGAGCCTGAAAGATCGTCTGATCGGCAGATTTGTTTCCGAAGATGTCATCAACCCGAAGACGGGTGAGGTGATGGTGGAGACCAACCATATGATCACCGAAGACAAGGCGGACGAGATTGTCGCGGCGGGCATTACCGAAGTGTCCATCCGCAGCGTATTTACCTGCACGTCGCGGCACGGTGTATGCGCGAAGTGCTACGGCAAGAACATGGCGACGGGCCTGCCCATCCAAGTCGGTGAAGCGGTCGGCACGATCGCGGCGCAGTCCATCGGCGAACCGGGCACGCAGCTGACGATGCGTACCTTCCATACGGGCGGTATCGCGGCGACGGGCGACATTACACAGGGTCTTCCGCGTGTCGAAGAATTGTTCGAAGCGAGAAAGCCGAAGGGCGTTGCGACGCTGTGTGAAGTGGGCGGTATTGCGTACATTTCCGAGCAGGACAATCAGAAACACATCGTCATCCGCGACGAATTCACGGGTGCGGAGAAGAAAGATTATATGCTTCCGTTCAACGCGGAGCTGAAGATCAAGTCGGGCGACAAAGTCGAGCCGGGTACCCAGCTCAACGGCGGTTCGGTCAATCCGCAGGACATTCTGCGTATTCAGGGCGTCAAGGGCGTGCAGGACTATATTTTGCATGAAGTGCAGTCCGTTTACCGTTCACAGGGCGTTGATATCAACGACAAGCACGTTGAGATCATCGTGCGCCAGATGATGCGCAAAGTGCGTATCGAAAACTGCGGCGACACCGAAATGCTTCCGGGCGAACTCGTCGATATGTTTACATTCGAAGACGAGAACGAAAAGGCGATCGAAAAGGGCGGCAGACCCGCTACCGCGAAGCGCGTGCTCCTCGGTATCACGAAAGCGGCGCTGTCCACCGATTCCTTCCTCTCTGCTGCATCCTTCCAGGAAACGGCGCGCGTGCTGACGGAAGCTGCGATCAAGAGCAAAGTTGATCCGCTGATCGGTCTGAAAGAGAACGTCATCATCGGTAAGCTGATCCCCGCCGGTACGGGCGTGCGCGATTACAAGAACATGAGCCCGCAGCTCGTGACAGGGCACCGCGAGAGCGATGATCTGATTCAGGAAACGCGCGAAGCGTTCGATATCGAAACTCCCGCCGAAAATTGAAGAAATGTTAAAGAATTAAGATAACAGGAAAGGCGCTCCGCATTGTCAGGGTGCCTTTCTTGTTTAAAATATTGTGAAGCAGATGGTTTCCGGGAGTAGAGCGGAAAAAATGCTGTATATTCTATAATAAAATGCATACGGGCCCAAACATTTTCTTCGAAACGTTTGACAAAAATTCCGTAAAATGCTAAAATAACACTTGCGACTGTGGGCGTATATCTTTTTGCGCGCCCTTTTGCCGCAAGTGTTATTGCTGTATAAGCAGTAAAAAAATTGAAATCACGATTTTTTCTTTTGTCAGCTCAAAAGAAAAAATGTGAATAAAAAATACTGCGCAAGCAAAACCGCGCTTTTGCGCCCGCGCCCTCAAATTGCCGTAAGGCTTACGGAGGAAAGGTGAAGCGGCGCGCTTAAAGACGGTGTGCTCTGAAAGAGCGCGCCGCGAGGAAAACCGCGCGGATAGCGGCGAAGCCGCGTGCCCGCGGGGTTGTCTTAAAAATCACGATTTTTTCTTTTGTCAGCTCAAAAGAAAAAATGTGAAGAAATTTCGCTTTCTTAAATTGCGTAAGGGCAATTTTAAGATAAATTCCTATTTTTACAAGGAGGTAAAAAATGCCTACAATTAACCAGCTCATCAAGCACGGCAGGGAACAGAGACCCGAAAAGAGCAAGACGCCGATCATGGCGCAGTGCCCGCAGAAGCGCGGCGTATGTCTTTCGGTATCGACGACGTCCCCGAAAAAGCCGAACTCGGCTCTGCGTAAGATCGCGAGGGTACGCTTGACGAACAAACAGGAAGGTACCGTGTATATTCCCGGCGAGGGTCACAACTTGAACGAGCACAGCTCCGTTCTGATCCGCGGCGGCAGGGTACGTGATCTGCCTGGTGTCCGTTATCACGTAATCCGCGGCGCGCTCGATACCGCAGGCGTTGCCAAGAGAAAGCAGGCTCGTTCCAAATACGGCGCAAAGCGTCCTAAATAATCATTTAAATTAAGGAACAGAAGCGAAGCGGAGAGATCCGCGAAGAACACAACCTACTTGTCGGAATTTATCTTAAAATACCCGATGAAAGTAGGCAGTATGCCGTAAGGCAGAAGGTTCGCTACTTCCCGGAATGCATTTGCGGAGGGGAATGCAAGCGATAGCTGTACTAAGGGTATCACCCTTACAAATCTTCCGTAAAATTTTGCGGAAACACATCAATTTAAGGAGGACAAACAGTATGCCCAGGAGAGGCAATGTACCGAAAAGAGACGTACTGCCCGATCCCGTATATGGGAGCAAAGTGGTCGCGAAGCTGATCAATCAGATCATGTTGGACGGCAACAAAGCGACGGCGCAGAAGATCGTATACGATGCATTCGAGATTATGAAATCGAAGCTCAACCAGGAACCTTTGGAGATATTCAATCAGGCGATGGCGAACGTTATGCCTGTATTGGAAGTAAAGGCACGCCGAGTCGGCGGAGCGAACTATCAGGTTCCGATCGAGATTCGTCCGGAGCGCCGTCAGACGCTGGCGATTCGTTGGATCGTGATCAACACGAGGAAGCGGAGCGAGCGTGAGATGAGCAAGAAGCTTGCGGCGGAGCTGATGGACGCTTTCAACAATACGGGCGGATCGGTCAAGAAGAAAGAAGATACGCATCGTATGGCGGAAGCGAACAAAGCGTTCGCGCATTTCAGATTTTAACGGAAGGAGTAGAATATGCCCAGACAATTCGGTCTTGACGTTACAAGAAATATCGGAATCATGGCGCACATCGATGCGGGTAAAACGACGACAACGGAGCGTATCCTGTTCTACACAGGTAAGACGCACAAGCTCGGCGAAACGCACGAAGGCGCCGCAACCATGGACTGGATGGTGCAGGAACAGGAGCGCGGTATCACGATCACATCCGCGGCGACGACTTGTACCTGGAAAGGCCACAGGATCAACATTATTGATACGCCGGGCCACGTTGACTTTACGGTCGAAGTGGAACGTTCTCTGCGTGTTCTCGACGGTGCTGTCGCGACCTTCTGCGCGAAGGGCGGGGTAGAGCCGCAGTCGGAAACGGTATGGCGCCAGGCGGACAAATACAAAGTACCGCGCATTGCGTACGTTAACAAAATGGATATCAACGGCGCAAATTTTGACAACGCGGTTAAGATGATGCGCGAGCGTCTCGGCACGCGTGCGATCCGTATTCAGCTTCCGATCGGCAAGGAAGACACCTTCAAGGGTATTGTTGACCTGGTAAATATGAATGCGGAAGTTTATAAAGACGACCTCGGCAAAGAATTTGAAAAGACGGACATCCCCGCAGAAATGATGGAGGAAGCGAAGAAGTATCGTGCTGAGCTCGTAGAAGCAGTTGCCGAACAGGACGACGAGCTGATGGAGAAGTATTTTGAGGAAGGCGATCTTTCGGTTGACGATCTCAAAAAAGGTCTCCGCAAAGCGACCATTTCGATGGCTGTAACGCCTGTATTGTGCGGATCTTCTTATCGTAATAAGGGCGTGCAATTCTTGCTCGATGCGATTGTTGACTATCTGCCGTCGCCTCTGGATGTCGATCATGTCAAAGGCATTAACCCGAACACCGGGGAAGAAGAGGAGAGAAAGACTTCGGACGATGAACCTTTTGCCGGACTTGCGTTCAAGATTGCGGCGGACCCGTTTGTCGGTAAACTTGCGTTCTTCCGCGCTTATTCGGGCGTATTGGAAGCGGGTTCATACGTCTATAACAGCACGAAACAGAAAAAGGAACGTATCGGCCGTCTTTTGCAGATGCATGCAAATCACCGCGAAGAGATTCCTGTAATTTATTCAGGGGATATCTGCGCAATCGTCGGTCTGAAAGAGACCGGCACGGGCGACACGCTGTGCGACGAAAAGCATCCCATCGTACTTGAACAGATGGAATTCCCGGAACCTGTTATCAAAGTTGCGATCGAACCGAAGACCAAAGCCGGTCAGGAAAAGATGACGCTTGCGCTCATCAAACTGGCGGAAGAGGATCCGACGTTCAAGACATATACCGATACCGAAACGGGCCAGACCATCATCGCCGGTATGGGCGAGTTGCACTTGGAGATCATTGTTGACCGTTTGCTGCGCGAATTCAAGGTTGAAGCAAACGTCGGTAAGCCGCAGGTTGCATATCGTGAGACTTTCCGTAAAGCTGTTGAAGCAGAAGGCAAATATGTGCGTCAGTCGGGCGGTAAAGGTCAGTACGGTCACTGTAAACTTCGTCTCGAACCTTTGGAACCCGGACAGGGCTACGAGTTTGTGGATGAAACGGTGGGCGGCTCCATTCCGAAAGAATATATTCCCGCAATCGACAAAGGTATTCAGGAAGCGGCGAAGAACGGATTCCTTGCCGGATACGAAGTGGTGGATTTCCGTGCCGTTGTATACGACGGAAGCTATCACGAAGTCGACTCTTCCGAAATGGCATTCAAGATCGCAGGTTCGATGGGCTTCAAAGACGGTTTGAAGAGAGCGAATCCCGTTCTGCTCGAACCGATGATGAAAGTCGAGATCGTAACCCCCGAAGATTATTTCGGCGACCTGATGGGCAACGTTTCTTCCCGTCGCGGAACGATCACGGGTACGGAAGACCGCAACGGCGTAAAAGTCATCGATGCGATCATTCCGCTGTCTGAAATGTTCGGTTACGCGACCGATTTGCGTTCGCGTACACAGGGCCGCGGACAGTTCACGATGCAATTCTCACACTATTACGAAGTTCCTCGTTCGATTTCTGAAAAGATTATCGGCGAGCGTGGCAAGAAAGCGGAATAAGCGGAGCATTTTCAAAAAATTTTTGAAAAATTCCCGCAAAAAGATTGATATTCTTGCAAAGATACGATATAATTATAGTTGCTTGTAGAAAGCAGATATATCTCATGTTAATGATAGATAGCTGCAAGAGCCGGTTTGTTCGGCGCACAAGTTATCATTAAAAATAATATTTTTTGGAGGAACGAAAATGGCTAAGGCTAAATTCGACAGAAGCAAACCCCACGTTAACGTCGGCACGATCGGCCACGTTGACCATGGCAAAACGACTCTGACCGCAGCTATCACGATGGTTATGGCTGCCAAGGGTCAGGCTGCGAAAATGAAGTACGATGAAATCGACAAAGCGCCGGAAGAGAAGGCTCGTGGTATCACGATCAACACCGCGCACGTCGAATATCAGACAGACAAACGTCACTATGCGCACGTTGACTGCCCGGGCCACGCTGACTATGTCAAGAACATGATCACGGGTGCTGCGCAGATGGACGGTGCGATCCTCGTTGTTGCAGCGACCGACGGTCCCATGCCTCAGACTCGTGAGCACATCCTGCTCGCTCGTCAGGTTGGCGTGCCTTACATCGTTGTGTTCATGAACAAGACCGATCAGGTTGACGATCCCGAACTTCTCGAGCTCGTTGAAGAGGAAATCCGTGACCTTCTCACGAAGTACGGCTTCCCTGGCGACAAGACCCCGATCATCAAAGGTTCCGCTCTTAAAGCGCTTGAAAAAGCGACTTCCGGCGCATCCGATGCTGAGATCCTTGCGGCTCCCGAATGCAAATGCGTTCTCGACCTCATGGATGCGATCGACGCTTATATCCCTGATCCTCAGCGTGAAGATGACAAGCCCTTCCTGCTCCCTGTCGAAGACGTATTCACGATCTCCGGCCGTGGTACGGTTGCAACCGGCCGTGTTGAGCGTGGTGTAGCGAAGGTTGGCGATCCTGCGGAAATCGTAGGTCTCATCGAGAAACCTCGTTCGACGGTTATCACCGGTCTTGAAATGTTCCGTAAGATGCTCGACGAAGCGATGGCTGGCGACAACGTTGGTGCGCTTCTCCGTGGTATCGATCGTAAAGACATCGAAAAAGGTCAGGTTATCGCAAAACCCGGTTCGATTCATCCTCATACCGAGTTTGAAGCACAGGTTTACGTTTTGACGAAGGAAGAAGGCGGCCGTCACACCCCGTTCTTCAACAACTATCGTCCTCAGTTCTTCATCCGTACGACGGACGTTACGGGCTCCATCAAACTGCCGGAAGGCGTTGAAATGGTTATGCCTGGCGATAACGTTAAAATCGACGTTTCGCTCATTAAACCTGTCGCGGTCGAAGAAGGTCTTCGTTTCGCTATCCGTGAAGGTGGCAGAACGGTCGGCTCGGGCGTTGTTTCCAAGATCGTTAAGTAATTTGATTTAATAAAAAGAGCTTTGGCTTTGCCAAAGCTCTTTTTTGTTTTAAACTTTTTTAGGATAAAGTAAAAATACTTTTTTCTGCCTTTTCAATATATGATCAAATTGCGTATTGGATTTTATAAAATATAAAAAATTTTAATTTTCCTCTTGACAACCTCCCGTTATTATGATATAATTCTAATTGATAATAGATATCAATAATAAACTATCATTTATTCCTTTTGTTAAAATAATTTGGAAAAAACTGTTTGTAAATTAGCGGCAGTATAATAAAAAATATTGGAGGTAAAAGGTATGAGGAGCATAACAAAAATAGAACTGCAATATGCGCACAGGTTCTATGGGTTTAAGGGAGAGGCACAGTATCTGCATGGGCACACGGGTGTACTGACAATTGAGGTAGAGGATACGGTAAATGAAGGGGTAAACATGGTTTTTCCCTGCAATGAAATTCAAAAGACGGCATGGGAAGTTTTGAAAAATTTTGATCATGCACTTATTTTGCGCGAAGATGATCCGCTTTTACCCGCAGTCCTTAACGTTTATGAGAAGCAGGGGATCAAAGACGGTTCGCCGCAGAACACGATGAAGGGTGCAGCTTTTAAAACAGAACTTGCGACAGCATATCCCGATTGTCGTTTAGTGGTAACAAAAGAAACGATGACGGTGGAAGGAATGATCAAAATTGTTTATTCCCTCTTAAAAGATAAGTTGAACATTGCAAAACTTACTTTTACAAGCGGGGTCAATGCTGCTTCACAAGAGTTTGTGACGCAAAACAAGATTGATCGTTGCCCTCTTTGCGGAATTGCATTGGATGAAAACGGTGTATGCCCGAAGTGTGGCTATAAAAAAAGGATTTAATTAAAACGCATTGAATAGTCATATATTGGATATGTAAATTCGGATCAATAAGAAAGCGAGCATGATCAATTCAGATCAATGCTCGCTTTTTATGTTAGAATCAATTGTTTGATCGGATTACATTACAATATTTTCCAACAAGAGATAGTCAAAATCGACGGATTCCACAAAGTCGCGCGGATAAAAACGAACGTGGTTAAATTTTGCAAAATTAAAAATATGTGTTTTTAATAGCACAGGTGTAGGACAATCCAGTTCGCGGCAAATATCAAAAAGATATTGTAGAAAATGTGAATAAGTCAATTTTTCTTCATTATTTTCATAGACAAATTGTTTTTGAATTTTTCCTTCTTTCATGATTTTTGCCCAAATACGGAACATGCGTTTACATCCTTAAAATTGAATTGTACAATTAAGTATAGCGAAAAAATTTAAAAAAGTAAACCAATCTTTGTAAAATCCGTAAAAATTATTGAATCATTGAGCTCTAACTTTTGGGTTTTGTCACAAGAGTGCTGCAATGATTTATTTTTGTTTATTGCTTTTTGCTTTTTGATGTGCTATAATAACAAGAGAAAGCCTTTTTCTTAATAAAATAAATTTGAGATGAAATAGTGTGAGGAATTGATATAAAAATATAGTATTATGATTGTTTCTCTCAATATAAAAGGCAAAAGATACCGGGTAGGATATTGGATATAAAAAACGGAAGGAGTGGCTTGAACATATGACCATACATCACGACAAGGCAGTATATGGAAAGCTTGCTTCATTGAATGAAGAGTTTTCACAGGAGCAGTTGGAGGAAATGACAAAGATGCTCAACGAGCAGGAAGAACACGGGGAGCAGTATAAAAGGATGGTTTCGGGCGAGTTGTATGACCCGTCAGATGTGGAACTTGTCGCAATGCGCAAGCACATACGAAAACTTTTTAAGCGTTATAATGATTCAGACGAGGATGACATGAAAGAGCGTGAAAAGCTTTTGCATGAAATGTTCGGGAAATGTGGCGAGCGTTTATATTGCGAGCCGCCTCTGCGTTTTGATTACGGTTGCAATACCGAAGTAGAAGAAGATTTTTTCTCGAATTTTAATCTTGTTATTCTCGATTGCGCACATGTAAAGATCGGAAAACAATGTTTTATCGGACCCAATGTGACGATTGCAACGCCGGTGCATCCTCTTCTTTCCTGTGATCGTAACATGCGGCGCGCAGAAGATGGACATTATTATGATCTTGAATACGCAAAGCCGATCACGATCGGAGATAACGTATGGCTTGCAAGCGGCGTGACTGTTTGCGGAGGTGTCACGATTGGGAACGATGCGGTGATCGGAGCGGGGAGTGTTGTAACGCGTGATATTCCTTCGGGGGTATTTGCTGCGGGAAATCCATGCCGAGTGATTCGCAAATTGAGTGAAGCGGATAAAATGCAGTTGCCGCGCCATTGATTTTTTGAATGTGTCTTGACAATCGGTGCTTTGTTGAGTATAATTGTTTATTAGAAGAGTTGGCATGATAGGTGAGGTAAATATGAACGATAAAAATGTTTTTTTTGATGAGGATATACCGACATCTTCGGAACAGGAAGAAAGGACGAGTGTAACAAAATGTCCTGCCTGCGGGGCAAACATGGTATTTGATTCCGAAAACGGGACTCTGTACTGTGAACATTGCGGTTCGCGCCGAGAGATCATCAGCAAGACAAGCGAAGAGCAGGATTTTGAAAATCTTCTCAGTGCGGATAATTCTTGGGGCGAAGAAACACATGTGTTCCGATGCGAAAATTGCGGAGCTCATGAAGTGCTGGATCGCCGTGAGATTGCAAAAGCTTGTTCTTTTTGCGGTACTACAAACATTGTGGAAACGGATGAGCTTCCGGGTATTCGCCCGAATGCGGTCGTTCCTTTTCGTATCGGAAAAGATACTGCGGGTAAAAATGTAAAGCATTGGGCACGAAAACGTTTGCTTGCGCCTGGGAAGTTCCGAAAAAGCGCAAAGCCGGAAGAGTTGAAAGGTGTATATACTCCCGCTTTTTCGTTCGATACAGCCACGGAATCAGATTATGTTGCTGTTTTAGGTAAATATTATTATCGTACCAAACGTGTCAATGGTCGTACGGTGCAGGAACGGTATATCCGGTATTTTACGGTGAGAGGTCATTATTCCATGTGGTTTGATGATGTGCTCATTCAGGCCGGCGGCGCACTGGATCAAAAATCGCTGAAAAAGCTGCAGCCGTTTGAAACCAATCAAAGCAAAGAATACACCACAGAATATTTGAGCGGTTTTACAGCCAGTCAAAATACTAAAAGCGGACTGGATTGTTGGGAAGAGGCAAAGCAAGAGATACAAGTTCGTTTAAAAAGTGCGATTTTAAGTCAATATGTTTATGACATTGTATCTTCATACAATGTCAACACACAGTGCAATAATATTACATACAAATACATATTGATCCCGCTGTATGTCGGACATTGCAATTGGAAGACGAAGCTTTATAATTTTTTTGTAAACGGTTTCAATGGAAAGGTTACAGGCAAAGCGCCTGTTTCGCCTTTAAAAGTAGGGGCACTCGTGTTATTGGGGATCGCTGTCATTGTGGGGATTGTGTTGTTGTATCTGAATTTTTCCGGTAGTTGATGATTCGGCAATTGAAAAATATACAGCAGAAAGATTCGTTCGGTAGTTAGGGCGGGAGTGTTTGTTGCTCCCGCCCTTTAGAAACGGTACGTTGAATATACGAAATGTGCCGAAAAATGCAGGGAGAAAAATGGAACAGCAATCGATGTTTTTGCGGGAAGAAGATCTCCCGCTTGCGGCGCGCATGCGGCCGCGTACGTTGGAAGAGTTTGCAGGGCAGACGCATCTTTTGGGCGAAGGAAAGGTGCTTCGCCGCATGATTGAAGGCGATTCGGTGGGTTCGATGATTTTTTGGGGACCGCCGGGCGTCGGTAAGACAACGTTGGCGCGCATTATCGCGAATAAAACCAAAGCCTCTTTTATTGATTTTTCTGCGGTGACCAGCGGCATTAAAGAGATCAAGCAGGTCATGGAACAGGCGGAGAAGAACCGTCGGTTTGGTGAAAAGACGATTCTTTTCGTGGATGAAATACATCGTTTCAATAAGGCACAACAAGACGCGTTTCTTCCGTTTGTCGAGCGCGGAAGTATCGTTATGATCGGTGCTACGACGGAAAATCCTTCGTTTGAGGTCAATGGCGCTCTTTTGTCCCGATGTAAAGTGTTTGTATTGCAGGCTTTGAAAACGGAAGAGCTGATAGCGCTTTTACAGCGCGCATTGCGGGACGAAAGAGGATTTGGAAAACAAAAGGTAGAGATTGCTCCTGAACTTATCGAAGCGATCGCGGTATTTGCCAACGGCGATGCGCGCAGTGCTCTTTCCACACTGGAAATGGCGGTGCTGAACGGTGAAACGCACGAGGGCGTGACTTGCGTTACGCGCGAAACGATCGAGCAGTGCACTTCAAAAAAATCTCTCTTGTACGATAAGAAGGGGGAAGAGCATTACAATCTGATCTCGGCACTTCATAAGTCAATGCGCAACTCCGATCCCGATGCCGCCGTATATTGGCTGGCGCGGATGCTGGAAGCAGGCGAAGATCCGCTGTATGTAGCGCGGCGCATAACGCGGTTTGCAAGCGAGGACATCGGGCTTGCCGATCCTCGCGCGCTGGAAGTTGCGGTGGCCGCGTATCAGGCATGCCATCTGATCGGAATGCCCGAATGCAGTGTGCATCTGACCGAGGCGGCAGTTTATATGTCTCTTGCTCCGAAATCCAATGCTCTGTATGTCGCGTATGAGAGTGCAAAAAAGGATGCGCTGACCATGCTTGCCGAACCGGTGCCGCTCGTTATTCGCAATGCTCCCACGAAGTTGATGAAGGAACTTGAATACGGCAAAGGTTACCAGTACGCACACGATACAAAGGATAAACTCACCGATATGCAATGTCTTCCCGATTCACTCTTGGGAAAAGAATATTACCGTCCGACCGAAGAGGGGCTGGAAGCGCGTTTCGGCGCGCGCCTGCGCGAGATCAAAGAGTGGAAAAAAGAGCATAAAAAATGACCCGTTCCCGGCAACGCCGAAACGGGTCATGGCGCAGAAACGGCCGCTCCGTTCCTTTGATTTTAGGAACATGGCGGCCGTCTTATTCTGTTTTATAAAGTATGAAGTCAGAAACATCTGCCGAATCGGCATATATTTTGCACGTTAAACGTTAAAACGGAAGAGGACGACATCGCCGTCTTTGATGACGTAGTCCTTTCCTTCGGAGCGCACTTTACCTTTTTCCTTGGCGGCATTATAGTTGCCGCATTCGAGAAGCACTTCATAGTCAACGACTTCCGCGCGGATAAATCCTTTTTCAAAGTCGGTGTGGATCTTACCTGCCGCCTGCGGCGCTTTGGTGCCTTTGGTGATGGTCCATGCGCGCGTTTCTTTTTCGCCCGCAGTGAGATAGCTGATCAATCCGAGCAGGGAATAGGATTTCTTGATGAGGCGGTTGAGTCCGCTTTCCGAAAGTCCCAAATCTTCCAAAAAGAGCTGTGCATCTTCGGGTGAGAGCTGGGAAAGCTCTTCCTCTGTTTTTGCGCAGATTACGAGCACTTCACTTCCTTCTTTTGCGGCGTAATCTTCCACTCTTTTCACATAGGGAAGTTCGGAATCAGGTTTGCCCATATCCTTTTCGGCAATATTTGCGGCATAAATAACGGGCTTTGCGGTCAGAAGGAAGAGATCGTGCATCATAGCTTGTTCTTCCTCTGATAGATCGAGGGTGCGCGCGCATTTTTCCTGTGAGAGATGATCGAGAACTTTTTGTAAAAATTCCGCTTCTACGAGGAACTTTTTATCGCCGCCTTTTGCGGAGTTTTTTGCGCGGTCCAGGCGTTTTTGTACCGTTTCCATGTCCGCAAGAATAAGTTCAAGGTTGATGATCCCGATATCGCGGACAGGATCAACGGTATTTTCGACGTGAGTGACGTTTTCATCCTCGAAACAGCGCACGACGTGCACGATCGCGTCCACTTCGCGGATATGCGAGAGGAATTTATTGCCCAAACCTTCGCCTTTGGAAGCGCCTTTGACAAGTCCCGCAATGTCTACAAATTCGATGACAGCGGGCGTGATCTTTTTGCTGTCGTAGAGTGCGGCAAGTTTGTTCAGACGTTCGTCAGGCACCGCCACAACCCCGACGTTGGGTTCTATGGTGCAGAAAGGATAGTTCGCGGCTTCTGCGCCCGCGTGCGTGATCGCATTGAACAGCGTGGATTTCCCAACGTTGGGAAGACCGACGACTCCCAGTTTCATAACAGACCTCCGTTGGCTTTTCCGGCAGGGAAAAGCCGCAACCTTCCTTATTATAATACAAAAGAACAAAATAATCAAAATAAAAGGGCGTGGAAATGCGAAAAAGTTGTCAAAAATCTCGAAATATGGTACACTTAAAAGGATATTAAGCAAACAGAGGTCGTTATGGATTTTAAAAAGCACATTGCCGCCCGTATCAAGGCGGGAGATATGACCGAACAGGAAATATATGATCTGATCGCGGTGCCGCCGACCACGGAAATGGGCGATTTTGCGTTGCCTTGTTTTCGTCTTGCCAAAGCGTTTCGCAAAGCCCCGGCATTGATCGCGCAGGAGATTGCGGACACATATCCCGCGGACGAATTGGTTACGGAAGTTTCCGCATTGAACGGTTACGTCAATTTCCGCATCGACCGAGCTTTTTGGGCAAAAGAGACACTCGGGCGTATTCTTTCCGAGCGCGAAAAATACGGCTCTTCCGACGAAGGGAAAGGCAAAACGGTATGTATTGATTATTCTTCGGTCAATATCGCCAAACCCTTTCATATCGGGCATTTGTCCACGACAGTGCTTGGAAGCGCACTCTATAAGCTTCATAAATTTTTAGGATATACGCCGGTGGGGATCAACCATCTCGGCGATTACGGCACGCAGTTCGGCAAATTGATTTCCGCATATAAACGCTGGGGCAGCAAGGAACTTTTGGATAAGGGCGGTCTGCGCGCACTGAACGCACTGTATGTGCGCTTTCACGAGGAGGCGGAAAAGGACAAATCGCTTGACGACGAGGCGCGCGCCTTTTTCAAACAGATTGAGGACGGGGATAAAGAGGCGGTTGAGCTGTTTGAAATGTTCAAAGAGCTCACACTTAAAGAAGTCGGCAAGATCTATGATCTGCTCGACGTGCATTTTGACAGCTGGGCGGGCGAGAGCTTTTACAACGATAAGATGGCGCCCGTGGTGAAAGAGCTGCGTGAAAAGCACCTGCTCGTCGAGAGCGAGGGGGCGCAGATCGTCGATCTTGAAAAATACGGCATGCCGCCTTGCATTATTCTGCGTTCGGACGGCGCGTCGTTGTATGCAACGCGCGATATTGCCGCAGCAATTTACCGCAAAAACACTTATGATTTTTATAAATGTCTGTACGTCGTCGCGTATCAGCAGAATCTGCATTTCAAGCAGGTCTTTAAAGTCCTTGAACTGATGGGCAAGGACTGGGCGAAAGATCTCGTGCATGTCGCGTACGGCATGGTTTCGCTCGAAGACGGTGCAATGTCCACGCGTAAAGGTAAGGTCGTTTATCTCGAAGATGTTATCGAGAAATGTGTACAAAAGTCTTTGGATATCATTTCCGAAAAGAATCCAGGGCTTGAAAATAAAGAGGCGATCGCCAAGACGGTTGGTGTCGGAGCGGTCATATTCGGGGCTTTGTACAATAATAAGATCAAGGATATTACTTTCTCGTACGATAAAGTGCTCAATTTTGAAGGAGAAACATCCTGTTACGTGCAGTATACCTGTGCCCGCGCGAACAGCGTTTTGGAAAAGGGCGGAAGGGGCAAAGAGTTCCGTGTAGAGACAGTTTGTCCGCAGGAATTTGAAGTGATTAAGCAGCTCGCTGATTTCCCGAACGTTCTGCATGACGCTTTGGAAAAATATGAACCTTGTTTTGTAGCACGTTTTGCCGTCGATCTGGCGCAGAAGTTTAATAAATTCTATTTTGATTGCTCCATATTGGGCGCCGAAGAGGAAAATGTGCGTTCCTTCCGCCTTGCGCTTACAGAAGCAACGCTGATTACCTTAAAAAATGCGTTGGGACTTTTGGGGATCGGCGTACCGGAGAAGATGTAATGTAAGTTCACGAAAATCGGCGAAAAGAGATCGCCGATTTTCCGTGAGATTTAGGCAAAACCCGATGTTCGCAGGTAAAACCTGCTCTGCATCCGGTTTTTCCTCTCCGGCGATATTCAGGGGCTCTCATAATAAAAATCGCCGGATTCACCTTTTCCGCTTGAGGCCGCGCATCGCGGCAAATTGGGGGCTTATTCCGCAAAGCGTGGTTTGCGGAAACGCAGAAAAAGAAGAGTTCACAAAAATCGGCGAAAAGAGATCGCCGATTTTCCGTGAGATTTAGGCAAAACCCGATGTTCGCAGGTAAAACCTGCGCATTCGGTAATTTAAAATTTTATCGTAGTATATATGTTAAAAGCAGTCATTTTTGATTTGGACGGCACAGTGCTCGACACGTTGCCTGATCTCAATAATTGCATGAACGCAGCACTGAAAGAATTTGGGTGTCCTGCAATTTCAGTGGAACAGACCCGTTCTTATGTGGGGAACGGAGGTTTGCTTTTTGCGACGCGCGCTTTGCCTCCCGAAAAGAGGACAGAAGCGGAATATTTTTATAAACAAGTTTATTGTCCCATTCATGTAGGCTGTAAAAACGAGTTGACGCGGCCGTTTCCTTTTGAGAAGGAGTGTCTTGCATCCCTGAAAGAGGCGGGCATAAAAATTGCAGTTGTGACGAATAAGTCGCAGGCGGCGGCAGACGTGCTGGGGGCAACTCTTTTGAAAGAGTATGGATTTGATATGATCTTCGGGAATCGGCCAGAATACGGCGTTAAACCCGATCCGGCCTCGACATTGTATGTGTTGAAAGAATTGGGTATTGAACCGCAGGATGCTGTATTTGTAGGGGACGGAGAAACGGATGTACAGACCGCAAAGAATGCGGGCATGCGCTCGGTGAGTGTGCTGTGGGGATATCGTACCAAAGAACAGCTTCTTGCAGCGGGCGCAGAGCGATTTGCCGAAACCTTTGCGCAATTAAAAGATATTTTATTTGCTATGTGATTTCTGTTTTCGCAATATAAGTCAAACAGAAAACTAAATGTTGATTCGTTTAAAATAAAAATACAGCGCTGCAAAACTTTGCGGCGCTGTTTAAATTTAACGAATTTTCATGCTTGGGAAACGTTTTTTCATGAACGTATCGGGGAAAATGGTATCAATCCATTCGCCGAATGCGGTAAGAGCATCGATGCCGTTGGCGCGCCCGATGTAGCGGAACAGTGCGCAAACGGTAAAGAAAAAATCGATCGCGACGATTGCGATACAACACAGCCCGATAATACGAAACGCACGGCGGGGCAGGGAAGAGAAACACTTGTTCAATGGACGATAAATCAAAAAGACAACGACCGTGCATAAAATGCCCCAAACGATCATGATGGGAACGGTCGTTCTTCCGTTGATGTCCATAAACCAACTTTCATAATTCCAGGACCTGGTGCCGAGAATGGTTTCTTCGCAGTAGCTCAAAAAATACTCTACGGCGCCGCCGGCGAAAGCCCCAAGTACGAATACATGCAAGGGAGAGCGAATTTTCCGAAGAAATAGGACGATGACGAGAGCACCGCATCCGTAAACGGGATTGAACGGGGTAAAGACGCTTCCGCTGCATTCTACATAGCGGTGCAAAAGAATGAGGTTAAAAATAACTTCCCAAATGGTACCGAGGGTACCGCCGAGAATGTAGACAGTAATTGCCTTTTCAGCAGTAAGACGGTCTTCATTCGGAACAAGATATCGTTTAAAAGCGGGGAAGTGTATGCTTTTTCGGATTAAAGTATTTTTTTGCATTGTCAACGGTGTTTGCCTTCGATTGCGTCTTCGAACATTTCGACCATTTTATCGATACAAAGGTCGATACGGAAGCGTTCTGCGTACTTAATGTATTCATCGCGCTGTTTTTGGCGAATTTCAGGGTGTTCGATCATAAAATCTATTTTGCGTGCAAGCTCGGAAGGGTTTCCTGATTTATATAAGTTTGAAGGATGCTGTGCAAAAAAACGAGCCGCTGATTTTTTACTGTTCGCTATGATGGGGACGAGTCCGCAAGTAATTGCTTCGACACATGCAATGGATTCAATTTCGGCATAGGCAGTGTGAACGTACAAATCGCAGAAATGAATGATGCCGACAAGTTCTTCTTTCGGATGAAAAGAAATTACGGGCGGATTGGGTAATTTTTTGCCTAATTTTTCAAGTTTTGATTTGCAAGGTCCGTCGCCGGCGATAAAGAGCTGTATTTTGTCGGAATACTTTGATTTTGCGATCGCTTTGAGCAATTCGGTATGGGATTTTTCTTTCACGAGTCGTCCTGTGGATAGGATACAGAATTTATCCGCGTATTCTTTGGGCTTGTCCGCGCAGCCGGGTACAAATGCGGGATCAACGCCATTGGAAATGACGCGCAGATCTTGTTTATAACCGCGCAACCGAAGTTCATTGGCTATAAATTCGGTAGGGCAGTGAATATATTCGGCAAAATCGTAAAAGCCTTTTCGGAAATTTTTATAAATGTAATTATTGATCGGTCCGCTTTTTTGTAAACAGAAATGGCTGCTGACATTTTCCGGTTGTACGTGAAAAGCGGTAGTAGTCGGTTTTTTAAGTTCTTGGCAGATTCGGATCGCCGCCCTGCCGAGAGAGAATGGCATTAAGATATGAACAACATCGCATTGGGAAATCACATCCCGGAGCAGTTTTTCGTTGGGTTTTGCGAGCACTACACCGTTTTTACGGACGTAATTGTTGAACATTTTAAAATCAATTCGGTCAACAGAGTAGTAACCTTCTTCTTCAGAGGTGCCTGCCGATACGACAAGCACATCATGTCCGCGTTGTTTTAAATATTTGATCAGCCGTTTTACCGTAATCGATGTACCGTTATTCTCTTCTCCGAGCACATCGGCAATAATTGCAATACGCATAGACCTTTCCTTTCCTCTTTTATTTTCGCTCAGAATTTTTTGCGGGATCGGCGAGGATCGTTTGTCCTGCCTGCACGATGGGTGCGCATTTTTGCAATACGACATCGAGCGGGGTATGGTGATCGGTTTTCAGCCATTCGGTATATACATCCAAAACACCGGCAATCAAAAAACGAATCACAAACAGCATTTCAGGGCTGGTGTCCGGATCAGAATCAATAAATGTTTTGAAAAGTTTATGAGCAAATCCGTCTTTTAATTGTGCAAAAAATAAATCTGCATTTACGGATGAGCGTACAAATTCCTGAAAATATTCGTAGGAATTGAGAATGTCCGTACAACAAGTCAAAAATGGCATTGGATTGCTTGGCTGATCAAATTGTACTTGCAATTCCTGGGTCGCATAAACTCGCTCAATGATTTCTTTTTGCAAAGAAGCAAGTACCTCGCCCACACTGGCAAAATGCAGATAAAAAGTTGTTCGGTTGATATCTGCCGCCATACAAAGATCTACAATTCGAATTTCGTTGATCGGGCGCGTGCACAAGAGTTTCAAAACCGTTTGTTGAATGGCATTGACCGTTTTGCGGCTTCGTTTGTCCTGTTTATTCATAATTTTCTCCCGCTTACAAGGTTTACAACCAATACCATTATAGCCTTTCGGTTGCGTAATGTCAACGGAAAAAACATTGTTTCGCAACAAATGTCGATAAAAAATCCACCAATAGAAAAGATATAATGCTTTGCGGATTTACTTTGTTTCTTCACCGTGCAGGCGTATAATAGAGCGTTCCAAAGCCTTTTCCGCGCCGTTCCAAGGTTTGTCTTGATTGCGGTAATCATGTTTGGCTGCAAACCATTGTAAATCGTTTAAAAGAGATTCGGTACTTTCTTTTTGCAATTTAGTAAGTGTGTACAGATAGTCTTTTTTCTTGCCGTATGCAAAAGAAGCATACTTCAACAGAGCACCGAAGTGGGGCAGACAAAATCCTTTAGTTTTTAAAAGAATCTCTTTAAAACGCGGTTCAGCACAGTATGTCTCTGCTACGGTTTTATAATAGCGGATCATGTTTACTTCCACCGCATCGCATATGACACAGGTTGTATTGCTGCTCATAAACGTATCTGCCATTTTGTGGGCGATTTTCAGATCAGCGGTGATTTCCATTTTTGCTTTTAATGCGGTCAACCGTGTCGTATGTTGCAGCGCGAGGGATAATTTGTTTTGACGTGCATACATCATTTGGGTATGATGTTCGCAAAATCCTTTTTCATTGACGAGTCGTCTTTGAAAATCTTCCATAACCGATTCATTGAGGTACTGTTCTGCCAATCGCTTTTCCAAAATGCTGCGTATACTGCAAAGAGGACATTCGCATGCTTTTTCAAATTCTTGATAAATAAGCATATTGCCGATGTGGTAATTCATGATCGACCGCCTTAATAAAAAATTTTACCGGGATTTCCCATTTCATTATAATCGAAGCAGTTCGGAAAGAAAAGCGTTTCGCAAACATTTGCGTAAATTTACCGAAAACGATGGGTTGTTTTGTCAGAACGGTTGCGAAAATATGTACTTTCATGTATAATACTATCGAAAATAGTTAGGAAACTGTGTAAGAATGAGATGTCTATTTGTTTATAATCCGGTCAGTGGCAGGGGGAAAATTGCGAAAAAACTGGATCGGATCGTGCGCGCATTAAAAGAAAAATATGAATATGTGGATGTTTGCCCCACAAAAGCAGCCGGGGATATGACTCGCTTTGTGAGTGAAGGCGCAGAAAAATATGATGCGATTATTGTTTCTGGCGGAGACGGCTCATTCAACGAAGCTTTGCAGGGGATTGCGTGTTCTTCACGTGTTCCGGAACTGGGATATATTCCTTGCGGGACAGTGAATGATGTGGCTCATTCTCTTAAAATCCCCAGAAGATTGAAAGGTGCGCTCAAAGTAATATGCACGGGTGACAATGCAATGCTTGATTGCATGAAAATAAACGATCGCTATGCCATGTATATTGTTGCCGCGGGAGCTTTCACAAGTGCAACCTACACTACGCCGCAATCCAAAAAACAGCAGGTCGGGCGGATTGCTTACGGTGTGGAAGGCTTGAAAAAGAATATGAAATTCGACGTGTTTTCCGTGGATATAACGGGCGGCGGCAGGCGAGAGCAGACGGAAAGCGTATTTGTGATGCTCATGAACGGTAAATATGTGGCGGGAATGCATCTGAATAAGGCCGGAAGTATGTCTGACGGAAAAATCGAAGTTGCGATTATCCGTCAACGTAAGAATCCGAGATTTTTTCACCGCATTCGTGCTTTTTTTGCTTTGGCGCATTTGTTTTTACTCGGTTATCGAGTTCGCGATAAGCAGATCATCCGCATGGAAGGTTCGCATTTTGAAATACAGGCAAATGAAAATGTTGTTTGGAATTTCGACGGAGAAAAGGGCCTTTCCGGAAATGTTGTGATTGACGTATTGCATAAAAAAATAAATATGCTTGTCCCGAAGGGAAGTAAAAATTTGTGAGTTTGTCGCTGTAAGAATTTGGAGGAAATCAAATGGATCTGGATACTTTTCGCGCAAAGGTTGCAAGGCAGGAACGCTTAGTTGCCGGCTCAGATGCTCATATGCTTATGCATTCTATGGCAGAAAATGCGCGTCGGGTCACTAGTGAAATCAATGGGAAATTTCATACTTCGGAAGAAATTACATCGCTTTTTGCACAGTTGACAGGAAAAGCACCCGGAGAGGGATTTTCTTTGTTTCCGCCCATTTATGCTGATTTCGGGAAAAATATTACAGTCGGTAAAAATGTATTTATCAATGCCGGTTGCTGTTTCCAGGATCAAGGCGGCATTTTTATCGGGGACAATTGCTTGATCGGTCATCAGGTCGTTTTTGCAACGCTGAATCATGCGGCTGAGGTCACCTCGAGAGCAGATATGTTCCCTGCGCCTATCCGTCTCGGAAATAATGTTTGGATCGGTTCACATGCAACAATTCTTGCGGGCGTAACGCTCGGAGACGGTTGCATTGTTGCGGCAGGGGCAGTGGTTACGAAAGATGTGCCCGCAAAAGCTGTTGTAGGGGGAGTGCCTGCGCGTATCCTAAAATATGTTGAATGATTTTTGGGTGGTACAAAGAATAGATTCATGGGGGATTTAGCAATGACAGAAAGCATGCTCTTAAAAAAATCAGATTATTTGAAAGAAAGTATCACAATCCAAACTGTAATTGCAGCCGGTCTTGTTGCGTTGGCTGTTTTACTTCCGTTGGCGGTACATTCTTTTTTAGGAGCAGAAGGCGGAATGCGTTGGTTGCCCATGTATTTGCCCGTTTTTTTGGGCGGGTGTATTTTAGGCTGGAAATGGGGGATCGGAATCGGTGCGCTTTCGCCGCTTGTGAGTTTTGCAATTACTGCTTTATTCGGAAATGCTATGCCGGCGCTGAGCCGTATTCCGTATATGTTGGTAGAATTATGTGTATTCGCTTTAGTGGCCGGAGCTTTTTCTAAGAAAATTGTGAAAAATATATGGTTTGCTTTGCCTGCCGTGGTGCTTGCGCAAGTTTGCGGACGCGGGGCTTTTCTTGTATCCTCCGCAATTTTTCAGGGAGTTTCGTCTCTCTCATTTGTGCAGGCATGGACACAAGTACAGACAGGTATTTCCGGAATTCTTTTGCAGGTCGTATTTGTACCTGCGTTTTTGGTTGTCGTACGCAAAGTATTCTCTGGTGAAGGGGAAGAACGCAATTTATAATTGGTTCTGTGCGGTATTTAAAAATTTTTTGGAAAGGAAAAGAAAGTACTTAAAAAACGGTTGATTTTTTTTAGAAATATGGTATAATAAATAAGCTGTTTCTTTGTGTATATGAGTTGCCAAAACATAGATCCATATTTTGAAGCTTGAAATTGAGTAGAATTTATATGCAACAAGAGAAAGTGAGAAATTGAATATGCTACTGTGGCTCAGTTGGTAGAGCAGCTGATTCGTAATCAGCAGGTCGCCGGTTCAAGTCCGGCCAGTAGCTCCA
>CABQND010000032.1 GCA_902465495.1 uncultured Eubacteriales bacterium
GCCTCCCGTAGGAGTCTGGACCGTTTCTCAGTTCCAATGTGGCCGATCACCCTCTGAGGTCGGCTACCCATCGTAGACTTGGTGGGCCGTTACCCCGCCAACTATCTAATGGGACGCGAGCCCATCCATATCCGATAAATCTTTTACCCCTGAGAGATGCCTCTCTGTGGTCTTATGCGGTATTAGCACAATTTTCACTGTGTTATTCCCCAGATATGGGCAGGTTGCTCACGTGTTACTCACCCGTCCGCCACTAACCAAAGGAGCAAGCCCCTTTGGTCCGTTCGACTTGCATGTGTTAAGCACGCCGCCAGCGTTCATCCTGAGCCAGAATCAAACTCTTAAGTTTAATTGCTTAAAGCTGCTCTTGCGAGCAACTGCTCTAACGTTTTTTGCTGACTGTTCTTTGAGTACTTTGTACTTAAAGTTAATTGACAGAAACTTTCAAACATTTCTTTCAAAATGTTTAATTCATTTCCTTCTATTCAATTTTTAATCTGCGTTCAACCGAACCTCGTTCGGTGCTCTCTCGTGAAGAGCTTATCCATAATACCATATCTGAATTTGTTTGTCAACTGTTTTTCAAAAGTTTTTTAAAATTTTTGAATTTTTTTGACGCACTCTTTCGCTTGTCCGGTATTGGTTCGCTCTCATCGCGACAGCCTGTACATAATACCATACCCTTTATGAAATGTCAAACGTTTTTTTCAACTTTTTTTAAATTTTTTTGTCTTTTTTTCAAGTTTTTGATTGTTTCTTGTTTGCGTCCTATATCTCGTATTTTCGTTCAATCGCATACACAAAATACAGTTTTTTCCATTGCCGCCGCTTTGGTTGCTCGACGCGCGATTTTGTGGTATAATGGTTACGTAAATCTTCTCGCGGCATAGTTTGCCGCAAAAAAGGAATTTCGTATGTACAAATTTTTACGAGTGACCTGTGCCGTTCTCGCCGCCGCTCTTGCCGTCGCGTGCGTGATTCTCGGCATTTACTACGGATTGAACGCCGCACTGCTCTGCGCAGCCGGCACTTTGCTGCTCTTTGTTTGCAGTATGTTTTTCAAATATTTACAGGAATGCAAAGAAGAAAAAATTTCAGATCAGTCAGGCCAAGAACCTTCGTCTTCCGAAAATGAACCGAAAGATCAGCATTGAACTTTGCCCGCCTAAGTCATCCCGTGTCCTTTCACAAACGATGTTCCCTTTCATTATTATATAATAAGGAAAAGAAAAATTATTGTAATTTTTTTCAACAGCAAAAACAGCGGCCCGCTCATTGCCGGAGCGGACCGCTGTTTTTATTTATTTTTTACAGTTTATCGTTCTTGGCGACCATATCGACGATCTCACTGATACGGTCCAGATCGTCCGTATTGTAATAGTCGATATAGATCCTGCCCTTGCGATCGTTCCCGATGAGGGATACCTTGGTCTTGAAGGCGTGACGCATCCGCTCGATCAGATCTTTGAGTTCGATGGACACTTGCTGTTTTTTCTTATCTTTCTTATCGGCGAGTTCTTCGGGCGTTGCAAAATAATCGCGGACACTGCGTTCGATGTCGCGCACCGAAAGGCCGTCTTTGATCGCATCGCCTGCGAGCTTGTACTGTGCATCCTCGGGCAGCGTGACCAGGGCTCGCGCGTGCCCCGCACTGAGTTTTCCTGTCGATACCAGTTCAATGACTTCGGGCGAAAGCGAAAGCAAACGCAGCGTGTTCGTGACCGCAGGACGGGATTTGCCGATGCGCTCGGCAAGTTCTTCCTGGGTAAGATGATACTCATCCATGAGCTGTTTCATCGCGTTCGCAGCTTCGATCGGATTTAAGTCCTCACGCTGTAAGTTTTCGATGAGGGAAATTTCCTTGATCTCGCGGTCGGTATAATCGCGCACCACGACGGGGATCTTCGTCTTTCCGGCGATTTTCGCCGCACGATAACGGCGTTCGCCCGCAATGATCATGTATCTGCCGCCTTCCATATTGTTGACGACAATCGGCATGATCAGACCATGTTTTTTAATGGATGCCGCCAATTCGTTGAGCGCTTCTTCGTCAAAATGTTTACGCGGCTGGTTGGGATTGGGCCGAACGAGATCGATATCAACCTCGATCAGTCCTTTGATATCTTCGGGCAACGGCGCAGACGGGATGTCTTCCGCCACATACGTTTTCGCAGCGTTTTCGTAGGCTTCTTCGGTGTCCGTGAAGAGCGCCGACAGTCCCCTTCCTAATCCTCTGTTCTGCTGTTTCATTTCTGTTTCCTCGTCTCTTTATCCAGATATTCCTGCGTGAGCGCCTTATACGCGCGCGCGCCCGTGCACTTGGGATCGTGCAGCATGATCGGTTTGCCGTACGAGGATGCCTCGACCAAACGGATATTGCGCGGAACAACGATCTCGAACACGCGCTTTGTAAAGAATTTGCGGATCTCTTCCGCGATCTGTTTGGAGATCAGCGAACGGCTGTCGTACATCGTCATTACGACTCCGTCCACTTCCAGCGCGGGGTTTAAGTGCTGTTTCACGAGCGAAATGGAGTTCATAAGCTGTGAAAGCCCTTCCAATGCGTAATATTCGCTCTGGATCGGAATGATCACCGCGTCTGCCGCGGCGAGTGAATTGATTGTCAGCAGCCCCAATGAAGGCGGGCAGTCGATAAATATGTAATCGTAACGGTCGCGCACTTCCGCAAGTGCATTTTTGAGAACTTTCTCGCGGCTCTTCTTATACACGAGCTCCACTTCCGCGCCCGCCAAATCGATGTTGGACGGCAAAAGATCCAAATTCTCCGCTTCCGTCGTAAGAATATTGTCCGATGCGCGTTCGTCGTCGATCAAAACATTGTACACCGATTTTTTCAATGAGCTCTTGGAAAAGCCCATCCCCGTCGTGGCATTGCCCTGCGGGTCGATGTCAACAAGCAATACCTTCTTTCCGAATGACGCCAGATATGCCGCCATATTCACGCAGGTCGTCGTCTTACCTACGCCCCCCTTCTGGTTTGAAAACGATACGATCTTTCCCATTTTCGTTATCTCTCTTTCTATGTAGTTTTTCCGAATGCCCTATGCCCGCTTTCCGGCAGACAGCTTTCATTCGGCTTTGTCTGTTTTGTTTCACGGGCGCGGCGGCGAAGCCGCCGCGCGCCATCGTCACTCTTTTTTCTCGGAATCGCTCTTATCCGTTTCCGACTTCGTTTCCGTCTCGCCGGCTTCCTCTTTTTTGGTTGCCGCGTTCCCGTCTTGCGCTTCGGATCCGACATTCATAAAACGGCTGAACGGGTTTTCTTTTGCCGTCGTTTCCTTGGAATCCATATACGCGTAAATCTCATCCACCGTCTTGCCTTCCATCAACATATCCACCTCATCGGTGTAGATGGTCTCGCGCTCAATCAGTACGCGTGCCATATTGTCCAGCACGGAACGGTTTTCCGAAAGAAGTTTCACGGCGCGTTCATGCGCAGTTTCAATGATCTTATGCACCTCTTCGTCGATGATGCCCGCCGTCTCTTCACTGTAACTGTTGTGCGCTTCCATATCGCGCCCCAAAAAGATCGGATTGTCCGAACGGTACGTGACAAGTCCCACACGCTCGCTCATGCCCCATTCGGTGACCATTTTCCGCGCGATTTCCGTCACACGCTGCAAGTCGTTGGAGGCACCCGTCGAAACGTCTTTAATGACCAATTCTTCCGCCACACGTCCGCCCAGCATCTCGCAGACAAGATCGGTCAATTTCGCTTTGGTCATATGGTTGTCGTCGTTATCCGGACGCGTCATCGTATAGCCTGCCGCCATACCGCGCGCAATGATCGATACTTCCTGCACAGGATCGCAATGCTTGCACAGCTTTGCAATGATCGCATGACCGCTTTCATGATATGCCGTGATGCGCTTATCCGATTCCGTAACAAGACGACTCTTTTTCTGCGGCCCGAGAAGCACCTTGTTGATGCCTTCGAACAGCTCGTGATTCCCGATCATCTTTTTATTTGCACGTGCCGCCAAGATCGCCGCTTCGTTGAGAAGGTTCTCCAAGTCTGCTCCCGAAAATCCGCTCGTCATACGTGCAAGAATTTTGAAGTTCACGTCCTGCGCAAGAGGTTTGTTGCGCGCATGCACTTTCAGGATCTGTTCCCTGCCGCGCACATCGGGAAGATTGACATGGATCTGGCGGTCAAAACGCCCCGGCCGCAAAAGTGCGGGGTCGAGAATGTCCGCACGGTTGGTCGCAGCCATCACGATAATCCCTTCGTTGGTCTCAAAACCGTCCATCTGCACGAGCAACTGGTTTAACGTCTGTTCGCGTTCGTCATGCCCGCCGCCAAGTCCGGTGCCACGCTGCCGTCCCACCGCATCGATCTCGTCGATAAACACGATGCAAGGCTGACTCTTCTTTGCCGCATCAAACAAGTCACGTACACGCGACGCACCTACACCGACGAACATTTCCACGAAGTCCGAACCCGAAATCGAGAAAAACGGTACATTCGCCTCGCCGGCAACCGCCTTCGCAAATAACGTCTTACCTGTTCCCGGAGGCCCGACAAGCAATATGCCCTTCGGAATGCGCGCTCCCAAATCGGAAAACTTGCGCGGACTCTTCAAAAACTCAACGACTTCCGCCAGCTCCTGCTTTTCTTCTTCCGCACCCGCAACATCCGAAAAACGGACTTTGATGTTCGAGTTCACGCGCGCTTTGGTCTTCGCAAAGCTCATCGCCTTGCTGCCTCCGCCCTGTGTCTGACGGATCAAAAGCCAGAATACCACGCACACAAGTATAATGCCGAACAACGGAACCAGATAACTTAAAAAGCTCCCCGCGTTCGGATCACTGGCATCATAGGAAAATTTCAGTCCCGTGCCCTTTCCTGCTCCGCTCGCATATTCGATCAACAAGTTCATTTCCGCGTCTGACCGCGCAAACGTCGATGTGTAGATCAATTTATTGTTCGCATCATAACAATTCAGATTGTAATCGTCAATGTAAACTTTTACAACCTCTCCGCTCTCGATCTTATCCCATACGTCGGAAGTCGATATATCCGGTACCTGCCAAAGCGTATTGGAAAGGATCACCGAGAGAATCAGAATCAACACCACCCCGAGCAGGACCCAGAGCAGTATTTTGGAAGTTTTACTCATTCGCTTCTCCTTGCTGTTACTGTTTCTATATTTAAAAGTTGCCTTTTATTGCTGTTGTATCTCTTCCGCGTTTTTTAACTTTTCCTTTTCCTTAATTATATATATTTATATTATGATAGACACTTTATTCGTTTGCAACATAGAAAAGCCCGCGGAAATTTCTGCCTCTCTTTATGCATTCTATCCTTTGCTCTCAAAAATTTTCAAATCGACTTGGTTTTCGGAAACAAGCGGTGGTCTACGAAACCAAGGGCCATCAAACTTTAAACATTGCTTTCATTCTCATTGCGCATCTTCCCGATTTTTATCAATAGGCCCGCCTGTTTTTATAGTCCCTTTCGCTCGCCCCTGCAACATCCTACTCTCGACCCTACATTTCTTGATCTTTTTAAGTCTGCGCCAATCAAAATCTATTCGTATTTTTTTAGCGCCGTTTTCTTGCTATTCCTTTCCAGGAAACACACTCTTTGCAAATTCACTTCTTTGTTTGATTCTTTGCTCGCAGATTTTGCCTTTTTATGTTTCCCTCTATTTACGAACAAATGGCCCCGGTTTATCAAATTTTATTGCTTTTCGTTGATGAAATTTCTCCGGCTCATATGAGAAACAGCCCTTTCTCTATTTTGCCCGATACGGCTTTCCCTCATACAGGAATCGCTGACTTCTTTTCCGGATTTTTTTATCGAACTGAATGAATACGTTTCCGTCTTTATTGAAAAACCATTTTAAAAATCAGCTTTTAAATAAACTTAATAATTCCACCGTGTACTTTATATCTCTCGCACTTGATTCTAAGCTTTGAAATCCGCTGTTAGCTCTCTGTTTCTTCCCTTTAAAACCTTTCTGCCTTTCACGAACAATAGTCGCTGTAAAAAATCGCAGGCGTTTTTTCTTTTTGAGTTTCTCAAATCCGAAACAAAGAGACAGCTTCCCTTTTTACCGTATTCCTTTTACTTCGGATTACCCCTACCATACCGAAACCCTATAAAAAATTTTTTGCCGTTCTTTGTTTCAGGCGGATTTTAAATCCTGCAAGCAAACATAAGCCTGGTTACGATCAATAACCTTTTAGCTCTATGATAAAGTCTGATTTTCAGAATCATCTTAAAAGCACTACCGAAAATATGCAGCCTGTTTGCTTAAAAAGCCTTATTCAAAAGTTACCGTTGTTTAAGAATTAATTTTGCTTAAGCATAATGAATATTAGACTCTCAAATGTTATCAATATATTATATCAATAAGCACTATAAGAACTATCTTGGGGGAAATTCAGCGCGTAATCGAATCCTTCTAACAAGATTGTCATTGTGTGAAAATATTCCGACCCTATAAACAGAAGTTCAAATACATTGCCTGGTTGCAACACTTACCAAATACAATTTGTTAAAAACGCATCGATCTGCAGCTACAAATCTATCAGATAAAGCGGCGCGTAAAGCATTCGGCATTTTTTAGCCCAAGTTGTCAAGGAATTCATATAGGCGCATATTATGCTTAGCGCCTATATTAACCTTTTCTCACATGCTGTTCTACGTGTATGCCATTATAATACCATAAACCTTTAAAAAAAACAACATTTCCATAAATATTTTTTGAAAAAGACGAAATTTTATTTGTTCATCATATATTTTTCATCTTTTTCGTCCGATTTTTATTAAAAAATCCCTTAGCGCATATGGTTTTTGAGCAAAAAACACCCTTTAAAATGTTTCATATGAAACTTGTCCGGAATTTCCAATGTTTCACGTGAAACATTATTTCAGCATGACTTTTGCGCGGCGCATGCTATTACAAGTAATGTTTCATATGAAACATTACTTGTATAATTTATGTGTTACACAAAAACTTTGATCAATCTAATAAACAACTTGATTTCTATCATATAAAATACGCGTGGTTTTAGCAATTAAGCATGCATAAATATAGCGCACTATAAATCACTCCCCTACCCCACACATATGCGACCGATCGCTAAAAACGTTTTTTGCGCGCGCTAATAATGCATTTATATATCAATGAGCGTTAATAAACTAACCATTATATTTTTGCTGTGCAATGCTTTAAATGGCATTTTCTATTTTATTTTTATATATTTGCTAATAAATTGTGGACAAAACGCCGTTATTTATTTCTGCGTTGTTAACAATTTATCTGATAAAACTATATGCACTGTTTTAAACTTATGCACATTTTATAGAGAAATTGTGCACAAGTGCTGCTATTAAAAATACCGCTGTTGAAAAAGTTGGTTTATACGCGTTGATATTTTGTGCATAACTCTATTCATAATAATTGTGCATTGCTCTCTTAGTTGTGCACATTGTTGTGGATAACTTGTTGATAACTTACTGAATTAATGCGTTATTATATTAAATCAAATTATGCGTTATAAATACTTAATTGCGCTTTTATACGCAAAATATATTTGCGCTATAAGAAAAACCAATGTTTCATATGAAACATTGGTTTTTCTAACCGTAATACAACTAAAAATATGGCATAATTTTGATCATAAATTCGCTAAAAAACAAAAAACAGGCTCGATCGCCAATCCTTTTTCTCTTGATTTTATTAAATTACAAATTCAAGGCAAAAAATACTTTAAAAACTGCAGTTTTTAATGATTTTACCGGCTATTTGGCCCGGTTTTTTCTGAATTTTTAAAATTATTCTGTCTCAAATCGTCTGAGAGGCTTTTTTTCAAAGCCGTTTTTTGCCTAAAAACCCGATTTTTTATGGTTTTTTAGCCTTTTTTTGCAGTGCGCCCACTCATTTTTTTATAAATTTTTTCAATTTTTTACTTCGTTAAAATCACTCTAAAAACGGCTTTTTTGGGGCATTTTGAGCTAAAAACAGGCCAAAAACGGGCATATTTGATAAAAAAATTCAAAAATTACGGCATTTTGCTGAAATAAAATAAAATACACAGCAAAAGGGGTAAAAAAGACGGTTTTTTTCTTGTTTTTTAACCAACGATCAAACAAAATTCTCTTGAATATGGTGCGCTATTCAAGAAATTATTCATTGCGCTTATATCAATAAATGCGCTGTTTAAATTTTCTAAAAGACTTTAAATACCCAGGCTTATCAACCAAAATTATATTGCGGATGCTAAAAAAATTTTAGCGCTGTTGTATTTTGCGTCATAATATTTTTTAGCGCAACAATAATATGCGTCATAAAATATATTTATACGCATAATGCGCTAAAAATATTGAATTTTCTTGGCGCTCATAAATAAATAAGCGCATAGAAAATTTGCGCCATATAATTCTACAAGCGCTACATCATAAGCAAATATCAAAATATCCTGTCTTTACTTTTATACCAGAGCTACCAAGTACAAAAACAAATTTTCTTGAATGAATTCAATTTTTTCGATAACCCTGAAAGGTACCACAATCTAATGGCCGCTCAATTCTTTTAAACTTTGCTTTTATCAAAAATACAAGAAGATATACGATAAAGAAATATCTTTTAATTCGATTAATCATGGCGCAGCGAAGTACTTTTGGCGCAAAAAATATTTTATGCGCTGTTCTTGAATTTTTGCGCTATGGCTAAGTTATCCACAATTTATCCACATTTGCCTCAGTTATTCACAATTTTAAACAAATGCTTATATTTTTGAATATTTTGCTGCCCGTCAGGCAATAATTCACTCAAACCATTTGACGCCAAGTTAAAAAGCAAATTGAGGTAATTATGGATTATTCCTTTAATGTGTACAATAAATTAGCTGCTTCCGGAATTGTTATGGCAATCGACCATTATCTCAACCAGAAAACCGGAACTCCTGTTGTAATCTGTATCGGATCCGATCTTGCGATCGGGGACAGTCTCGGTCCGATCTGCGGCACCTTACTCAGCGAACGTAAAGCTCCGAACGTATTTGTTTACGGAACATTAAAATCGACCATAACCGCAAAAGAAGCGCGTTATATCAATGATTTCTTGCGCGAAACGCACCCGCAAAGCCCCGTGATCGCCATTGATGCAGCCGTCGGCGATGCAGGGGATATCGGATTGATTAAAGTGATCGGTAACGGCGTCAAACCGGGAGCGGGCGCAAATAAAAAATTTGCGCGTATCGGAGACGTCGGAATTATGGGAATTGTTGCCGAAAAATCGCTATTCAATTATTCCTTGCTGAATCTTACCCGTCTGAATCTTGTTTATAAAATGGCTGATATTATTGCCGACGCCATTGCCACGTATACGGCACCGCATGATTTAAAACAAGTTATTTAAAAACACGTATTTTTCCTCAAAAAAATCAACTTTTGCTTTGATTTATACCTTTTTTTGCTGCAATCTTACCCGACACAATCAATGCCTGTAAAGCCTGTTTCATGAGAAACAAATAATTTTTTGTTTGTTGTATCTTGCTCATCTGAACCTTATTCTTGATAGTTTGATCAAATATAATAAACGTCCCCGGATAGGCGCAAATATGCGCCTGTCCGGGGACGTTCTTGTATCAAAATTTTTCAAATGTATTTTCAGATCAATTATTTTCGGGGAGCAGGTGATCCGCAATAGGGGCAATTGGAAGATGTTCCTTTCGTATAGGAATATTTTGCTCCGCAGGCAGGGCATTCGACGGCATATTCCTTTTCCGTAAGCGCCTGATTTTCGTTGAGAGCGATGCCGTCCGCGGTGCGGATATATCCGACAAGATACCCTTTGGAAAAACATTCGTTGATGCGGTTATGTACCTCTTTTTCGGAGATTCCGAGCTGCATGGAAAGTTCGCGTTCGGTATAGAGATGTTCTTCGGTGACGGCGCGAATGAGCCTGCGAAGAGAAGCTTTTCCCGAATACATGCCCCACGCGACGGGGCAGCCGTAAAAGCCGCCGGCAAGGCAGGCGATGCCGATCGCCCAGACGGCAGGTTGACCGATGGAAAGCCCGACGCCGAGCAATACCCCGCCCAAAGGCAACGCAAACGTCAACAACAGCGCAACGACCAAACTTTTTTTTACTGCGCGATTTATAGCATTCATATTCTCACCTCGTGCGCACCGCAAATTCTGCGGACATTTTTTCGTGATAAGTATATTCAAAAAAAATTACACTGTCAACTGTTTTTTTCGGATGCAAGGCAGTTTTATTGTTCTGTTTTTTCTGCTCCCTTGACATATTCGCACAAATATGGTATAGTATGAACATAGGGGATCGGACCCCATCAGAATTTTTTGTAAAGGCAGGTACGGAAACAATGGCTCTTTTGAAAGTGATCGAATGGGCGGACAATACGTCCGATACCATTGTACATAAGGTAGACATGAAAAACAACCAGATCAACCGCGGATCGGCGCTGACGGTGCGGGAGAGTCAGGTTGCGATTTTCTGCGACAAGGGGCGCATGGCGGACGTATTTTTGCCCGGATTTTATAAACTGGACACAGATTCGCTGCCCGTCATCACCAAACTTCTGAGCTGGAAATACGGCTTTGAGACGCCGTACAAATCGGATGTCTATTTTGTCAACACGAAGCAATTCACGAATCTGAAATGGGGGACAGCGAATCCGATCATGATCCGCGACGCCGATTACGGTGCTGTGCGCGTGCGCGCATACGGCACGTACGCATTCCGCGTCAAGGATGCATTTGTATTCATGCAGGAATTATCGGGGACGCACTCTTCATTTTCAACGCAGGACATCACGGGCTATATCCGGAGCATTCTGGTGATGGGTATTTCGGATGCGATCGGTGAGAGCGGCATTCCCGTGCTGGATATGGCGGCGAACCTCATGGAGATGAGCGCGACGGTCAAAAAATCGCTGGCGCAGCGCTTCGAAGTGATGGGGCTGGAACTGACGGGCTTCAACTTTGAAAGTTTTTCTCTCCCGCCCGAACTGGAAAAAGCGCTGGACGAAAGCACGCGTCTTGGCATGATGCGCAAGAATATCGACGTCTACACGCAGCTTGCACAGGCGGATGCGCTCAAAGAAGCGGCCAAAAATCCAGGCGCTGCCGGCGGCACCATGGGTGCAGGGATCGGCATGGGCATGGGACTGGGCATGGGCCAGATGTTTGCCAATATGCAGCAGAATATGGCAAATTCCGCGCAAAACAACGCGGCACAATCTTCGGCAAAGCATTGTACCAACTGCGGTGCCGCGATCTCGGGCAAGGCGAAATTCTGCCCTGAATGCGGCCAGCCCGTCGCGAGCGGCTGTCCCAATTGCGGCGCAAATGTGCCCGCAAAAGCAAAATTCTGCCCCGAATGCGGCGCCAAACTGCGCTGATCGTTTGAAAGGAGGATCATTATGTCACCTGAACAAATTTTAATCGTCATTCTTGCCGCCGTCTGTGCAGTGCTTCTCATTGCAGTGATCGCGCTGGGGATCAAATATTCCCGCATTCGCCGCGGTCACGGCTCCGCAGACGTCATCGACGGCGTGCGCTATTCCAAAAAAGAGGATGATTCGCCCGTCACGCACCGCGTGGGGGATATCATCCTTACGCAGGGCAAAACATACACCGCCGGAAAGGACGGCGATCTTTTGCCGGGAAATTACACTGTGCTTGCCGCGGGAGAATCTGCGATGCAATTTAAATTGCGCCTCGGAAAGTACGTCCGCGACTACGCACACGGCGATACCATTGTGCTCGGTGACGGTCAGACTGTCTGCGCCGTTTCCTGCAACGTCATCCTGCGCTGACGCGCATCTTTTGGGGAGGTCCATTATGAGTAAAAAACTTTTTGTTCGTCTGCTCGTGGCGCTGTCGTTTTTGATCGCAGCGGTACTGTTTCTGTTGTCCGTGCTCGACGTCGAACCGTTTACCGACTTTTCCGCTTCCTGGGCGGGCGTCATTTTTGCGGGGATCAGCGGCCTTGCGCTCCTCTTTTCCGCGATCGGCACCAAAAATTCCGTTCAGCTGAAAAAATTGCAGATCGCCCTCAGCGCGGCGCTTCTTGCCGTGGCGGCACTCTGCCTGATCTTTGCCCTCGCTTTGCCCGAAAACCTGATTCTGCCCATCATTCTCGTCGTTCTGGCCGCTATGCTCGTGCTCGGTGTGCTCATCACAGGAGGGAAAAAATGGGACGAAGGCGACAACCACAAAGCCGGTTATAAAAACTACTACCAGCGCAAAGCTGAAGAGGAAAAAAACAAACAAGACGATACCGACGGCGAATAATCTGCCAAACGGTGCGCCTTTGCCGCATACGCTTTGCAACGGTGCGGCCGATACCGTGCTGTCTGTATGATACGATCAAACCCGCGGAACGAATTCGTTCCGCGGGTTTTTTTATACTGTAACATGGAATCGTTGTTTTTCCGCCGCAAAGGCACCTCTACAGGGTCTTACGTATCTTTCCGATATCTTCCTTGCAGCATTCGTTTTACCGTTTTCAGCTCGTTTTACGGGCATTTTTTGAAATATGAATTATCCGATCGGAATACATCTTTTTTATGTGTTTTTCAATAACGATTTAAGCGAGGTTCGTTTGCCGGGCGGGCATATCTTTCCACTGTGCCCGTTTTTCCTTTTTGCGCACGATGAACAATGAAACGGTATGCACGAGCACGGTCGCAAACCAGCTGATCGGATAGGAAAGATAGAGCACGAGCAAGGTACGGTTTACGGCAAAATAGGTGAAGATATATACGATACGCACGCCGCACACGCCGGCGATCGAAACGCACATCGGCAGGAAGGAATATCCTCTGCCGCGCAGATTTCCGACGAGTACATCCATGATCCCGCACAGACAATAAGTCGTACAGGTAACGCTGAGCCGTCGCACGCCGATCTCAATGACTTCGGGAGTCGTTGTATAAATGCGCATGACATACGCGCCCAACAAATAGGCCCCGAATCCCAGTACCAGTCCGATCACGGTTACCGCCAGCAAGCTGTCGAGCAGGCTCACGTCCATATTTTTTCGCAGGCGCGCGCCGTAATTCTGGCCCGTAAAGGTAAGGCACGCCTGCGAAACGGAATTCATTGCCGTGTAAACAAATCCTTCGATGTTCGCCGCGTCCGCATTGGCGGTGATCGCCACTTCCCCGAAGCCGTTGATCGAGGACTGAATGATCACGTTGGAAAGGGAAAAAATACAGCCCTGAATGCCCGCGGGAAGCCCGATGCGCAAGATATCGAAAAGGGCGTCTTTATGGATGCGCAGAGAGCGCAGACGCACCTTGCAGTGCCCTTGCAGGCGCATCAGATGGATAAGCACGAGGGTAGAGGAGATCATCTGCGCAATGATGGTGCCGAGCGCTACGCCCGCAACGTCCATTTTGCACACGACCACGAAAAAGATGTTCAGCCCGACGTTGGAGACGCCCGCCGCACAAAGATAGAGCAGCGGGGTTTTGGAATCGCCGCGCGCGCGGCACAGCGATGAGCCGAAATTGTATAAAAGATTGAAGGGCATGCCCGCAAAATAAATTTTCAAATACAGCGTGGAAAGGGGCAAAACATTGTCCTGCGGCACATTCATCCAAATGAGAAAATACCGCGAAAAAAAGACCCCGATCAAGGCAAGAACCGCCCCGCCGATCAGGCTCAGCAATATGGCAGTATGCACCACGCGATCCAGCCGTTCTTCGTTTTTGGCGCCGATCCAGCGCGCCGCGGCAGTACACGATCCCACCGACAGCCCGACAAACAGATTGACCGTCAAATTGATGAGCGAACCGACCGAACCCACCGCGCCCGCCGATACATCACTCGCAAAATGCCCCAAAACAATGATGTCGGAGGCATTGTACAACAGCTGCAAAATGCCCGTCAGCATGATGGGAAGGGAAAACAAAACGATCTTCCACAAAAGGGGACGGGAGCACATATCCAGTTCTTTTTTTGTCCGAACCGTACTCATGACTACCATTATAGCACGCACCCGCCAAAAGTCAAAGAAAAAAGCCGCCTTTTAAAAAGTTGCGGCTTTTTCTTTCATTCCTGTTTCTTTTCCTGTTCGGCCGCGTTTTCTTCCGCCGCCAAAATTCCGTTCAGCACCGATTTTTTTTGTTTAAACATTGCTGAAATACAAAAAAGAAGCCGAGGTCGGCTCCTTTTTTGTTTTCTTTTTTGATTCAATATTTTTGTTTGCGCAATTTTCCGTCTTTTTTATGGATGGAAATGCTTCCGTCCTGATTGACGGCGAGCTTTTTCGCATACGCGATCGCTTCCGCCTGTGTATCGAACAGCTTGATCGCTTTTTCGCCGCCCGCAAACTTGACCTGCCATTTTCCGTCCGCGCGCTTTGCCACATGATAATTGCGCGCACGCTCCTTTTCTTCCGCCGTTTCCGTTTTCTTGGACTGTTTTTCCTCTTTCGCAGCCATATTTTTACCCCTTTTTTTCTTTATTGTACCACTTTTTGCGGCATTTCACAATGTTTTTTTGTAAAATTTCACTGTTTTCGCTCTTTTTTTGCATAAAAACAGCCGCCTCGCTGCTTGCAAGACGGCTGTGTTGCCTTTATTCTTCGTCCTTTTTCTCTTCTGCGGGTTTATTCGCCAAATCGTTGCTGTTTCCGAGGAAGGTCCCGAAATAGGGTTGTCTTTTGGAACGGGGAAGTCCGCTTGCGCGCTCGCGCCCGCCGTCTCTGCGATCGCGATCAAAACTGCCCTTGCGCCGTTCGCCGTTTTCTTCACCTTCTCTGCGGTCGCGGCTGTACGGCTTGTCGCCGAAACGCTTTTCGCGATTGAATCCGCCTTTTTTGTCACCGTACCGGCCCTTTCCGCCGCGGCGCTCGGGACGATCCGATCCCGGACGCAGGTTGTTGGGTACCACTACAATGTAGCGATTGGGTTCTTTGCCTTCGCTCACCGTCTTGACTTCGGTGCTCTCCGAAAGCGTCGAATGTATGATGCGGCGCTCATACGGGCTCATGGGTTCGAGACAGACTTTCCTGCCTGTGCGCACCGCTTTTTCCGCCAATTTATTTGCCAGCCTTTTGAGCGTCAGTTCGCGCTTTTCACGATAGTTTTCACAATCGACTACGACGCGTTCGTATTCTTCTCTGCCGATATTTGCGACCGCTCCCGCAAGCACCTGCAATGCGTCGAGCATTTCGCCTCTGTGTCCGATCACGGCATAGGTAGTAGGGGTGACTACGTTGATCTTCGTATTTTCTCCGCTCTCATCCAGTTCGGTCGTCGCGGTAATGTTCAAAAGCGAGAACATCCCGTCCAAAAATTCCTGCGCTCGTTCGCCGTCCGTACGCTTTTTGCCGATTTGTACGCGCGCCTTTACGCCCTTCGAAAAAATTCCGCCCTTTTTTCCTTCTTCCAGTACGACCACTTCCGCTTCCTCGCGCGCAAGGCCGAGCGTGCGGAGCCCCTCGTCGATCGCTTCTTCCACCGTCTTCCCGGTAAATTCATAGCCTGTCATTTCGTTTTTCCTCCATTCGTCCCTTTCTGCGGATTTTTCGCCGATTGCGGGATCCGTTTATTGTATTTTTCCAGGATCTCCTGTTCCTCGATCTTCGCAAACTTCCGATCGATAAAGAAATTGATGCCGAGCGTGCTCAGAATGCTGAATATGTTGCTCACGATCATGTAAATACTGAACGCCGCACTGTAAAAGAACGAGAATATACCGAATACGATCGGCATTACGATCAGCATCACTTTCTGGGTCTTTTGCCCGCGCCCGTCTGCCGTTTGCAGTTCGTTTTGCGCCTTCTGACTCTTGGAAATGATAAACTGCGATAGGAACATCGTTCCGATGGAAATGACGATGAGAATATAATACCCGTTCGCCTGGCTCTTCTCTGCGCTCAGGTAGTGGGTGAGTTCATTGTAATAATTTTCGCTGATCTCGCTCTCTTTTGTGACAGGATGCTTATACGACGTATCCGGATACCAGATATTTTTCACCCACAGAAACCGTGCGTTATTTTCATGATACCTGTCCGCCGCCGCCTGCCGTCCGATCATGCGGATCGCATTCGCGGCAAGGTTTTCGTCCGACTGCTGTCCGTCTTCTTCGCGCGCCGTCTGCACCGCCGCAACAATTTTTTCGTCCGTGCTCGACAAAACTTTTTCGGTCTTGACCGTATACACCGCAGAGCTCTGCGCGCCGCTCCAATCCAGCGCCGCCATCTGCTCTTGTGACTGTTCCGCTTCCGTTACGATCATCTGCGTCGTCGTCACGCTGAACAATCCCGTTTCGTCGTCAAACAGTTCCGTGCGCACACAGTCAAACTTTCCGTCTTTGTTCTGTGTGCACGTATATGTCACGATCCCTTCGCCGCGCTCGCCGTTTTCATTCGTCTTATAGTTCTCGGGGCCGTACTGCACGATCCCCGCATTGTACGCGCGCGCCATTTCCCTGTAAATTTCCAGGTTCGTGTACCGCGAATAGCTGGAAAACGCGTTCAATACCACGATGAATATGACCAGCGTTACGATCATCGGCAGACATGCACCCAAAAACGAATAGCCGTTCTTTTTGTACATCTCCATCATCTTGGCGTTGTATGCCTGCTGGTCGTTCTGATACTGCTTTTGCAGTTTTTCCAGCTGCGGGCGCATTTTTTCCATTTTCAGGCTGTTTTTGCGCATCGACGCCTTGGAGTAAATATCCAACGGAAGGGTGATCACTTTCAGCACAAGGGTAAACAAAACGATACCCAGGCCTACGTTGCCTGCGATTCCGATGATCCATTGTATGACTACCCCGATCCAGTTCAGCGAATCGCCGAAATCGGTGGGGATCTGCGAAACGGTCGCCAAAAAATTCAACATGTTTTTGTTCCGGTTTCCCTTTTAATATAGCCAGCGTACTTTGAACGGGTTCTCCGGTACGGGATCGTACCCTCCCTTGGAAAACGGATTGCAGCGCAGAATGCGCCACGTCCCCAACAGGATCCCCGCCAATACGCCGAGATTATTGATCGCTTCCAGCATGTACTGCGAACAGGTAGGGCGGTACAGGCAAGTCTTTTTGGAAAAATATTTCTGATAAAATACGATCAGGCGCATACACAGCATTTTCAGATACGGTTTGAATACCGTCCTGCGCAAATACCGCCACGCCTTTCGCATATCCTGCCTATTCATGCAACAGCCCTTCTCTGCACAGTGCCGCCGTCAGGCTCTTCTCAAACGCGGCAAGCGTATACTTGTCCGCCTGTTTCGGAATCAGGATCACCGCATACGTTCCCTGCAAAGCAGGGCAAACCTTGCGGAATGCTTCCCGCAACAGCCGCTTGATCCGGTTGCGCATTACGCTCTTTCCGTGCTTTTTGCTTACGCACACGCCAAGACTTGTCTCTTTTGCAGGCAAATACAACACAAGTAAAGCGGGGGAAAAACACTTTTTTCCCCTCGCAAACATTTTCTTAAAATCGCTCTGCTTTTTCAGTCTGGCATACACCACGTCGTTTCCGCTCCGTCCGCGCTTTATGCGGAAATCTTCTTCCTGCCTTTGTTGCGCCTTCTCTTCAACGTATTCCTTCCGCCCTGCGTCTTCATTCTCTGACGGAATCCGTGCACTTTGCTTCTCTGTCTTTTCTTCGGCTGATATGTCCTTTTCATTTTAAAAATTCTACTCCTATTTTAAAGTTGCTATTTATTATACATAAAAATCTTTGTGCCTGTCAACCGTTTTTATGCCGTTGTGCGTACCGGAAGTATCAAATACAGATAGGAATCCCCGTCGACCGGCGTTACGACGCAGGGGGATACCGCTCCGTTGAACCCGATGCGCACCTTTTCGTCTGTCACTGCATTCAGACATTCGCTCACATATTTGCAGTTGAGTGCGATCAGCACGTCTTTTCCTTCCAGTAAAATGGGCACGCTCTCGTCGACCCGTCCGATCATCGTATTGGAGGATACGCCCATCTCGCTTTCATGAATATCGAAGGTTACGATGCTGTTTTTATCCGTGCGCGCAAGCACTGCCGCACGTTCCACGCTTTCCTGCATCGCGTTCCTGTCCACGATCACTTCGCTCGTGAATTCGCGCGGCACGATGTTGGATATATTGACAAATTCTCCCTCATACAAACGGCTGGTCAAAACGGTGTCGTCAATGCTCACCATCAGCATATTTTTCTGCACGAACACCGCAATTTTTTCATCGTCCGCACCCAGCATTCTTCCGATCTCGTTGAGCGTCCTTCCGGGGCACACGATGCGGATATCCCCGCGCATGCCGAGAATATTCTTTTTGCACGTCGCCATGCGGTATCCGTCCAGCGCCGTAAAGGAAACGCAGCCGTCTTTCGCCTGCACCAGACATCCTTTGAGAATGGGCCTCGAATCGTCCTGCGCACAGCAAAACGTCGTCTTTGCGATCAGCTCTTTGAGATCTTTCGCATACAGCTCGACGCTGTTTTCCTTGATCTCCGTGTCGATTTTCGGAAAATCTTCGGCATTGAGAAGCTGCAACGTGCTTTCCGATGCCCCGTACCGGATCGTCAGCTTTTCGTCTTCATTCGAAAGAGTGATCTGCACATTTTCCAATTTTTTGATAAAATCCGAAAAATACTTTCCGGGTACACAGATCGCACCTTCTTCCAGAACCTCTGCGCGGATCTTTTTGCGGATCGCGATCTCTCCGTCCGTCGCAAGCAGCATAACACTGTCGTTCTCCGCCGAAATACGGATGGATTCCAGAATGGGGGTCGTCGTTTTCGTGCTGCACGCTTTGGAAACTTTCATTACCGCGTCGGATAACTCAACGCCTTCGCAAATCACTTTCATGCCGAACTCTCCTTTTCAAAGCTCTCTTTTTTCCCTTTGCGGAAAGAATATTTATCAATTATTTTTTTATTTTAAAATAGAAGAAATAATAATAAGCTCTGTTGAATTGTTGAAAACTCTCTTCTTTTTTTAAAATACGTCTATCATTATATAAAATAAACGAAAAAAAAGCAAGCTGAAACGATGTGGAAAACCCCAACTTTTTTTGTGGAAGAAATTGTGCGGAAAAAGTGGAAATGTGAAAACGCAAGAGAAGAGGTTGGGCAGGAAGCACAAACAAGCAGCGCAAAAACGAGCGTAAAAAACAGAGTTGTCCGCATTTCCACAAAAGTTATCCACAAAAAACACCCAAAAGAACAGTCTATGTGTGTGAAAAAAATTTTGCTTTTTCGCGGGTTGTATGGTATAATGCTCCTATGCAAAAGTATCTGTCTGCGATCGACGGCGGCATTACGGGCGAAAAATTCAGCATTTTTTACCGTATGCTCGCAGAGTGCAACGAAAAATTCAATATTACGCGCATAGTCGATGAACAGGACTGTAAGATCAAACATTTTTTAGACAGTTTGAGCGGAGAAAAGTATTTTCCGCAGGGCGCAAATTGCTGTGAGATCGGTTCGGGCGGCGGATTTCCGTCCGTGCCGCTCATGATTTTTCGTCCCGACCTTCGGTTTTGTCTCATGGAATCCTCGGCGAAAAAATGTTCCTTTTTACGGGAAGTGATCGAAGAACTGGGACTCAACGCACAGGTACACTGCGTGCGTGCGGAAGAAGCGGCGCACGATGTGCAATTTCGCGAAAAATTTGACGTCTGTTGTGCCCGTGCCGTCGCGCGGCTGAATACGCTCAGCGAGTACTGCGCTGCATTCGTAAAAACGGGCGGGCTGTTTGTCGCGTATAAAGGCGATGCCGGCGAAGAGATTCAAGAGGCTGCGACCGCGTTTTCGACGCTGGGTCTGAAATTGCGCGAAGCAATACCGTTTGAATTGCCGCAAAATGCCGGAAAGCGCGCGATCGTTGTGTGTGAAAAAATCAAAAAGACGCCTTCCGCGTATCCGCGCGGCAGGGGAAAAGAGCGGAGCAGGCCGCTTTAAGAAAAGGTGAGAGAAAATGCATCGGGTAGCATTGACAGGACACAGAACATTGGGTAAAGATTTTTCGGTCAAAGTATTGGAAAATACGCTGGTCGAACTGATGAGTGAAGGCGCGGACACATTTTATTGCGGCATGGCGATGGGCTTTGATCTTTTATGCGGAGAAATGTTGTGCGAAATGAAAGAAGGCAGCGGAATACGTCTGATCGCGTGCATTCCTTGTGCCGATCAAAGCGCAATGTTTTCCAAAGCGGCGCTCCGGCAGTATCAGCGCGTGTTTGAAAACGCCGACGAACATATCATTTTGCACGATCGGTATACGAGCGGTTGTATGTTTGAACGCAATCGCTATATGGTCGATCACAGCGATGTTGTATTGGCGTATTTGCGTACGCAAAAGGGCGGGACGTTTTATACCGTCGAATATGCCAAGAAAAAACAAAAGCCCATTCTGTATATATAAAAAAATAAAAATGTCTTGCACGTATCCGTTAAAATGCGCCGCAAGCATTGCGATCATTGAGGAATGAGCGTTGAAAAATGATTTTTTGCATGGTAAAATAATGCCTGCTTTGGTGCGCTTTGCGATACCGTTGATGCTGTCGCTGTTTTTGCAGGCATTGTACGGCGCGGTGGACCTGATCGTTGTCGGTCAATTCGGGAGTACATCGAGTATTTCCGCCGTCGCCACGGGCAGCCAGCTGCTCTGCTGTATTTACTTTTTTGTATTGAAAAAAAGAAACCGCAGGGAGCCGCTGATAAGCAGTGCGGCGCAGGAATGACCCGTAAATACAATACAATGTGCTTTCTTTTCGGAAAGCACTTTTTTTTTGCAAATAAAAAAATGTGGCATCATATGCTTGACATTAAAAGTTAAACGTGGTAAATTATTATTCGTTAACAGCGGTTAACAAATGGAGATACAGAAACGGGAGGAACAAAATATATGCCTTTGCCGATCGCGCCCGCAGGGGAGGAGCTGACAGTGCGAAAAATACTTGCCGACGAAAAGAACAAGCGGCATTTTGAAAATCTCGGAATTTTGGTGGGATCGAAGATCACCGTCCTTTCGGCGGTGGGAGGAAATGTCATCATCAAGGTACGGGAGGGGCGGCTGGCGCTGGATCGGACGCTGGCGATGAAAATTCTCGTTTAAAACCGCATGCAAAGAAACGTGCGGGAATAGTGTAATAGAGGAAAGGAGAAAGTAAATGGAAAAGAAACTTGACCGATTCGCGGTCGGGGAGCGCGGCAGGGTACTGCGCATCGACGGCGAAGGAAAGGTGCGGCGCCGGCTGTTCGACATGGGCGTGACGCCGGGCGCGGAGATCGTCTTGCGCAAACTGGCGCCGCTGGGCGATCCCGTCGAAGTGACCATCCGCGGCTATGAACTGACCCTTCGCAAGAGCGAAGCGGAATGCGTGCTGATGGAGGTGACGAATGCTTAAATTTGCGCTTGCGGGCAACCCGAACTGCGGCAAAACGACGCTGTTCAACGCGCTTACGGGAAGCACCGCGCATGTCGGAAACTGGCCGGGCGTCACCGTCGACAAGCGGGAGGGCGTGTACAAAAAGGGATCGGTCCCCGTGCAGATCGTGGACCTTCCGGGCATTTATTCTCTTTCGCCGTACACCCCCGAAGAAGTGATCTCCCGCAATTTTATCTTGGATGAAAAGCCCGATTGCGTCATCAACATCGTGGATGCGACCAACCTCGAACGCAACTTGTACCTGACCACGCAGCTGATGGAGATCGACGTGCCCGTCGTGATCGCGCTGAACATGATGGACGCGGTCCGAAAGAGCGGCGACAAACTGGACGCGAAAAAGCTGGAAGAAAAGATCGGCTTGCCCGTTGCGGAGATATCGGCGCTCAAAGACGAGGGGATCGCCGCGCTGATGGAGCGCGCGTACAAGGCGGCGCAGGAAAAGCGTGCGGGCAAGACGGTGCTGGAAAGCTCTGCCCTTGCACACGTCATCGGCGACGTGCGCATCGCGCTCAAAGGCAAAGGGGTGGAAAATCCGCTCTTTCACGCCGTCAAACTGACCGAGGGCGACGAGCTGGAAGTCAGCGCGCACCCCGACGAGATGCAGATGGTCGATGAATTCAAAAAACAGTTTTCGGACGATCTGTTTGCGGGCGATTTTGAAGCGATGGTCGCCGATGCGCGCTATAAATACATATCCGCCAACTTCTCGACGGCATACGTGCGCAAAGAGCGCCGCGAAAAGCTGACGCGTTCCGACAAAGCCGACCGCATTCTCACCCATCGCATCTGGGGCATTCCCATTTTTCTGGTGATACTCTTTGCGATCTTTCATTTGACGTTCAGCGGCGATCTTTTGTACATGAACACCATTGCCGGATGGTTTAACGGCGGCGAAGGGTTTGCGTTCGACGTGGATACGGGAAACGAGGTTTTGAATTCCTTTGTGGCTGTGTTCTTTACTGCCGACGGCGTTTCGACGCCGGGTGCGATCGTGTTCAATCTGATGGGCTTTGTCTGCGATCAGATCGGCGGCGGCATCGCTGCGGGCCTGGAAAGTGCGGGAGCCGCAGAATGGGCGCAGGGCCTTCTCAACGACGGTATCTGGGCAGGGCTTTCGGGCGTTTTGTCCTTTATTCCGCAGATCTTATTCCTGTTCCTGCTCATTTCCATTCTCGAAGATTCGGGATACATGGCGCGCGTGGCGTTCATTCTCGACCGCGCCTTCCGTAAATTCGGGCTTTCGGGCAGGGCGTTCATCCCCATGATCATGGGCTTCGGCTGTTCGGTGCCTGCGGCGATCAATACCCGCACTCTCGCCGACGAAAAAGAACGCATCATGACCAACCGTGTCATTCCGTTCTTTACCTGCGGCGCAAAAGCGCCCATCCTCGCCGCCGTCTGCGGTGCGATCGTTCAGATCTGGAACCCCGGCATCGATGCGGGCCTGATCACCTTCCTTTTATATGTATTCGGCATGGCAATGGCGGTCATCATGGTCGCATTCATGCGCCAAACCACCATGCGCGGCGAAGTCGCTCCCTTCATTATGGAGCTTCCCGCCTACCACACCCCGCAGTTCCACAACCTCATGGTGCACCTGTGGGATAAACTCAAACATTATCTCAAAAAGGCGTTTACCATCATCGTCGCATCCGCCATCGTCATTTGGTTCCTGTCGCATTTCTCGTGGGAATGGAAATACCTGCCCGACGAGCAGATGAACGAGAGCATTTTGCACGACATCGGTGCGTTCGTACAGTGGATCTGCACCCCGATGGGCTTCGGTTATAACAGCCCGCTTCTTCGCGAATTCGGTTGGGTGTTCGTCGTTGCCGCCGTCACGGGGCTCATCGCAAAAGAAAACGTCATTTCCACGTTCTTTGTGCTCGGCAACTGCCTCGCCGCTTCCGCCGTGCTCGACGAGTCTTCCATGGAGGGCTGGCAGGCGGTGCAATTCCTCGTCGCGCAGACGGGAATCACCTGGCAGGGTCTGATCGCGTTCACCGTGTTCAATATGCTCACCGTCCCTTGCTTTGCGGCGGCGGCAACCGTGAAAGGCGAGCTTCCCAAAGGCAAGTTCAAATATACGCTTGCCTTCTGGCTGCTCACTTCGTTTATCACCTCGTCCGTCGTATTCGTCGTACTGAGCTGGTGGTGGACGGCGTTCATCGTCGCGGCTCTCATCGCGCTCGTTGTGGCGTACTTTGTGCTCCGCAATAAGGGCAAGATCCGCTTCGGGAACAAAAATCGCAAAGACGTGATCGCAAAACAGTGACACATTTGCAATTTTCGCGCGCAATGCTGCGCGCAAAGGAGGAAAATATATGATCGGTTGCATCTTATCGGCGGCGGGTACGGCAATCAGCATTGCGATCGGCGTGCTCGCGGCGGGATTGGTGATTTTTGCGATCGTGTATCACGCCGTGCGCAAAAAACAGGGCAAAAGCGGCTGCGACTGCGGCTGTGCGGGCTGTTCGGGGCACTGCGCTTCCTGCCGTCCCGATCATCGGAGTGAAGAAAAGAAAAACTGACCGACGGGACAAAAAAACGTATACACTTCTGTAATCTCCAAATAAAAAGAACGGGGCTTTGCGCAACGCGCAAAGC
>CABQND010000033.1 GCA_902465495.1 uncultured Eubacteriales bacterium
GTTTATTTTTGTCCATAGCTTTAAGCTCTTTATCCACTCACTCAGTGAGTGGTTGCCTTGAAAAACAACCGCAGCTTTCGAAAAAGCCGCGGTTGTTCAAGGTGTTGCCGGGTAATCCTTTGAAGAATTGCCTCTTATTTCTTTTTGAGGTATTTGATACTGTCGAACGTAACCGCCGCCAGAATAATAATACCGATAAAGATATTGGAAATATCCGCCGAGCCGCCGAATACGCCACGCAGGTAATATTTCAAAATTTCAAAGAGCAAGCAGCCGATGACCGCGCCCGAAATTTTACCGATGCCGCCCGTAAAGGATATACCGCCGATTACGCAAGCCGCGATTGCTTCAAGTTCCCAGCCCTGTCCGAAAGACGACGAAGAAGAACCCGTGACCGTAGCCTGGAAGAATCCCCCGAGCCCGTACAGAACACCAGCCATGATGAAAACGCCCATCGTAACTTTGAACACCGAAATACCGGAAACCGAGGCAGCTTCGGGATTGCCGCCAACCGCATACATATTCTTTCCGAAAACCGTTTTGTTCCAAATAAACCAAACCACGACGATGGCGATTATCGCATAGATCAAGGTAAGAGGAACGGGACCGATGTTGCCCGCAATCGAAAGTGCTTCATCGGAAATCGTACCGGTTTTCAAGTTGTTTGTTCCGAATCCGATCAGTCCCCAAATGATCAGTGAAGTGCCCAGCGTGGAGATGAAGGGGTGAATTTTGAACTTGGAAGAGAAAAATCCTGCAAGTGCCGAAAACAGCACGCACATCACAGCGGAGAGCACCAACGCGACAACCAACGCCCCGCCAAATCCGAGCGAAGCATATATCCCGTTAAAACTGATGCCGAAGAATTTCACGTCTGTGTTCGGATTCAGAATCATACAAGTGATCATCGTTGAAAGCGTGACCATGCGCCCAACCGAAAGGTCAGTACCGGCAAGCAGGATCAATCCCGCAACGCCCAGCGCAAAGAAAACTTTCGTAGAGAAGTTTTTGAGGATCAGCCATATCGATGCGCCGGAAATCAGGCTCGGCTTAATGAAGATACATACGATCATAAACATCACGATGATAATGTACAGACCGTTTTTCATCAAAAACTTTTTCAGATTGAACTGATAACAGTAATTTTCAATGTAATTTTGCACTGCCACGACAATTCCCTTTTTGCCGTCCGTCAGTGCATCGAGCAATTCGTCACGATACAGGTAAGAAGCGTGCACTTCATCCTTCGCTTTCTGCGTTTTTTCACCGTAAAGCTTTTTGTTTTCAAAATCTTTCATTCGGCGTTCGCGTTGCAGAAGATTTTTCTTTTGCCGTGCTTTTTCTTTATCGGTCTCCTTCGCAGTCAGTGCGGCAAGATCTTTTTCATATTGCTCTGCAATTGCCTGCTTTTCCCTTTCGTATGCCGCTTTCGCGTCCGCTTTGTCCTTTGCCGAACGATCTTTCTTTTCTGAGTGAAGCGCGGGATAATTGGCATTGATATAACCGACAGCTTCTTTCACCAATGCTTTGATGGCATCCTTATCCTGCTTTGCCTTGGCTTTCGCTTCCTCCAAAGATTTTTGCAACTCTTTCAAAGAACGCTGCTTTTCTTCCTTGCTCTTATACTTATTTTGCTTAATGCGCCTGATTTCAAAATTCAGCGTTTTAACTTTTTCGCTTCCGTCGGCACGCATTGCTTCCAGCTTTGCTTTGTATTCGCCGACTTGCTTTTCAAACTCTTCGAAAGTTATCCGCAAGTTGTTTTCTGCCATACTCTCCTCCTTATAAATATCTCGCACTGAGCCGCAACAGTTCTTCCTGATTTGTCGATTTCGTATCCACGATGCCCGAAAGCCTGTGATTCGACATGACGGCAATACGGTTTGTTATGCCGAGAATTTCCGGCATTTCACTCGATACAACAATACAGGTCTTTCCCTTCTTCGCCATATCGATGATCAGCTGATAAATTTCATATTTCGCCCCGACATCAATCCCGCGCGTCGGTTCGTCCAGCAAAAATACATCCGGATCACGCTCCAGCCATTTGCCGATAATGATCTTTTGCTGATTTCCTCCCGAAAGCGCTGAAATCAAATCTTGCGCACCCATGCATTTCACGTGCATTTTGCGTATCTCGCCGTTCGTGGCCTCGCGCATCAGCCGCTCATTCAGTGCAATACCCTTCTTGTACGCTTTCATATTATTGATACAGGTATTGAATGCAAGATCTCCTTTCAGATACAATCCGTTAAACTTCCTTTCCTCCGTCACAAACGCAAAACCGCGATCCATGGCGTCTTCGGAATTCCTGAAAGCAACCACTTCTCCCTCATAACGTATCAGCCCGCCGGAAATTTGCCTGAGCCCGAATATCGTTTCCAATAGTTCGCTTCTGCCTGCACCGACCAGCCCGTATAAACCGAGTATCTCACCTCTTCGCACGGTCAGCGATATATCCTTCAAATATGGCTCATACTTCGTGGATACGTTTTCCAAAACCAGCCTGTCCTCCCCCGGTTCATTGTCCACCGGCGGGAAACGGCGATCGAGCGAACGCCCGACCATTACAGCGATCAGCTCATTCATATCGGTATCTTTCGACGCCTTCGTCATCACCATCTGGCCGTCTCTGAGTACGCTGATTTCATCGCATATTTCAAATATTTCATCCATTTTATGCGATATATATATAAAGGAAACGCCCTCTTTTTTCAGTTCCCGAATAATCGAGAAAAGTTTTTTTACTTCTTTATCGGTCAACGAAGAAGTCGGTTCGTCCAATACAATGATCTTTGCGTCGTAGGAAACCGCTTTTGCAATTTCTACCATCTGCCTGTTCGCAACCGACATCGTCTTCATCGGCACTTTCAGATTTACATTGATTCCCAGCTTTTTGAATAGCCTTTGCGCTTCGGCTTCCATTCTCTTTTCATCGATTATGCCGAAGCCTTTGGGGTAACGCCCCAAAAACAAATTGTCTTTGATATTTCGTTCCAAACACTGGTTCAACTCCTGATGAACCATGGCAACACCGTTTTCCAACGCTTCTTTTGGACCGTTGAAAGTTACTTCCTTTCCGTTGAAAAATATCTGTCCGTCATCTTTGGAATAAATACCAAACAGTATTTTCATCAGGGTAGACTTGCCGGCACCGTTTTCTCCCATAAGCCCCATAACCACGCCTTCACGGATCACAAGATCTATCCCCTTCAGAACGGTATTCTTTCCGAATGTTTTCGAGATATTCCTGAGTTCTAATATTACTTTATTTTCCATAATATCTTCTCTCTTCTCCGAAATTTCGGAAGGTCAATTTTCAAAAAAATTGACCTTCCTGTTCTTATGCCTACGCGTTCGCTTTCGTGATCTTCGTGTGATGCACTCTCAAAGCTTTATTCGCTGCATCCTTCCAGATTGCATTGCCATTCGCTTCCCATTCTTCCTTGGTATCCACAACTTCCATCCCTTCGGCATAATCTTTGCCTTCCAGAATGTTCTTTACTACTTGCACGCAAACTTTCGCCTGAGATACACCGTCGTTTCTCACCGTACCCATAAACTGCGTGTTTTCTTTCTTGATTTCAGTCAATGCGTCGCTCAACGCGTCAACGCCCCAAATAGGAATCCCGGAATTTTTGAATGACGTGTTCGTCACGATACCAAGCGCCATACCGTCATTATTTGACAATACGAGATCAATCTCATCGCCCTTTTCCGTGAGCACCCTGCTCACTTCGTTCGCCGCCGTAACCGGATCCCAAGATGTATTCGCCGTATCCGTTCCGTCAACGATCGCCTTAACTTCTACTTTATTCCAAGCATTTTTATAGTTATAATTTGTATCGGAAACTTCCGCATCCGCCTGCGTGTTGCCTCCCGTTACAAACCTTTCAAGATACATCGGTGCGTACAGCGTTCTCGCTTCCGCGTCAAGATGACCTTTTTCACCTCTGACTACAATTACTCCGAGCTTTCCGTCCTTATTGCGGTCAAGTTTATCAAATCCTATAGTATTGACATACTCCGCTGCCATCTGTCCCTGATAACGCCCGCCTTCGGCAGATTCGATACCGACATAATACGCCTTGTCGTATGACTTTAATACATCTACTCCTACTTCACGGTTCCAGAATACTACTGCTTTGCCAGTATTTTTCAGTGTGTTGAGATATTTTGTACCATTGGTATGATCCACTACATTGATGAGATACCCACCATAGCTCTCGGTTGCCGCCGCTTCCACCATTTTCACTGCTTCCGCGTTATCATTTTTCGCGTCTTGCAGAGAAATTTTATTGAAGCCAAGATCTACAGATGCTTGTTCCAAACCGGGCTTCCATAGGCCCGACATGTTCGGATCCGAAAGATTGTAAGATATTGCGAAAATATCTTTGTCTGTTTTCGGTGCTGAACAACCCACCGCCGCAAACGCAAGCACACAAGCTGCGCACGCCAATATAAATGCAACCAATTTCTTCATTCCTTTTCTCCTTACTTATCATGAATTTTTTAACTCAGGCGCCGCTTACCGGTAACGCGTCTGCCCGAGTTACGCCTTTATTATAATCGTTAATAATGAACTTGAAAATGTAAAATTTTACAATAAAAATAGAAAAATCTATCAATTTTTGATTTTTTACTTTTCTTGGAAAAAACAATAATTCAAAAGATATGGTTTTTTACAGAAAAAAATATATCTTTACCAATAAATATGCCTTAATTTTGTCAAAAAAATGTCTTATAAATCAAAAATATTACGTTATAAATATTCTTGAAACCAAATGACAATGTCGAATAGAACAAAGGATATTCATCTGATACAAATAGTCCAAATGAATATCCTTACTCATCTCTTAATTTTTCTTATTTCATTTAAATATAAAAACTCTTGTTGTCAACTCTGCAATTACAACACAAAAAGGAACCGCTTTGCGGTTCCTTTTTGTTGCGAGCATTGACAAAATAGATCTTTTTGCTTATTTTTTATACAAATTCGTACTGTCTCATTTGTAAATGATATTTCACCAATGTTTTTCATTTGAAACTTAGCCTGTCCCTGCCAGCTTAATCACATATATCGCGGATCTTGAACTTCATCCCATAGATCTTTTAAACATTTTCCTTGAATGTTTGCTTTTTCACGAAAATCTTTTTCCGAAAAATATTCTTGCTGAAAATCCGCACAACAAAACACAAATTTATAAGGTTCAACTTCTTTATCCCGATACAAGTATGCTTCATACGTTACTCCTTGATAGTCAACAAGCATCTCACTGTAAAATAACAAGCCTTTAACAAACTCATCAAAGTCAGCTTTAAACGGCACCCCTTTTTTATACTGCTCTTTTGCGTGCGAAAGAGATACGAGCATCGGACAACTGATCCCCCATTGTTTCTCCATCTCAGCATCATTGCCGCCACAACGCCACCCGCAGCATGGACATTGGTCGTACATTCGATATTCCTCATAATAATTGATCGGATTTCCGCACACTGCGCATTTCACTTTTTTTCTTTTCGGTTTCATTTCCGTGCGATTGCCCTGCTCATCTTCCCTAAAAAATTTCCAATCCTTTTCATCGCAGACTATCACCGTTTTTTTCATATCTTTTCTCCGTGCCCTATCATTGACCTGCTTGCCGTTTATCCCGATCCGTCTTTTTCCATCTGATAGTTGTTCGCCTCTTCTTCTTTTATTATAGCATCATATTCTTAAATTTGCACCTGATCTATATAAAAATCTCCAATTCTGAGACTAAACATTTGCAGTTCGAAAACGAAAAGGTTCATCTATTCTCTCGCCGCATTTTGATTTTTTTCGAAAAAGGTGTTCAGTTTGAAATAAGTTTTCTACTACTAAAACATCGCAAAAATGCAGTGATTTAAAGGGAAAATCAACATTTTACAAAAGAAAAGACCTTGAAACTGAACAACTATGGTTCATATTTCAAGGTCTATTCAACTGACGACACTTCGGTTAACAGCCGAATGCTCTACCGTTCGTTGCGGTTTATATAGGTAAACTTGATACTTCATTTTTATGCTGAATACTCAGCTGTTCAATCTCGCATTGAATATTTATTTTACAATCGGCGAATATGTTTCGGGGCGGCGATCGCGGAACAAGCCCCATTCCCTGCGCTGGCGCTTAATCTCGCAAAAATCATATTCCGCATATAAAATCTGCTCTTTATCCCGGGAAGCGCTCGCAACGATTTTGCCTGTCGCATCCGTCAGAAAAGACGAACCATAAAAAACCAAACTCGAGGTTTGCCCCCCGTTTTCTTCGCAGGGAACAACGCTCTCCGTCCCGATCCGGTTTGCGGCGGCAACGGGCAGAACGTTTGCGGCCGAGTGCCCCTGCATGACTCTCTGCCAATGCTCGGAGCTGTCTACCGATAAAATCGGCTCGGAGCCGATCGCCGTGGGATAAAGAATGACATCCGCACCGTTCAGCGCAAGGCACCGCGCCGTTTCGGGAAACCACTGATCCCAGCAGATACCCACGCCGATATTGCAAAACTGCGTGGAAAACACCTTAAACCCCGTATTTCCGGGCGTAAAGTAAAATTTTTCCTGATAATAATGATCGTCGGGAATGTGCGTTTTCCGGTATACGCCCAGCAGTTTTCCTCCGTCGAGCATGGCTACGGAATTGTAGAACACGTTGCCGTCTTTTTCGTAAAAGCTCACGGGCAGCGCGACGTTCAGCTGTGCGGAAAGTTTTTGCAGGCGCTGCACCGCAAGATTGTCTTCCGTGCGCTCGGCATAATCGTAATAATCGTATCTGCGTTCCTGGCAAAAATACGGGTGCTCAAACAATTCGGGCAGCAAAATTACGTTTGCTCCCTGCTGCGCGGCAACGCACACGGCCTTCTCCGCCTTTGCTATATTTTCCGATCTGTCTGCGCTGCATTGCATCTGTACACAAGCGATTTTAACGGACATCGAGCAATCCTCCTTTGGGTATTTGCTGCGTAATACAATGGATATTGCCCCCGCCGACGAGTACGCTGCGCGTCATGACGGGAACAATTTTCCGCTCGGGGAAAAGCTCTTTTAAAACGGCGAGCGCAAGTTCGTCATTCTTATCCCCGAATTGCGGCACGATGACCGCTTTGTTCGCAATATAAAAATTGACGTAGGACGCCGCCAGACGCTCCCCTTCCGTACGCGGAGTTTCCCCGGGAGCGCATACGATTTTCTCTGCTTCCTCTTTTGTAACCGTAACGGGTTTTGAAGGCAAGGGCAGTTTGGTTATTTTCAGCGCTCTGCCCTTTGCGTCGCGTACTTCCGATAAAACGCGGTAATCCGCCATGCTGCGCGCATACTGCGGGTCGTTTTCGTCGTCCGTCCAGGCAAGCACGACTTCGGCAGGGGCGGTGAATGCGCAGATATTGTCTACATGCCCGTTCGTTTCGTCGTTATAAATACCGTACGGCAGCCAAATGACCTTCTCCGCGGAAAGATATTCTTTGAGCTTTTGCTCAATTTGCGCTTTGTTCAGCGAAGGATTGCGCCCCTCGCTCAACAGGCATTCCTCCGTGACGAGCAATGTCCCCTCCCCGTCCGAATGAACGGAACCGCCCTCGAGCACGAAAGGGTGCGCGTCGTAACATTTGACGCCGAGACAGCGGCAAAAAGCATTCGCCAGGGCATCGTCCTCCTGATAATCGGCATATAGCCCGTCGGCATCTCCGCCCCAGGCGTTGAACCGCCAGTCGATGCCGCGTTTTTCGCTGCCGTTTACCACAAAAGTGGGGCCGGTATCCCGCGCCCATGCGTCGTTGACGGGAATATCGATGAGGACGACGCTGCCGCCTGCGATCTGCGTGCGCAGAGCCTCCCGCGCCGAAACGTCGGAAGCGACCAGATAGACGCGCTCGCTCTCGGCGATCGCTTGGATGATTGCCGTAAACGCAAGGCGGGCGTCCTTGGGATCTTTTCCCCACGAACCGGGGCGCGAAGGCCAAATCATCAGACAGCCGTCATGCGGGGCAAATTCCGCAGGCATAAAAAAGCCGTCCTGCCGCGGCGAAGTGCGTAGTTTCATGTTATGATAACCTGTGTTTGAAATCGGCGTAGCCGAAAGTTTTGACAATGCGGCAATCCCCTCCTTTCATCACCGCGATGGAAGGCAAAGGCATGCCGTTGAACGTGTTATTTTTGACCATGGAATAAATCGCCATATCCTCGAACAGGAGCAGATCCCCTCCGGCAAGGGGCGCGTCAAAGGAATAATCCCCGATAACGTCGCCGGCGAGGCAAGTGCGCGAGGAAAGGCGATAGGTATACTTTTTTTGCCCCGCAAGACCGCTCCCTTGCAGCGGAGGGCGGTACGGCATTTCGAGCACATCGGGCATATGGCAGGCGGCAGACGCGTCTAAAATCGCCGTCTGCATGCCGTTGTCCACGATTTCCAGAACTTTTGTAACAAGCAGCCCCGCATTGAGCGCGATCGCCTCGCCGGGCTCCAAATATATTTGCACGCCGTATTTATCGGATAATCTCCCCACGGTGCGCTCGAGCAGCGCAATGTCGTACCCGGGCTTTGTGATATGGTGTCCGCCGCCCAAGTTGAGCCATCGCATGCCGCGCAGGTATTCGCCGAATTTTTGCTCAAAAACCTCGACGGTCGCCGCCAATGCGTCCGCGCCCTGTTCGCATAAAGTGTGCATATGCAGCCCCTCAATGCCGTCCAGCAGATCTTCGCGGAAGTTGGCTTTTGTAACGCCCAAACGGGAACCGGGAGCGCAGGGATCGTAAATGGCGGTTTCCTGCGTGGAAAACTCGGGATTGACGCGAAGCCCCACGCTCGCACTTTTACGGCGCGTATAAAACTTCTGTTTTTGCGCGAAGGAGTTGAAGACGATATGGTCGCAGATATCCGCGATCTCGTCAAATTCACTGTCGAGATACGCCGGGCAAAAGACGTGGTTTTCCTTGCCCATCTCCTCTTTTCCCAGCCGCGCCTCGTACAGTCCGCTCGCCGTCGTTCCGCTGATATACTGCCCGATCAGCGGATAAACGCAATACGCGGAAAAAGCCTTTTGCGCCAATAAAATTTTGCACCCCGTGCTGCGCTCCACTCTTTGCAATATTTTCAGGTTTTCCGTCAGCTTATCCTCGTCGATGACGTAGACGGGGGTAGGTAATTGATTGAGTTTCATTTTTTAATCGACGAGTACGGGATTTTCGTCCACGACCCAAGGCAGGCCGTAGCGGTTGAGCGCTTCCATAAACGGATCGGGATCCAGCTCCTCGAGATTGTATACGCCCGCTTTATTCCAGATGCCCTTCATTACCATCATTGCGCCGATCATGGCAGGCACGCCCGTCGTGTAAGAGATCGCCTGCGAGCCCACTTCTTTGAAACATTCCTGATGGTCGCAGACATTATAGATATAAACCGATTTGCGCTTGCCGTCTTTCAGCCCCGTGAAGATGCAGCCGATATTGGTTTTACCCTTCGTACGGGGGCCGAGCGATGCGGGATCGGGCAGCAACGCCTTTAAAAACTGAATGGGAACGATCGGGCGCCCTTCAAACTCGATGGGCGTTGTAGACAGCATGCCTACGTTTTCCAGACAGCGCATGTGCGTTAAATAGCTTTGCCCGAACGTCATAAAGAAGCGGATACGCTTGACGCCGGGAATGTTTTTTGCGAGAGACTCGATCTCCTCGTGGTGCAAAAGGTACATATCCTTTTTGCCGACCTGCGCGAAATCGTATTCGCGGTGGATGGACATGGGCGGCACCTCCACCCATTTGCCGTTTTCCCAATAGGAGCCCGCAGCGGAAACTTCGCGCAGGTTGATTTCGGGGTTAAAGTTCGTTGCGAAAGGATAGCCGTGGTCGCCGCCGTTGCAGTCGAGGATGTCGATCGTTTCGATGGTATCGAAGTAATGCTTCAATGCGTATGCGGAAAAAACGCTCGTCACGCCGGGATCGAAGCCGCTGCCCAAAACGGCGGTGAGCCCTGCCTTTTCGAAGCGCTCGCGGTACGCCCACTGCCAGGAATAATCAAAATAGGCGGTGAAGCCGAGCTCTTTGCAGCGCTTTTCGTATACGGCGCGCCAGGCGGGATCGTCGGTGTTTTCGCACTCGTAATTGGCCGTATCGATGTAGTGCGCGCCGCATTGCAGGCAGGCGTCCATGATCGTCAGATCCTGATACGGGAGCGCGACGTTTAGAACCGCGTCCGGTTTATAGCTCTGCATAAGCGCGCAAAGCTGCGCCACGTCGTCGGCATCCACCTGCGCCGTGGAGATATGCGTTTTTGTCTTTCCTTCCAGCTGCGCTTTCAGTGCGTCGCACTTGGATTTCGTGCGGCTCGCGATCATGATATCGCCGAATACGTCGTCTGCCTGGCAGCATTTGTGGATGGCGACGGAAGCGACGCCGCCGCAGCCGATGATCAATAATTTTTTCATTTTTCTTCCTCCGCTTGTTTTAAAATATCTTCCACATAGCGCGGCAGCATAAATGCGCCCCTATGCAAGTTGGTCGTATAATACCACGTTTTGATTTTCCGCGCGTTCCATTCCTGCGGTTTGAAATCATTCAACGGGTGATATTTTTTGGATGCGAACCCGAACAGCCAGTACCCCGAAGAGCATGTGGGAATATGCGCCTGATACACGCGGCTGATGGGAAAACAGCGGTACACTTTTTTGTGCATGCTGCGGCAGGCGTCCTCATCTTCGTCGTAAAACGGGCTTCCGTGCTGATAGACCATCACGCCGTCGTCGCGCAGCGCTTTATAACAGCTCCCGTAAAACTCTTTGGTAAACAGCCCTTCCGTCGGACCGAACGGGTCGGTAGAATCGTTGATGATCAGATCGTACTCCCCCGTCTTTCCGCGCAAAAAGCGAAGCCCGTCCTGCGGAAAAATGCGCACGCGCGGATCGTTGAGCCCTTCCGCCGTTTCGGGGAAAAACTGCCTGCTGACTTCGATAAACATTTCGTCCGTTTCCACGACGTCGATCTGCTTGATTTCGGGATAATTGCAGAGCTCTTTGGCAACGCCGCCGTCGCCGCCGCCGATCACGAGCACCTTTTTCACGTTCGGATGCACCGCCATGGGGACGTGGACGACCATTTCGTCGTAGATAAATTCGTCCTTTTCGGAAAACACGATCTCGCCGTCCAGACTGATAAACCGCCCCAGATCGATCGAATCGAATACGTCCACCTGCTGATAGTCGCTCTGTCCGCTGAACAGCTGCTTTGTCACGCGGATAGAAAGTTTGACGTTGGGGGTGTGTATATCGGAAAACCACATTTCCATAATTGTTTTCTCCTTAAACCAAAACGTTCAGCCGCTCTACGTTGATATCCTCCGTGCCCTGCATGGAGCAGCCTTTTTCCTTTGCGTAGAGAATATAGTTGATGATCTCTTTTGTGATGCGCTCGCCCGGCGCGAGAATGGGGATTCCCGGCGGGTAGCACATGACGAACTCCGCACAGACGTACCCCTCCGTTTCGCGCAGGGGAAGAGATTTTTTATCCGAATAAAACGCGGCCTTGGGCGAAAGCACGACCTGCGGCGCAATGTATTCGTTGGCGAGCATCCCCGCCTTGTCCTTGCTGTACAATCTCTTGATATCGGCGAGCGCCCCGACCAAACGCTCGATATCCTGAATACGGTCGCCGATGGAAATATACGCCAGCATATTGCCGATATCGCCGAATTCGATTTGAATATCGTATTCATCGCGCAGAATATCGTAAACTTCGATTCCCGCAAGCCCGATGTCGCGCGTATAAACGGAGAGCTTGGTTATGTCAAAATCGTAAATGCTCGTGCCGTTGATGAGCTCCTTGCCGTAGGCGTAATAGCCGCCGATATCGTTGATCTCGTCGCGGGCGTACTGCGCCATTTTCATTACCTTTTCAAAGGAATCGTGACCGTTCAGAGCCAGATTGCGCCTGCTGATGTCCAGGCTCGCCATCAAAAGATACGACGCGCTCGTCGTCTGCGTCAGATTGATGACCTGGCGCACATGATCGGCATTGATCCCTTTATTGAGCAGAAGAAGCGAACTTTGCGTCAGGCTTCCGCCCGACTTGTGCATGGAAACGGCCGCCATATCCGCACCCGCCTCCATTGCGCTGACGGGAAGATTTTCGTGAAAATAAAAGTGCGTTCCGTGCGCTTCGTCCGCCAAAACTTTCAGTCCGTGCGAATGCGCAAGTTTCACGATCGCGCGAAGATCCGAGCAGATGCCGTAATAGGTGGGATTATTGACAAAAACCGCCACCGCCTCGGGATTCGCTTTGATCGCCTCTTCCAGGCGAGAAAGTTCCATGCCGAGAGAAATCCCAAGCCTTTGATCGACCTCCGGATTGACGTACACGGGAATGGCTCCGCACAAAATCAGGCAGTTTATTACGCTCTTATGCACGTTGCGCGGCAATATGATTTTATCCCCTTCCTTGCAGACGGAAAGGATCATACTCTGCACCGAAGATGTCGTACCGCCGACCATAAAGAAGGCGTCCTGCGCGCCGAAGGTCTGCGCCGCGAGCGCCTCCGCTTCCTTGATGACGGAGGAGGGATGGCACAGGTTGTCCAGCGGCTTCATGGAATTTACGTCGAGTCCGACGCATTTTTCGCCCAGCAGAGCCACAAGTTCGGGATTGCCCCGCCCGCGCTTGTGCCCCGGCACGTCAAAAGGCACCACGCGCTGCCGCCGCAACCGTTCCAGCGCTTCATATAGAGGTGCGCGTTTTTGGTTTCTTTCGTTCATGTTTTCCTCGCAATAAAAAAATACAGGCAATGCCGCCAAAGCATTGTCTGTAAAGTCGCCCGTAAGCAATGAAGCGGAATTTTCCCGTTCATTCACGCATTCTGTTTTCGAGTAAGTATGCCTATGCAAATACTTTCACTACTCTTATTGACCGTTTCACAAGTGATGCTTTGTAAGCTTTGATTATAAAGTAATCAACTTATAAAATTTGAGCTTTTAACTCAATCAATAATGTGGTAAATACCACGTGCGCGATTTTACACGCCCGGCAGTTGACCCGCCTGTCCGTATGGCGATGACTTGCAAAAAATTCTGCAAGCGGTCAGATATTTGCATCTGCAAGATTCATTACATTCAGCAAAGATATGATAGCACAGAAACCTGTTACTGTCAATTATTTTTCAGTATTGATAAAGATATTTTACCCCTTTTTTGTTCAGGCCCGAACTGTCTCTTTTTGACATGATATTTCTCGCTTGGTTCTCCGCGTAAAACTTTGCTTTATCCCGTCACCCTTGTGATTTTGTTCATTCGTACGCCGCAGGCAGAAGAGTTTTTATATTCCTTTTCAAGGAAGAGAACGGCTCATCGTAGTAAAGAACCGCCGGCGGCTGCGCCGCAAAGTTTGGCGCGCGCGGCTTTCGCCGCCGCGCACCTCACCGAACGTCATTTCTCCCCAATCGTCAGGGGCGACCAACGAAAAAAGAGAGGTGAAAACCTCTCTTTTCCGTTGGCAAGCGTAAACAAAAAAGATATTTTTGGCACTTTTTTGTTCAGACTCGAACTATTCATTTCTGAATGATATTTCTTGTATGTTTTTCCATATAAAACTTAGCTTGATCCTGCCACCCAAGCGATTTTGTCCATTCATACGTTGTCGGTAAAAAAGACTTTATATTTCCTTTCATCGAAGAAAACGGCTCGTCATAACAAAGGATTGATTGCGGTTTGATCACTTCTAACATCCGATTATAACCGAGCATAAATTCTTCTTCACAATTCTCTCGATAATATGTACAAACGGCGACCGTTGCCCCCTCTTCCACTCCGTCGAAGCAAAAATCGAAACTGCTTTCATCGCCCCAGCTGATCGTCGGAATCACGCGCAAACCAAGGCTTTGCCAATACGCACCGCACCATCTGTTTTTGAAAACACTATTGATTTGCAACGCTTTCGGCATATCTGTATACATACTGAAATCCGGTGAAATCAACGCATAATATTGTTTCAGTTTTTCCGCCGATTCGCTTGCTCTGTCATATACTTTGTCAAACAACCAATCATAGGTAAAAAAGTGTACGGTCTTATAAGCGTTTTCTTTATCGCTCTATTTTGTGTAATTGACGACAGGATACCCGCATATTTCACAAGAACGCATTTCAGATCTTTAAGCTTCTTTGTTCAGATATTTCTACAATCGCCACGCCGCCGCTCGGAACTCCTCCGCCTCCCATTCATTATACCACCTTTTTCAGATATTTGCATTCCTTATTTATAAATGCTTACATTTATTCTAACATAAGTTTTTCTAATACGATAAAGTTACTGCCACATTATTACTTTTATTACCCGATATAAACAAAAAACATCTGTTGCCGTCCCTAAAGTTCAACAGATGTCTGATTTCATAATTAGGAAATTACCGCTTATCTCCCTATAATCCCGCTTAAAACACTGTTAATAAGCAAAATACCTGTTGATGCCCGAACCCAAACGGTTCAAATTCAAACAGGTGTTTCATCCGATCTCCAGTTTTTCGTTTTTTGTATTGACAAATGAATAACAATAGTATATACTATTGTTAGATAGATATGGAGGTGTCCTATGAATTTTTACGGTATCCGCGAACTCAGCAACAATACGAAAAGTGTATTGAGCAGCGTTGCGAAAGGGAATAAAGCCATCATTACCGACAACGGCAAGCCGACCGCGATTTTGCTGAACATCAACGAAGATAATTTTGAAACCGTTCTGAACTGCGTCCAGCAAATGGAAGCGCAGACCGCTCTTTCCGCTCTGCAAAAGGCATCTGTCTCCAATTTTCCGAACGGGCTGTCCGATGAGGAGATTCAAGCGGAAATCGATGCCGCCCGCAAAGGAGACTAAGCCATGCTCGTCGTTTTCGACACGAATATCCTCGTCTCCGCTTTACTGTCCCCTTCCGGCAAACCCGCACAGATTTTCAGGCGGTTTTTGAGCGGGGAATTGCAGCTTTGCGTTGACGAACGTATCCTCGCGGAATACGAGACGGTTTTGCATCGCCCCAAGTTCCGCTTTGAGCCAAACCAGGTCGATGTTATCCTGCAATTTATCCGCGCGCATTCTTTGAACATCGTGCCGCCTGTTTCGAATATACCTTTTGCAGACCCTGCCGATAAAAAATTTTATGAGGTTGCGAAACATTGCCACGCCTTGCTTATTACTGGGAACATAAAACATTTCCCGAATGAATCTTTTATCAAAACCGTTCAAGAACTTTTTTGAACTCACCTGCGGTGCATTCCTTGCGGAATACACCGCTTTTTTATCTCGTCCTCTTTCGCAAGCTCGGTAAGAAGGTATACCTCTTTGAACAGCCTCGCGTTTTCATCCAGCTCATACGGCATTCCGCGAAGAGCGATATTGCCGTCCTTCGGGAAGCCTGTCTTGCTGTATAAGGAGTACGCCACGCCCTCCGCAAGCAATGTGTTACGCTGCTCGTCTGCCGTGAAATAGCCGTTTTCATCGAGGTACTGTGCCACGCCCGACAATACCTTGCTGTAATCTCTGCGGCTGCTATCCGCTATCTCCGTCCCATTCAGCTCGTCCAGACCGTACAACAGACGGCGCATGGGAAATATGAGCCTGCGATAGCGTTTATCCCCGTGCGTGTCGTGCAGATCAAAGACATATTGCTTGTTCCCGTCCGTAATGACGCACCGCAGTTATGGCAGAGCAGCTCCGCCTCTTTGCAGTTCTTCACCCGCATCTGCACCGTATCGCAATACGGGCATTTCAATTCCGTTCTCTTCGCCATATTCTTCTTGACTCCTTTCCCCTGTATGACTAAAAAGTGTCATTCAGGCAATTTATCGGTCGGTTCGGGGGTGCCGCTTTGAAAAATTGCCTTTCAGCTTTCGTTGTCCTTACACCGCAAACTTATGTATGCACCCGGCCACTACTCCCAGCACTTTGCATTCTTCCGGTTGCACGATTATATCTTTCATCCGCGGATTTTCCGGGTGCAATACTATCCGTCCTCTCTCCGGTCGGAACGTCTTGATAGAAGGCTTTTTGTGATATTTTCAATAAATGAAGATTTCACGGCGGTAGGCATTGATGTCAAAACGAGCGAACCGGGCGTTGTATGTAATCTTCTGTTTCTCCGCTTGCACGCCATCCATTCGGTCTATTCGGTAATTCGCCGCATCGCCGTACTTATCGTGATAGCATATGAGATAAAAATAATCGCCCGAATACACCATCCCCGTTGCATAACAGCCACAGGGTACTTTGCCTGTCCTTTTCCATTGCCCGTTTCGTCTGCCGTATGAGAGCCGTTGCCGAGGCATATGCTTCGAAGCCGATACCTAAACCACATACCGACGCGCCAGACTTTGCAAGCCCACGCACCGCGGACGCAATAACTTCCGCCGTTTCCGCATATCCGCACCCCGCGGGTGTGGGAACTTTGCCCTTTTCGATAATTTCTCCGCCCTCGCCGACAAGCCCATATTTGACGAACGTGCCGCCGAGATCAATTCCGATGTATGCCTCTCTATACATTTTTATCATTCTTAACGTGCCTGTCTATTAAAATACGGAAAACATTATGTCCTTATTTTGATGCTCTGTATTTTTCGTCCAGTTCCGGCCCACAAGAGTTTGTTCCCACTCCACTCATAGCTATATCTAAATTGATATACACCTTTCCCGTTTCTCTAAGCTCAAAATCATGGGCGGTATACATTAACATTTCAGTAGAATAAGGACAAACATTGAAACTAAACGGCTTTTCGGCCGTTATCTCCATATCCCCGAGATTAAGTCTTGTGCAAGCAAAATGGCTGCCGGATTCCTGAGGTTTTATCGGATGCGGATAATTTTTCTGTGCCGATGATCGATATATACCATATTCGACTGCCATATGTTTATCGGTGTAGCTCTCCGTTTCGCCGTAACCTTCGTAGGTAAATGCTAAATCTTGCCCGTCAAGGGCAAATTCCAATCCTATCCGCGGAAAATATTCAATATATGGCGCTATCTTATATGAGAGTGCAATGTCCGTTCCGCTTGCAAAGGGAGTAATCGAAAGAGTAAAAGACAGAAACGGCTCAAAACAGTTCTTGACAAGTTTCCCTTCTAATACGATAGTTCCGTTCTTTAATACTTCTTTTCTATAGATCTCTTGCCGATATCCTTCAAACGATTCCCACTTCTCTTTTACAAACATATCATTGTCGATATAAGCGCGTAAAATCTGTATTTTCATCGGTACGGCAAACTTTATATTTCCGATGCCGAAAATTTCACCGTTCTCACCGACCCGAACCGCGACAGGTTCCCCTTCTCTGCCGTCAAGCGACGATAATCCGCAGGAGGGAAAAACAACGCTTTCTTCCCGTTTCCCTCCATATACCGCCTTTACTTCCAAGAGATTGCTCTTTACTTTTCGGTCGGGCGACACCAACCCGTCCACACAAAAATTGCCGTCGTGTTCCGTTTCCCCAAAGTCGCCGCCGTACAAAAATCCATCTTTCGTTTTAACAGCATGGTCGCACCATTCCCATACAAAACCGCCCATAAAACGATCGTTTTTATCGATTTCGCGCCAATAGTCGTTCATATCGCCGTTGCTGTTCCCCATCGAATGGGAATACTCGCACAATACATACGGCCGCGCCTCCCTTTCGTCGGCGAGATACTCTTCAAAACTTGAAATCGGCGGATACATACGGCTGACTATATCCACACGGCCGGTATAATATTCTGATCTGTCCGTTTGGAATAGTCCTTCGTAATGGATCGGGCGCGTATCCTTTGCGTGGATATAATCCGCCCCTGCGTAAAACATTTTTCCGTAACTCGATTCGTTGCCCAAAGACCATATGAGAATACAGGTAAAGTTCTTATCTCTCTCATAAAGATTGATCTCGCGGTCGAGCACCCCTTCGTCGAAAATACCTATGTTTGCATACTTTTGCCAGAGCGGAACATCATACCCGCCTTGCGACGTACATACGCCGTGTGTTTCGACGTCGGCTTCATCCATGACATACAAGCCAAAAACATCGCACAGCTCATAAAATTGCGGCATATCGGGATAATGCGACGTCCTTACGGCGTTGATGTTCGCCCATTTCATGAGTTTCAAATCTGCGATAGTGTCCTTTACACTAACCGTCGCCCCCGTTTCGGGATGCATTTCGTGGCGGTTGACCCCTTTGAGCTTTATAGGTTTGCCATTCAGCTTGAATACACTGTTTTCAATGGCGATGCGGCGCAGCCCCACGCGCTGCAATATTTTCTCTCCGTTTGCCGACAGCACAACATCATAGAGATACGGCGTTTCCGCGCTCCACGGCTCGGCATTTTCGATGAAAATTTCGGCGCGCTCACCCGGGTACACCTGTCCTTCTTTGCCTGCCGCGCTAAAAGAAAAAGCTATTTGGCTCAAGTTTTCGACAGTTATATTGCCTCGATTGTCCCTATAGTCCGTCGATATCTTAAAATCGGTGATATGTTTTTGCGGACGGCAAAGCAGATACACACTGCGGAAAATGCCCGTAAAGCGAAATTTGTCCTGACATTCAAGATAGCTGCCAGCGCTCCATTTAAGGACAATGACATCGAGAGTATTTTCTCCCGTGCGGATAAAATCAGAAATATCAAACTCATTCATAGCATGAGAAATCTGCCCAAAACCGACTTCTCTGCCGTTGACGAATAAATAAAAGGCATTGTCAACCCCTTCAAATACAATATAACATTTTTCGTCCGTCTTTTCCCATTCAAAAGTACGGCGGTAATGAAAAGTTGGATTTTCCTGCGGTACAAACGGCGGATCGAACGGGAAAGGATAGCGGTTATTGATATATTGAATATAATCGTAACCATGCATCTGCACGCAAGACGGAACAGGAATCTCCCTATGCAAAGTTGCGCCGATATCCGCATCCTGCAACCGTTGACAAGCGCCGATTTTCCAAACACCGTCCAAAGATACAAACCTGTTACTTTTTTCGCGGTCGATAATTCCGTCCTTAAACGGGATTTCTTGCTCCTCCGTAAACGGAACATAATACGTTCTCGGAGCGCACACTCCGATACGTCGGCAAGAAAGATATTCATTCTTCATAATGTTTTCCTCTCACGATAGGCGAAACCGAACCTAAACACGCCCCGATCACATTTTCGGTTTGATCATGGCCGTACTCATCCAATCGTTGTAATAAGTAACTTTTTTGGGCAAATCGTTCGGTCTGAACGGCAATACTTTTTCTTCCAGAGCCGCAATTTCTGCAATCTTGCCGTCGCAATAATCTTGCAGGATTCTATAGCAATCCCGAATCCGCAGCAGTAACCCGCCGATACGGATATCATGCTTTTCAAACCCGTTCTGTTTGCATTCCCGCCCCCATTGTGTGCGGAATTTTTCATAAAAATCAAGCAATCTCTTCTCTAACTCTGTATAGTCACCTATTATTCCGGTAAGCGCCTTTTTATCTCCTTTTTCGTATGCCGCGCGCGTTTTTACGCCGAGCGTATATTTTATTTCCATTACGCGGCAAAGCGCGGAAAGCATATCGAACATATATCCGAATTTTCCGTCCGAAAGATTTTGCAAGTCCTTTGCAATATCTGCAAATGTTTGCTTTTCTTCCCGAACGGTCAAATCAAAGATACCCAAAAACGGATCGCTGTATAGCATATACTTGCAGGGATTCGCCAATATATTTTCCTTTTTAAGGTTCATTTTCCCGATCGACATGAAATCCTCAAAGGAAATCCCCGTTATTTGATAAAATTTTGCGGCAATGCTTTCTCTGTCGAAATTGCCGCGGGAAAATTCGGCGGCGCACATCAACGCAGGGAGCGATGAAAACAGCGAACTTTCAGCCCCGTCATCCTTCCAACAGGTGAAAAATATATCTTCCACGCCCTCGGCAATACAGGCGCGCATCGCGGTTTCGCTCACTTGGATTGCAAAATCATTATCAGGGACAAATCCGCTCCAAGACCAAACGCCGCCTGCAAATACGACATTTCGTTTGAGTTTTCTGTGCGCTGAAATCATGGACTTATAATGAGACTCATCCTTGCTGTCATAATCCCAATAGATAAGGTCGATGCCCTCCGGCACGAGCGCCTCTACATTTTCGGGAAGCAGATTTTCCCCGCCCATTCCATATGTTCCGCCGTTGACAAGTCTGAAAAACATATCCGACCACATCATCGGGCGAAAGCCGTACTTCTTTGCAATGGAAAGCACGCGCCGCAAATGCTCGGAAAGAAGCGTAAGCCTGTCCGTAAAGCCATGCTTATCAAGATATTTGCCCAATCCCACCATATGTGCTTCATCCATGCCGATATTGATTCGGCGGGAGGTAAAACATTCCGAACACGTTCTGAACATATTTTCGATCAAAGTATAAGTGCGCTCTTCCCCTATAAGCAGAATATCGTCAATGTCGGTATACGGCCTATATTCATCCCAGCGCGTAATTCCGCCTAAATGCGCTAATGTCTGGATGCACGGAATCAATTCCAGTCCGTTTTCTGCGGCGAAACGATCCAGCTCCTTCATTTCAGATTTTGAATATTTGCCGCGTAAATAACCGAAATACGGTTCTCCTTTCACCTCAAACGTATCCTCGGTATATAATTGTACATTCGTATATCCCATTTCAGAAAGCAAAGCAAAAAATTCTTTTAATGTTTCTTTCGTATATACGGCATCCCTCGAACAATCGATCATTGCGCCAAGCGATTTAACGGTATTCATTTTTCCCTCCACGCTTTTATGTTCTGTATTTATCCTATCATAAGAACGTTTCGCTATCAACTCAAATTGAAACTAAATTATTTCAAAATCAACGAAACTCATGTATATTTGCAACTTCGTTCTTTTTGAAATAAATATCGTTTGCGATAGGACGAATAAATGAATTCCCTCTATTACAATAAACTTATAAAGTAAACGAAGTGAGGCATTCTAGTGAATAGCATAAAGAACAAAATAAAAATCTGCCCTCGCGGCATCCTTTCCGAACTTTTGGAAACGCAGATGAACGGACTTACGGGGCATATAGAAAACGCAGGATTTCCCTTTGATCGCATCTGGTGGGGAAACAACGCAGAGCAGGAAGAGAATGAAAATCCCCAATGGTGGGTATATGAACAAACTGCTTACTGGCTCGACGGTTTCACTCGTTGCGTGATCTTGTTAGAGGACGAATGCGCACTCCGCCGCACTGAAAAAATAATATATTCGGTTATAAATGCCCCCGATCCGGACGGATACCTCGGGCCGCAAGCCTTAAAAAAGACAGACGGGTGGAACCGTTGGCCGCATACCGTATTTTTCCGAGCTTGCATGGCTCTCTACGAACAAAACAACGACGTTAAACTTCTGCGTGCCCTTACGGAACATTACCTCGGTGGCTCTGCCCGCCACGACAAACTGCGCGATATAACGAATATCGAAATCATGTTATGGCTGTATGCCCGCACGGGAAAAAAAGAGCTGTTGCAAATGGCGGAAGAAGATTACATTTCCTACAATCAATCTTGCGCAGACGATAATTGCGACAAAGTCGGCCTTTCCTCCAAAAAGCCCTATTGCCACGGGGTTACATACAACGAATATTCAAAACTGGGCGCGATCCTGTACCGTTATACTGGAAAAGAAAAATACTTGCAGGCATCCGAATCTGCCTACGATAAACTCGAGCGTTTATTCATGCTCCCCGGCGGATGCCATTGCAGCAACGAATTTTTGCTTTCCGATAACTGTATGGAAAGTTACGAAACCTGCGACATATCCGACTACACTTGGTCGCTCATGTATTTGTTCGACGCCACAAAAAAGGGAAAATACGCCGACCTCACGGAACGGTGCATATTTAATGCGGGCATGGGTTCGGTTCTGGAAGATTTCCGCGGGTTACAATATTTTTCCTGCGCAAATCAGGTGATCGCAGATTATCAATCCAACCATAATTATTTCCATAGGGGCAGCAAATGGATGTCTTACCGCCCCAATCCCGGAACGGAATGCTGCCCCGGAAACGTAAACCGTTTTTTGCCTAATTACGTACTCAATATGTGGAAAAAAGACGGAAACGCTGTTTACGCAGTTCTGTACGGCGCGAGCACCTTCGAAACGGACGATATATATATCCAAGAAGATACCGACTATCCTTTCCGGGAAAGCATTTCGTTTGATATACAAACGAAAAAGCCTTTCGACTTTCTGTTTCGCATTCCCGGTTGGGCAGATAAATTTACCGTTGTAAAAGACGGAGCCGATACGGAAGTTCAGCCGCAAAACGGTTTCGCTTGCTTGCAAATCACAAAAGACTGCCGCATTAAAATCATGTTTGAAAGTTCCGTACAGGAACATGAAACGAACGACGGAATTTATTTTTCCAAAGGCCCGCTTGTTTACTGCTATGGCCTTACAGGAAAGCGGGAACGCGACCGCAACGAAAAACGCTCTTCGGAAACGTTCCCCGCTTATAACATTTATGCGAACGACAAATGGAATTACGCGGTAAAGCGCGGCAACAAAACGATGTTTGTCCCAGGCACGCAAACGGGGTTTAACCTAAATAAAGACCTTCCGTCGATCCGCGTGCAAGCCTTTGAAGCACCCGAATGGTCGCTCGAACAATGCAATAAAATCGAAGTGTGCGACGATTTATATAAAAAGACGACACATACGGAAAGCGGACAATTTCTGTTCACCCCTTCTCCGCAAAGCGTCGGACACATTTCCGATTGCGCGCAAACGCTTACCCTCCGTCCCTACGGGGCGAGCAAATTGCGCGTAACCGTATTCCCCGTAAAACCATGAATAGACGACAGCAAAAAAGCCGCGGTTTTGCACATACTCTGCGAAACCGCGGCTTACTGTTTTTACCGATTGAATTTTTCGAGCGTTTCCTTTACGAATTGTTTGTAAAAATAAAAGGACTGCTTTTTGAAGTGAACCCCAAAGTTTGGACAAAGAATTATTAGATTGTACGGAAATGAGTT